>JBPCPC010000324.1:0-3415 GCA_050999585.1 Solirubrobacteraceae bacterium | reverse complement strand
GGAGGTCAAGCGTCACCGGACTTGCATCGTGCCGCAGTTCGGCTCCACGACGCTCACGGTCACCTACTCAGCCACCGCCGCTTCGTGACCTCATAGGCAAGCCTGTAGCGCTGAATACGATCACGTTTTGTAGGGTCGGCGGGAGGCAACCAAGACCAGTCGGGCCAGCACGCGCCGCGCGGACGCGGAAGCCTCCCGCCGACCCTACTTTTCGTGACTCAACGAGCAGGAGGGGCGTGATGACTGACCAGATGCCGGAGGGTGCCTGGCAGCTCGCCGGCCCGCTCGATGAGGCCTTTGAGCAAAGACCGGACGCTCGCTGTCAGGCGGCCGCGACGGCGTGCTGCTCGATGTAGACGCCGGGCCCGGTGGGCTCAGGAATCGCGTCGCCGTGCTCGCGCATCACGGCCAGGTGGCCGGTGATCGCCTCGCGCATCACCGAGACACACTGCTCGATCGTGTCACCGGTGGCGACGCAGCCGATGAGATCGGGCGACCAAGCCGAGTAGTTAGACGACGGGGCGCCCTCGACGAGGATCAGGTAGCGGTCGGTGTCGCTCATCGTCTCAGCCCGGCTTGGGTCAGGATGCTCGCTTGGGTCTTGGGGTGCAGCTCGTCAGAGGACTTGCCGGCCACGGTGACCGTCCCCGGCTTGGCCGGGTGACGGTAGTGGCGGTGGCTGCCGGTCTGGCGCACCTGGCGCCAGCCGTCGTCCTCGATGAGCTTGATGATCTCACGGACCTTCACGCGGCCGTCACGCTAACGCGCCGTCCCAGCGGCGCGGAGATGGTGTCCGGTTGGACGTCTCGTAATCGACCGTAGCGAGACTGTCAGCGCCGGCCGCCGGTCGGTCCTAAAACACTGACCGCCGACTGTCGCAAAACGCTGTCGCAAAACCGAACGTCTCACCCAGAGAGTGTCCTGGGGTCACGACGGCCCGGCCGAGCTGACCTACCAGACTGAGCTACAGGCCGCACGTTTGACGAGCGAGCCGCGGTCCGGCCTGTTGACCGGTCATCGCTTGTTGAGGTCCAGTTTGGTGATGTGCAGGGCTTGCAGCACCCGTATGCGCTGCGTCGTCCCGGAGCCGCCGTGGACGATCAGCCATGCGTTGCCGACGCGCTGTGCGCTCAGGCTCGCTTCGGCGAAGTCGACGACGTCGGGGTGCCCTGGCACTGGGCGTGCACCGGGGATTGGTCTGAGCTCGGCGCCGGGATGGCCCGCGTCGAGCAGGACCGCGGCGGTTATCGGCCAGCCGTGCAGGTAGTACTCGGTGGACACGCATGACAGAAAGAGCTCGCCGACGTAGTCTTTGACGGTTGGGAGGCTGGTCATCATCGAGCCCCATTCCGCGGTCAGTTCCGGCAGGCCGTGCTGGCCAAGCTGGCAGACACCGGGGCGGGGCCGGGTCCCGCCGTGGTAGGACGGCTCGTGGATCTTGGGGGTGACAGCGCTCGGTGCCTGCCAAAACGACCAGCCGCGCACGAACCCCGAGCCCGCAGTAGGAAACGCCGTGGGGATCACATGGCCGGTGGCATCAAGCGCCAGCAGCGCCGTGGTGGGAATCGATATCGACCGCGCCCGGGAGCCGGGCCCAGGCGCTGTTGGAACGCGCTGATGGGATTTGATCGCTTGTCCCGGCCGCCAGCCAACCGAGGGCGTGGGCGCGCGGGCCGCGAGAAAGAACACCGCCGCCCGGTCTCCGGCGGGAAGCAGCGAAGAAGTAAACGTCCGGATCGTGCGCTTGCCGATGCGTACCGCCGCGACCTGTGGGCCGGTGACCACAAATCCGATCGAGTCCCCCTTGGGCTTGGCGCCGCTGGGGGGATTCCACGGCAAGACGCCGCCGCCCTGAAAGACCGGGGAAGTCGCTGTTGGGTAGCCCCCGCCGCCACCGCCGCCACCAGCGAACGGCGGGCCTGAGTACGCGGTCCAGACCGCCCACCCCGCCGAACCGGTTGAGAGGTTCGGGGTCACCCAGATGCGGTATGGGTGCCCGGCGACCGATATCGGACCCTCTCCGCGCAACGGGGTCACTCGGCCCGGTACCCGACCGCTGAGCGGCTGCGACGGGCCGGCGGTCAGCGACACCACCGCCGCCGCGGCGCTGCCGCACACCACTAGCGCCGCCAGGACCACCGCCACTCCATGCGGTCGCCTGCGCATCCACGCCCAGCGCCGGCCCGCGGGGCTGGGCTGCGCGCGGGCGGCGGCCTTGACCAGCTCGCCGCGCAAGATGTCAAACGGGTCGGTCATGCCTCGCCTCCAAGTTCGCTCGCAACGACGTCAGCCGCGCGAAACCCGCTTGCGCACCACCTGCTCAGAGCACCGCAGCTCGGCAGCAATCTCGGGATAGGTCTGATCGAGCACGAAGTGGCGCACCACCGCGTCGCGCTGATCTGCTGGCAGGCCAACCAACGTCGACGCCAAGTCAGCCCGCGCACGCTCAGCGACGCGCTCGAGCTGCTCATCATCAAGCGCGACCGGCGCCATCGCCAGACGCGCCCGCGCATCGGCTGCCACGACGCGCCGCCGCGCAGCGTCGATCAGCAGGTTGCGTGTGATCGCCAACAGCCACCCGACAGCGACGCCCCGCTCCGGGTCAAAGTGCGCGCGGCGCTCCAGCGCGCGAGCAAACGTCTCCGACACCAGATCGAACACCAACTCCGGATCGCTGACCCGGCCGCCCACAAACGCCGTCCCCGCCCCGACATGCCGCTCATAGAAGCGTCCGAAATCATCCGCGACCCGGCTGCGCAACAGCTCTTCATCCAAACGCTCTGGCATCGCCACCCACCTCTACGATCCAGGCCCTGATTTTGTGACCGGCCGTCGACCTCGCGACCTCCGACCTGGCTAAATAATCACGGAAGTGGACAAAACGTGATCCGATTCGCTGAGGGCCGTTCGTTAAACGCTGCGGCGAGCAGCTCGTCGACGGGGTCTTTCGCCAGGCGTCGGCTGTGGGCCCCGAGGCTCTGACCGAACAGGGCCGACCTGAGTGCGAGTAAGACCGAAAGGGCATGGCACCTCTACCACAAGGCGCGATCTCGTCGCCGCTGAATCAACCATAGAGCGAACAGAGAGCCGAGCAGCACCACTAGCCCGCCGCCGGCGAGCACCCACGCAGCGACCCAGCCGAGTGCAATGGGGGCCATGACGGACGCAGCCACCGCACACACACCCAGTGCTGCGGCCACGACCAAGACAACGACGGCGAGCGAGGCCCGCGGAGGAGGCGGGTGCATGGCAACCAGATGTTAACCACCGCAAAGAGGCGCCGCCGAGCCTGAGGTTCCGTCTGAGCGGGCGCGTAGAGTCACGTTTGGGATGCTTTTCGTGACTCATCGAACGGGGGTGGCGTGGTGGCCGCGCAGGTGCCCGACGCCGCTGAGCGGCTCGCTGCTGAGCTGGC
>JBPCPC010000336.1:0-21635 GCA_050999585.1 Solirubrobacteraceae bacterium | reverse complement strand
ACGTCGTCCAGATCCTGGCGGTTCCGCGGCTCGAGATCGAGGTAGTGGTCGCGGAACGAGTGATTCTGCGCCGGATCGAGCACCTCGAGCAGCGCCGCCGACGGGTCACCGCGCCAGTCGCCGCCGACCTTGTCGACCTCGTCGAGCATGATCACCGGGTTCATCGTGCCGGCGTCCCGCAGGGCGCGGACTAAACGGCCGGGCAGCGCGCCGATGTAGGTGCGCCGGTGGCCGCGGATCTCGGCCTCGTCGCGCACGCCGCCCAGCGACATGCGCACGAACTTGCGACCGGTGGCACGGGCGATCGACTCTCCGATCGACGTCTTGCCGGTACCGGGCGGCCCGATCAGGGTGAGGATCGCGCCGGAGCGCTTGTCCTCGGTGATCCCACGGTCAACGCGCAGCTTCTTGACCGCGATGTACTCGACGATCCGGTCCTTGACGTCCTCCAGGCCGGCGTGATCCTCGTCGAGGACCTCCCGTGCGTGAACGGGGTCGAGCTTCTCCTCGGAGTTCTCGGACCACGGCACCGCGATCAACCAGTCCAGATAGGACCGGATCATGCTGGACTCGGCGCTCTGCTCACCCATCCGCTCGAGGCGGCCGAGCTCCTTGTCGGCTTGTTCCCGAGCGGGCGGCTGCATCCCAGCCTCCTCGATCTTGGTGCGGTACTCCTCCACGACCGAGGCGTCGTCCTCGTCGAGCTCCTTGCGGATCGAGTCCATCTGCTTGCGTAGGAAGTACTCGCGCTGTTGCTTCTCGGCGCCGGACTCCACGTCATCGCGGATCCGCTTACGAACCTGCAGCTCGGCGAGGCGCTCGCGCTGGTAGCCGAGCGCGAGCTCGAGGCGCTCGGTCACGTCGACCGTCTGCAGCAGCTTGACCTTCTGCTCGTAGTTGATGTCCGGCGAGTAGCCGGACGTGTCGGCCAGGGTGCCCGGCTCCGAGATCGAGCGCAGGAATGCCGAGATGCGGCCGTCATCGCCGCGGACCTCGAGGATCTCCTCGACCAGCGCGCGGTACTCACGCTCCAGGTTGCGGGTCCGGCCGTCGACCGGGACGGCGTCGGGTTGCTCGTCGACCTCGACGAACAGGCGACCGTCGGGCATCGTCTGGGCGGCGCCGGCGACGCCACGGTGCAGCCCCTGAAGGGCGAACGCGCGCCCACCACCGGGGAGGCGGACCTTGTCGGTGATCTCAGCGACCGTGCCAACGGCCGCAAATTCAGACTCGTGTTTGGGCACGAGCAGGACACGCTCCTCGTCGCCGGCTTCGATGGCCAGCGTGAGCGACATGCCCGGGAAGACGACGACGTCCTCCAGCGGGACCAGAAGTAGGCGGCTCATCAAGTTTTCACTTTCAATAGGTGCTTACCAATCATAAGTCAAAGGATACCACTGGGCGAGGTCGACCGTCTTGGGATCTCAGCCTCGGACACTGAGATTATCAGGGTTGCGGTGTGTGGCCTCGAGGTTTCTCTATGCGCGGCGCCCGGATTTGGGATGATCGGGGTGCGATGCCAGACCGCAAACACCCGGGGCAGGACCGGGCTCACGACGTGCTGGCGGCCGAGGAATTCGTCATGCCCGCACCTGACCCCGGTCTGCACCGCGACGAGGCCCATGACGTGCTGGCCGCCGAGGAGTTCATCGTGCCGGCGCGTGATCCGGGGCTGCGCCACGGGCCGGTGTCGCTACCCGAGGATCCGAGCGGGATCGCCGAGCCCCACGACGTGCTGGCCGCCGAGGAGTTCGCGATGCCGGCTGGCCGCGGTGATGGGGCCGGGGATGCCGACGGCGGCGGGGTCCGCTCGCGCTCCCGGACGGCGGCCGCCGCGGGCGCAGGCGCGGCGGCAGCGTTCGTGCTGCTGCTCCGGCGCCGTCGTCAGCGCTGACGCGGCGTCCCGCGCCGACGTGATGCAATCCAGCGACCCAGGCGGTCGCTCAGATCCCACACGTCTCGCTCAGCGCTCAGCGCGAGCTTTCGGCGGCAGCAGGTCGGTGATCGACCCGTCGGCCATCTCGCCGGCGAACGCGAACGTCTCAGACAGCGTGGGGTGGGGGTGCACGGTGAGCGCGATGTCCTGTGCGTCGGCGCCCATCTCGAGCGCCAGCACCGCTTCAGAGATCAGATCGCCGGCGCCCACCCCGACGATCCCGCAGCCCAGCACGCGCTGGGACCCGGGCTCCACCAGCAGCTTGGTCAGGCCCTCGGACCTGCCGAGCCCCAGCGCCCGTCCCGACGCCGCCCAGGGGAACGTGAACTTCTCGTACTCGACTTCGTGCTCCCCCGCCGCGGTCTCGGTCAGCCCCATCCAGGCCACCTCGGGATCGGTATAGGCGACCGACGGGATCGTGCGCGCGTCAAAGCTGACGTCGATACCGGCGATCACCTCGGCCGCGACCTTGGCCTCGTGGGTCGCCTTGTGGGCCAGCATCGGCCCACCGACGATGTCACCGATCGCGTAGATCCGGTCGACGTTGGTCTTCATCTGGGCGTCGACGGCGATGAACCCCCGTTCGTCGACATCGACCCCCGCGGCGGCGGCGTCGATCGCATGCCCGTTCGGGGTCCGGCCCACCGCCACCAGCACGGAGTCGAAGATCCGCGCGCCGACGCCGCCGATCTCCACCTTGAGCCCGTTCTTCTGAGCCTTGACGCCCTCGACGCGCGTATCGAGCAGCACGTCCTGATAGCGCGCTCCGATCCGTTTGGCCAGGGGGCGCAGCAGGTCGGGATCGGCCCCCGTCATCAGTTGGGGCAGCATCTCGACCACGGTGACCTTGGACCCGAGCGCGTCATAGACACAGGCCATCTCCAGCCCGATGATTCCCCCCCCGATCACCAGCAGGCGTGCCGGGACCTCGGTCGGGGAGAGCGCGTCGGTGGAGTCTGTGATCCGCGGGTCCTCGGGCAACCCCGGAATCGAGGCCGCCTGTGAGCCGGCGGCGATGATGCAGTTATCGAAGCTGATCTCGCGCTCGCCGACCCGCAGCGTCGACGGGCCGGTGAACGTCGCCGACCCGTGCACGACCTCCACCTTGCGCTGCTTGGCCAGCCCGACGAGCCCGCCGGTGAGCCGGTCGACCACCGAGGACTTGAATGCGACCAGTTTCGCCAGGTCGATCTTCGGTGGGCCAAACGTGACGCCGTGGTCGCTCAGCTCCTGGGCCTCGGCGATCACCTTGGCGGCGTGCAGCAGGGCCTTGGACGGGATGCAGCCGACGTTCAGGCAGACCCCGCCGAGGCGCTCATAGCGCTCGACCAGGATCGTCTTCAGGCCCAGGTCGGCGGCGCGAAACGCGGCCGTATAGCCGCCCGGGCCGCCGCCCAGCACGACCACCTGCGCGTCCCGGTCTCCGCCGGAGTCGCCGCTCGCCGCAACCGGGGCGGGGGGCGCGGGCTCGGCGAGGACCTGCGCGTCGCTCTCGCGGGGCGCAGCGGACGGATCCGAGCCATTGGGCTCAAGCGTCATCAGCACGCTGCCCTCCGAGACCCGGTCGCCGACCGAGACCCGCAACTGGGCGACCTTCCCGGCCGACGGGGCGGGGACGTCCATCGTCGCCTTGTCGGATTCCAGCGTGACCAGCGGATCCTCGGGGGCGACCTCGTCGCCGACGGCAACGAGGATCTCGATCACCGGGACGTCGGTGAAGTCCCCGATGTCGGGGACGCGGACCTCAGCGCTCTCGCTCACAACAGGACCCGGCGCAGGTCGGTGAGCACGTTGACCAGGTACGCGGTGAAGCGCGCCGCGGCGGCGCCGTCGATCACGCGGTGGTCATAGGACAGAGACAGCGGCACCATCAGCCGGGGCACGAATTCGCTCCCGTTCCAGACCGGCTTCATCGCGGCGCGAGTGACGCCCAGGATGGCCACCTCGGGCGCGTTGATGATCGGCGTGAACGAGGTGCCGCCGATCCCGCCCAACGACGAGATCGTGAACGTCGCGCCGCTCATTTCGGCCGGGGAGAGCTTGCCCTCGCGCGCCCTGCCCGAGAGCGCGGTTAGGTCCTGAGCGATCGCCACCAGGCCCTTGGCGTCGGCGTCCTTGATCACCGGGACGACCAGACCGCCGGGGGTGTCGGCGGCGAAGCCGATGTTGTAGTAGCGCTTGAGCACAAGCTCCTCGCCGTCCAGGGAGGAGTTGAAGTCGGGGAACTCCTGCAGCGCGGCCACGCACGCCGCCACCAGGAACGAGACCATCGTGAACTTGACCTCCGCGCGGGCGTGCTCCTCGTTGAGCCGCTTGCGCCAGGCCTCCAGTTCGGTGATGTCGGCCTCGTCGTTGTGGGTGACATGCGGGATCATCACCCCGTTGCGGGCCAGGTTCGGCGCTGAGATCCGCTGGATCCGCGAGCGGGGTACGCGCTCGATCTCTCCGTACTTCTCGAAGTCAACCGACGGCCAGGGGAGCAGGTCCAAGCCGCTCGCACCCGTGGGCGCGGCCGGCCGGGCGGGTGGAGCGCCGTCGCCGTCGGCCAGACCCTGCACGTCGTCTCTGGTGATCCGGCCCTTGCGACCGCTTCCGTTCACACCCTCGAGCGTCACGCCCAGCTCGCGAGCCAGCCGTCGCGCCGATGGGCTGGCGTAGATCGGGCCGCTGCGAGGCTGGGGTTCGCCGCCGTTGGCCGCCGCGGCGGGCGGCGATTTCTGGGCCTCGGGCGGCGATTTCTGCGTCTCCGGCGGACTCTCCGGCGTCTCGGGCGGACTCTCCGGCGTCTCCAGCGACTCGGCCGGCATGGTCGTCGGCTTCGCACCGCGATCGACCGCGGCGGCCTGTTCGGCCGCGTCGCCGGAGCCGTCGTCGCCGTCGTCCTCGGTTTCGATCGTCATCAGTGGGCTGCCCTGCTTGACCCGGTCGCCCACCTTGACAGCGATCTCGCTCACCACGCCGCCGAACGGCGCGGGCACGTCCATCGTCGCCTTGTCGGATTCCAGCGTGACCAGCGGGTCCTCGGCGGCCACGGAGTCACCGACTGCGACCAGCACCTCGATCACCGGTACCTCGTCGAAGTCGCCGATGTCGGGGACTTCTACCGGCGAGGCAGCGGCACTCATACGGTCGTCGGCATCGGCGCGTCGACGGCGATCTCGTACTTTGCGATCGCCTCCGCCACGAGCTGGCGGTCGATCGTGCCCGCCTGCGCCAGCTCGGTCAGCGCGGCCACCGCGACGTAGTGGCGATCGACCTCGAAGAAGCGCCGCAGCGCCGTGCGGAAGTCGCTGCGCCCGTATCCGTCGGTGCCGAGCACCCGGTAGCTCCCCGGCACCCACTGGCGGATCTGATCCGGGACGGCGCGGAGGTAGTCGGTGGCGGCGACCACCGGGCCGCGGCTCTCGGCGAGCTGCGCGCTGACGTAGGCGGCGCGCGGCTCGTCGCCCGGATGCAGCATGTTGTGGCGCTCGACCTCGATCCCGTCACGGCGCAGCTCGGTGAACGAGGTCACGCTCCAGACGTCGGCCAGGACGCCGAAATCAGACTCCAGCAGGTCGGCGGCGGCGAGCACCTCGCGCAGGATCGTGCCCGAGCCCAGCAGTTGCACGAGCGGCTTCCGGGTGCGCTTCGATGCCTCGCGCAGCGGATACATGCCGCGCAGGATCCCGTCACGCGCCCCGTCGGGCATTGCCGGATGCTGGTAGTTCTCGTTCATCAGGGTGATGTAGTAGAAGACGTCCTCCTGCACCTCGAGCATCCGGTGCAGGCCCTCCTGGACGATCACCGCCAGCTCATAGCCGAACGCGGGGTCATAGGCGCGGCAGTTGGGCACGACAGAGAACAGCAGGTGGCTGTGGCCGTCCTCGTGCTGGAGGCCCTCGCCGTTGAGCGTCGTGCGTCCGGCCGTGCCACCGAGCATGAAGCCGCGCGTGCGGCTGTCGCCGGCCGCCCAGACCAGGTCGCCGACCCGCTGGTAGCCGAACATCGAGTAGTAGATGTAGAACGGGATCATCGGCACGGCGTGCGTGCTGTACGACGTCCCGGCGGCCACGAACGAGGAGATCGAGCCCGCCTCGGTGATCCCCTCCTCGAGGATCTGACCGTGCTCGTCCTCCTTGTAGAACATCAGCTGCTCGGAGTCCTGGGGCTGGTAGAGCTGGCCGACGGGGGAGTAGATGCCGACCTGGCGGAACAGGCCCTCCATCCCGAACGTGCGTGACTCGTCGGGGACGATCGGCACGACGTGGCGCCCGATCTGCTTGTCGCGCAGCAGCGCCGCCAGCACCCGCACGAACGCCATCGTGGTCGAGATCTCGCGCTCGCCGGTGCCGTCGAGCTGTGACTGGAACAGCTCCAGGGCCGGAGCGGTCAGCGGCTCGGCCTGGCGGCGACGGACCGGGATGCTGCCGCCGAGCGCCGCGCGGCGCTCGCGTAGGAACTGCATCTCGGCGGAGCCCTCGGGCGGCGTGTAGTACTCGGCGTCGCGGACCTGCTCGTCGGACAGCGGCAGCTCGAAGCGGTCACGGAAAGCCAGCAGCGCCGCCTCAGTCATCTTCTTGGCCTGGTGGGTGACCATCTGGCCCTCACCGGAGACCCCCATGCCGTAGCCCTTGATCGTCTTGGCGAGGATCACCGTCGGCGTGCCGGTGTGCTTGGCCGCCGCGTCATAGGCGGCGTAGACCTTCTTCTGGTCGTGCCCGCCGCGGTTGAGCATCCAGATCTCGTCATCTGACATGTGCGAGACCCGCTCCAGGCAGCGCGGGTCGCGGCCGAAGAAATGCTCGCGCACGTACGCCCCGTCGCGTGACTTGAACGTCTGGTAGTCGCCGTCGACGCAGTCCTCCATGACCTTGACCAGCGCACCGTCGACGTCGGCGGCCAGGAGCGGATCCCAGCGGCTGCCCCAGATCAGCTTGATTACGTTCCAGCCGGCACCGCGGAAGTCAGACTCCAGCTCCTGGATGATCTTGCCGTTGCCGCGCACCGGGCCGTCCAGGCGCTGCAGGTTGCAGTTGACCACCCAGATCAGGTTGTCCAGGTGCTCCCGGCCGGCGAGGCCGATCGAGCCCATCGACTCCGGCTCGTCCATCTCCCCGTCGCCGAGGAACGCCCACACCTTGCGCGCACCGGCGGCCGAGTCCACCATTCCCCGCGCCTGCATGTATTTCAAAAACCGCGCCTGGTAGATCGAGGTGATCGGGCCGATGCCCAGCGACACGGTCGGGAACTGCCAGAAGTCGGGCATCAGCCACGGATGCGGATACGAGGACAGGCCCTGGCCGTCGACCTCCTGGCGAAAACCGTCCAACTGGCGTTCGGTCAGCCGCCCCTCCAGGTAAGCGCGCGCGTAGTTGCCGGGGGAGGAGTGGCCCTGGAAGTAGACGAGGTCGCCGCCATGCTCCGTCGACGGGGCGTGCCAGAAGTGGTTGAAGCCGACCTCCATCAGCGTCGCCAGCGACTGGAACGTCGCGATGTGGCCCCCCAGCTCCGAGGAGACCTTATTGGCCCGGATCACCATCGCCATCGCGTTCCAGCGCACGATCGACCGCAGCCGCCGCTCGACCGCCGCATCGCCGGGGAACGGCGGCTCGAGCTCGGGCGGGATCGTGTTGACATAGGCGGTGTTGAGGCTGGCGATCGGGCCGGTGCCGGCGTGCTGGGCACGCTCGATCACGCGGGTCAGCAGGTCGCGCGCGCGACCGGGACCGTCCTGGGAGACAACCGCATCCAGCGCCTCCAGCCACTCCGTGGTCTCGACCGCGTCGACGTCGGCAGGGCCCGGGCCGGCACCGTTGCCACTGGACGGGTGCGTATCGATTCCGCTCGGCGGCTTGGTCTTCGCTGAATCAGTCATATCGACGCTTCCCCGCGTGGACTGCGGGATCGACTATAGCCCCGTGATGGCAGTCACAGTTGGCCCGCGACAGGTACCGTGCAGCCGATGACATTGCGCGAGCACACCGGATCTCCGGGCGCCCCCTGGGACCGTCCCCTGGCCGGAACACTTGACCGGATCGTGGTGGGATCCGAGCTGCTGAAGGGCAATCCGCTCGGCGACCCCGCCGAGCGCCCGCTGTACGTCTACCGGCCGCCCGGGGTGGAGCCCGGCGGCGCCGCGGTCCCCTCGGTGTACGTCATCCAGGGCTTCACCGGGCAGCTCGACATGTGGCTCGGACGCTCGTTCTTGGAGCCGACGTTCGTCGAGCGGTTGGACGCGATGTTCGCTGCTGGGGACTGTCCGGATGCCGTGATCGTGATGGTCGACGCCTGGACCTCGCGCGGCGGATCGCAGTTCCTGAATTCGATCGGCACGGGGCGCTACCTGGACTACCTATGCGACGAGGTGGTGCCGTTCGTCGACGAGCGCTATCCCACCCGCGCCGACCGCGAGCATCGCGGCCTGTCGGGCAAGTCGTCGGGGGGCTACGGCGCGATGGTGGTGCCGATGCTGCGCCCCGACGCGTTCGGGGCGCTGGCCTCACATGCCGGCGACGCGCTGTTTGAGTGCTGTTATCAGCCGGATTTCCCGGCCGTCGCGCGCCAGCTGCGCGACAAGTTCGACGGCTCCTGGGAGGTGTTTCATCAGCGGCTCGCGGAGCAGCCGGCGTTTGACTTCCAGGGGTTCGGCAAGCCGTTGGAGATCTACGGTTACGCGTGCGCGTATTCGCCCGATCCCGATCGCCCCGGGGAGGCGCTGGTGCCGTTTGAGACCGACACCGGTCGGCTGCGCGAGGACGTCTGGCGCCGCTGGCTGGCGCTCGACCCGGTGCGGATGGCGCCGGGGCACGCCGACGCGCTGCGCAGCATGCGCCGGATTTACCTCGACGCCGGGCGCAGCGACGAGTGGTACCTGGACCTGGGCGCGCAGGCGTTCTCGGCGGAGCTGGCCAGGCTCGGGGTCGAACACTCGCTGGAGCTGTTCGACGGACGCCACGGCGGCATCGGCTATCGCTATCCCGGCGCGATCCGCGAGCTCGTGCTCGCGCTGCGGTGAGCGCGACCGAGCCGCCGGAGTTGGCCTTCGCCGGCCCCGCCGCGCTGGCCGCGATGGTCCGTGCGCGCGAGCTCAGGCCGCGTGAGCTGGTGGAGCTGTTCCTGGCGCGAATCGAGGCGCTGGACCCGCGGCTGAACGCGTTTCGCACGACGCTCAGCGAGCAGGCGCTCGCCGAGGCCGACGCGCTCAGCGACCTCAGCGGGGCCCTGTGCGGGGTTCCGCTGGCGGTCAAGGACGACATCGACCTCGCCGGGCAGTCCCGGACCCGAGGTTCGCGGGCGCCGGCCCTGCCGGCGACCGCGGACGCCGAGGCGGTGCGCCGGCTCAGGGCCGCGGGTGCGATCCCGATCGGAGTCACCAACGTGCCGGAGCTAATGATCTTCCCGTGGACGGCGAGCGCGGCGAACGGCATCACCCGCAACCCCTGGGACCCGTCGCGGACCCCCGGGGGATCCTCGGGCGGTTCGGCGGCGGCGGTGGCCGCCGGTCTGGTCCCGGCGGCGACGGCGTCAGACGGCGGGGGCTCGATTCGGATACCGGCAGCCAACTGCGGCCTGGTGGGAATGAAGCCGACCCGCGGGCGCGTGTCGCCCGGGGGTGGGGGGGATCGTTTCAGCGGATGGCTCGGGTTGTCGGTATACGGGTCGCTGGCCCGCACCGTCGCTGACAGCGCGCTGCTGCTCGACGTAATGCACGGCCCGCTGCCCGGCGATCCGTCCCCGGCGCCGCCGTTCTCGGGCAGCTACGTGGCTGCGGCCGCGGTAGCGCCCGCGCCGTTGCGGATCGCGGTCTCGCGCAAGCTCCCGCCGGGCCAGCTGGGCCGCATCAGCGACGATCAACGCGGTGCGTGGGAGCGCACCGGCACGTTGCTCTCAACGCTTGGGCACGATGTCGTGCCGCGCGACCCCGCTTACGGCTTCGCGCAGCTGGAGTTCGCCCAGTGCTGGGTGCGGAGCGTGTACGAGGAATCGCTGACGCTGAGCGATACGGCGCTCCTGGAGCCCAGCACGCGTCAGATGGCGGCGGCCGGCCGGTATCTGGTCCCGAAACGCCGCCGCGCCTCGCTGCTGCGTGGGCGCGCGGCGACGAGTGCCCGGATCATGGCGCTGTGGGATGAATTCGACGTGCTGGTCACCCCGACGCTCGCCCGCACCTCGATCGCCGCCGACGGTGCCTACGGCCGCTCCGCCCCGGCGGCGGTCAACACGGCCGGGCGGTTCGCCCCGTTCACCGCCACCTGGAATCTCACCGGTCAGCCCGCGATCTCGATCCCGGCCGGTCTGAGTGCTGACGGACTGCCCCTCAGCGTGCAGCTGATTGGTAAGTTAGGCGCCGAGGACGTGCTGTACTCACTGGCCGGCCAGATCGAACAGGCCGCGCCGTGGGCCCAGCGGCGTCCACCGATCTCATGAAGCCACGGCATCGCCTCTTGATCCTGCTCGCCCTCGGCATCGCGGCCCTCGCGGTGGCGGCGCCGGCCTCGGCCAAAACCGTCTGGCTCTGCAAGCCGGGGCAGCTCCCGGACCCATGCAACCCGGGACTGTCCACGACGCAATACACGCCGACCCTGCATGCCGTCAAGGTGCTGCAGCCGCGGCGCGTCAAGCAACCGGCGTTTGACTGCTTCTACGTGTACCCGACGGTCTCTGACCAGAAGACCACGCTGGCCAACCTGCACGTCGATCCCGAGCAGCGCTCGATCGCGCTCTACCAGGCCGCCCGCTACTCGCAGTACTGCCGCGTATACGCGCCGATGTACCGCCAGGTCACGGTGACCGCGCTGGACAGCGGCAACAAGGAGTCGCCGGCGCAGCTGGCCACCCCGGTCAACGACGTGCGTGCGGCCTTCGCCGGCTATCTGAAGCAGGACAACGACGGCCGCCCGTTCGTGCTCATCGGCCACTCCCAGGGCTCGTTCGTGCTCGAGCAGCTGATCGCCAAGGACGTGGACGCCAAGCCCGCGGTGCGCCAGCGGATGCTGTCAGCGATCCTGATGGGAGGCAACGTGCTGGTCAAGGACGGCCGGAACCTGGGCGGCAGTTTCAAGCACATCCCGGCGTGCCGCTCAGACACGCAGCTGGCCTGCGTGATCGCGTTTTCCACCTACGATCAGGCGCCACCGTCCAACAGCCTGTTCGGCCGCACCCCGGTCGAGGGCGAGCATGTGCTCTGCACCAACCCGGCGGCGCTCGGAGGCGGCGCCGCCAACGTCGATCCGATCTTCCCGTCGGCGCCGTTTGCCCCGGGGACGCTGATCTCGGCCGGGATCTCGCTGCTGAAGCTGACCCAGCCGATGCCGAACACCGTATGGAGCAGCGAGCCGGGCGCCTATCGCGCGCAGTGCTCGTCGGCCGGCGGGGCCAACGTGCTCCAGGTCAGCCCGCTGGGCGGCGCGCAGACCCCGACCCCAAGCCCCGACCCCACCTGGGGCCTGCACCTGGTCGACGCCAACGTCGCACTCGGCAACCTGCTGAACGTCGTCCAGCACGAGGCGCGCGCGTACGCCCAGCTCAACGCGCCGAATCGGGTCAGGCGCTGAGGCCAGCATCCGGTACAGTCTCGTACCGTGACCGCTGTCGCGCAGCGCCCCCTCGTTGAAGCTGCGCCCGGGCAGGCGCCGCCCTCTTCCGCCGGGCCGGCCGACGGTGAGCGGCCGACCGTCACGCCGCCGGGTCCCGATTTCTCGCCGCTGACCCAGGGCCTGCGCTTCAGCGCCCGTCCGATGAGCTTCAGCCTCGGCAACCACCGGCGCTTCGGGGACGTGTGGACGCTGCGCATCCCGACCCGGCGCGACGGATTTGTGGTCACCTGCCACCCCGACCACCTCGAGTCGTTGATGCGCGCCAAGCCTGAGGACGCCCCGTCACTGACCGGCGAGTCGCCGCTGCGGCCGATCCTCGGCCCCAACTCGGTGCTGACCTCGGTCGGTGCGCGCCACCTGCGTCAGCGCAAGCTGCTGCTGCCGCCGTTTCACGGTGAGGCGGTGCAGCGCTACGTGGCGATGATCTCCGAGGTCGCCGAACGCGAGATCGACGGCTGGCCGGTCAACCGTCCGTTCGCGCTGGCACCGCGGATGCAGGCGGTGACGCTCGAGGTGATCATACGCGGCGTGTTCGGGATCGAGCAGGCGCCGCGTCGCGGCAGCGTTGAGGCCCGCATGCGCCAGACGATCCGGCGGCTGCTGGCAGCCTCCACGACGCCGCTGTATCAGCTGATCGAGTTGCACAACGCCGGCAGCCGGGAGCCCCGGGACGTGCTCGCTGCGCTGCTGCGCATCGTCGATCGGCAGATCTATGCAGTGATCGCGCAGCGACGCCGCGAAGCGAGCCGCGATGACCGCGACGACGTGCTCTCGCTGCTGCTGCGGGCACGCGACGAGGATGGTCTGCCGCTCACCGATCAGGAGCTGCGCGACGAGCTGATGTCACTGGTGCTGGCCGGCCATGAGACGACGGCCAATTCGCTGGCGTGGACGGTTGAGCGGCTGCTGCGCAACCCCGCTCCCTATCGACGGCTGCGCGAGCAGGTGCGCGCGTTCGAAGGCGCCGAGTATCTCGAGGCCACGATCCACGAGAGCATGCGCAGTCGTCCGGTGATCCCGATGATCGTCCGGCTGGTCACCCGGTCCTGGCGTCTGGGCGAACACGTGCTGGCGCCCCGGACCCCGATCGCGATCAGCATCCTCGGCCTGCATCATCGCGACGACGTCTACCCGCGGCCGCAGGAGTTCCGCCCCGAGCGGTTCCTCGGGGGCAAACCCGGGACCTACACGTGGATCCCGTTCGGCGGCGGCATCCGGCGCTGCCTGGGGGCGACGCTGGCGATGGCCGAGCAACGCGTCGTGCTGGAGGCGATCGCGCGCCGCACCGACCTGATCGCCACCGATCCCGAGCCGGAGGCACCGCGGATGCGCAACGTCACGATGATCCCCCGACACGGCTGCCGGGTGCTGGTCGCCCACAGGCGCCCCGCCTGAGGCTCGCTCTATGGTTGCCAGCGTGCCCGTGCAGCGCACACCGGAAGCTCCGGTGATTCCGCCCGAGCCCACCGGCCACCGCGAGCGGCTGATCGCCGCGATGGCGGTCTCGATCGCCGACCAGGGCTATCGCGACACCACGGTGGCCGACGTGGTCCGCCTGGCGCGGACGTCACGGCGCAACTTCTACGAGCACTTCGTCGATCGCGACGCGTGCTTCCTGTCGCTCTTCGACGCCACCAACGCGGCGCTGATGCGCGAGATCGCCGACGCCGTCGACCCGTCGGTGGGGCTCGATGAGCAGGTCGACGTCGCCGTCGACACCTATATCGCCAGCGTGATCGACCGCCCGGCGCTGTACCACAGTTTCGTGCGCGAGCTTCCCGGCCTCGGTGACGCCGGCGCGCAGCGTGCCCAGGCGGCGCTGGAGGGCTTCGCGCAGCTGTTGATCGGGCTGGCCGATTCGGGCCGGCGGGCGCAGCCCGAGCTGGTCACCCGCCCGCTGGACATGGACACCGCGATCATCATCGTCGGCGGGCTGCGCGAGCTGTTGGTGATCGCGCTGCAGCGAGGGCGCGACATGCACGAGCTGCGCGCCAGCGCTGGGCAGACGATCAAGGTGATCCTCGCCGGCACGCTGCTGTAGGGCGGCGCGTGACCGCTGACCCAGCAGGGCGCGTCCGCGCTCGCTTGACCGTCAGGAGAATCACATGAGAGCGAAGAAAATCTCGGTCGACGGGCGTACGGCGTTCGTCTCGGGCGCGGCGTCGGGGATCGGCCGCGCGGTCGCCCAACGCCTCGCCGCCCACGGCTGCCCGGTGGCGATCGTCGATCAGAACCGCGCCGGTCTGGAGGAGACCGCGGAGCTGATCTCCGGTCCGGTGCTGGCGCGGCAGGTCGACGTCCGCGACCGCCAAGCGCAGCTGGCGTTCGCCGCCGAGGTGGGCGAGTGGGCGCCCTCACCGCTGGGACTGGTGTTCAACAACGCCGGGGTGACCAGCTCGCAGAGCGTGGCTCAGGGCTCGGTCGAGGATGACGAGTGGGTGCTGAACGTCAACTTCGGCGGCGTCGTCAACGGCGTCCGCGCGTTCCTCCCGATCCTCCAACGCCAGGACTGGGGGGTGATCGTCAACACGTCGAGCGTGTTCGGGCTGATCGGCTATCCGTTGCAGAGCGCCTATTGCGCGTCGAAGTTTGCGGTTCGCGGGTTCACCGACTCGCTGCGCCAGGAGCTGCGCGGCACCGGCGTGCGGGCGGTCACCGTCCATCCCGGCGGGGTCAAGACCAACATCCTGCGCAACGCGCGCTATCACGCCGACCCGATGCAGCGCGAGCTCAGCCACGAGGACGCGGTCCGCCAGTTCGAGTCGATCGCACAGACCACGCCCGAGCGGGCGGCGAGGATCATTCACGAGGGCGTCAAGGCGGGCAAGAGCCGCATCCTCGTCGGTCCCGACGCCTACGTGTTCGACGTGCTGGCGCGCGTCGCGCCGACTCACTACTTCGACGTTCTGGCCTTCCTGGAGCCCTTGGTGGTGCGGCGCTGAGCGTGCCGGGGCCGAGCGTGCCGGGGCCGAGCGTGGCGCGGTCGGGCGCGCCGATGGCTGTGCGTGTCGCCGGCCCGTGTCGCCTGATGCAGCGGTCGCCGCCGGCGCGCCGAGCGCCCGCGCAGCCGTGCCCTAGTCGTGTGCGCGGGGTTGGCGGCACGCAGCTCGGACTCACCGCTGTGGTTGACGATCCCCAGCGGCTGAAACGAGATGTCGATCCAGCGAAAGCGGCGGGCGTTGGCGGGCAGCTTCACGGTCAGCGTGTGGTGGCCGGCCCGCAGCCGGCCCAGCGGCCGCGAGTCCAGCACCGAGTTGTAGAGCCACACCTGATCGTGGCCATTGTGCGGCGCCGATAGTCTTCTAACCCTCAACTGGAGCCTGAGGTGCTTGATCGATCCGAGCAATCTGACCGAGCCCGACGCGTGCACGAGGCCGCCGGGCAGTCCCGCAAACGGCGCCGGGACGGGACCACCGGTGGGGTGGGCGGGCGTCGGGGTGCTGACGGTCGCGCGGCCGGCGGTTGTCGTCGAGCTCACGGCCCGTGCGGTGGCGCGGTGAGGCTTGGAGGATCCGGCAGACGCGAGGACCACCACGATGACGATGACCACGACGATCATCGCCAGCAGGGAGCGCCAGAGGCCGCGGCGGCGGCGTGGTGGCGACCCGTCGGCTGCGATCTCGGGTGCGGGCGGGGGTTCGGGCCCCGCCGCGGGCTCTTCGGGTGCCGCCGCGGCTTCTGCTTCGGTTGGCGGCGAGCTTCCGTTGGGTGCCGACGCGGTCGCCACACCGCGCGCAGTCGCGGGGTCAAGCGCCGCGTCGGCGGGAGTGATCTGCTCAAGCGCCGTGCGCACATCCGGCTCAGGGAGGCCCAGTTCCTGCGCCAGGCGGGCAACGATCCGCTCTCTCCGGCCGCGGAGCGCTTCGATCGACATGCCGGTCAGCCCGGTCAGGCGCTCGTCGGCAAGCCCTCGGTTCACCCACAGGTTCAGCAGCGCGCGGTCAGCCGGATCGAGCGTGCCCGCCGCGTCGATCAGGCGGCGGGTGGCAAAGCTGGACATTTGGGTAGCTGTGATCTGATGTGGCGAGCGATGCGAAATCGAGGTGGGCCGATGAACCTCGAGACTGACCAATGAGCACGGCGGCTTCGACGGTGCGGTCGATCTGAACGCGCAGGCGCAGTCTGGCACCTTTGTTACTGGCTGGTTGCGCGTGGTTGATCTGGCCGGCGCAGTCCTTCGCCGGGGCCCTGGTGCGTTTCGTCCACGGCGTTCCTGGGGTCGGCCGGGCGACCGTCGACGTCACCGACGGCACGGGTAGTCACGATGTCGGCACGATCGGTTTTGTGCAGTCGACGGCGTGGCACAGCATCCGCTCCGGCCGATTCCGCTGGCACCTCAGCGCCGGCGCCAAGACGCTTGCCTCGGGCACCGCGACAGTCGGCAACGGCGCCTACGACGTCGTCGTTCTGAGCGTCAGATGAAGGTTTGACTGGGGATCTACAAGGCGGACGGCCGGCCCGGGACGAGCCTGGTGCGCGTCATCCACCGGGCTCCCGAGCTCGGCTCGCCCGAGCTGACGGTCGACGGCAAGCAGGCGGGCAAGAGCCTCTCCTATCGGCAGGCGACGCCCTACCTTGCGCTGCCGGCCGGTCTGCACACGCTGGACGCAATGCGTTCCGGCGACAGCACCGCGCTGGTCGCTAGCGCACACGAAGGTGGTCGCCGACACCGCGTACTCGGCGATCGTGCTCGGTACCCGCGGCCAGCGCGTGCGCGTGGTAACGCTCGTCGACCGCGGCGCGCGCCGCTGGTGCGACAGCCCTCGGCCCATGCAGCTACGGGCAGCGGGCGCGCGTCGGCTCAGTCAGGCTCGGTAACCGTGCGCGCGGGCGATTCGCTGTGACGATCGCCAGCCGGCTGGTCGGCCGTCCCGCCGGCAACGCCGCGATCGAGCACAAGCTGGTGGCGATCTGGAACCTGAACCAGGGCCGCATCGGTACAGGGGATCCCAGCCTGATTTTTCCCGGTACGGAGCTGCGTCTACCCTAGCCCGGCGGGCGACGATGCGCGCCCTTAACACCCCGGTCGCGCGCACCACAGCCACCAGCACCTTCGGTGCCCGCCGTTGCTCGCAGCCCCACAGCGCGGGCCGTCGGGGCCCGCGCTGCGCCGGGAGCTGATCAGGTGACGGTCAGCGTGCCCTTCATCCCCGCCGCCGCGTGGCCGGGCACGGTGCAGAGATAGCTGTAGGTGCCGGGCTTGAGCTTCAGCGTCAGCCTCTTGGTGCCGCCGGAAAAGGTCGGCGTCGCGCCCATGGTGGACCCGGAGCTGCTCTTGATCGTCAGGTTGTGACCGAGCGAGGACTTGTTGGTGAACGCGATCGTCACCGTGCCGGCCTTGGCGGTCAGGCCAGTCTTGTTGAACATCAGCATCCCGGTTGGATTGGCGGCGATCGCCAGCTTGCTGGACGCGCCTGAGCTCGGGGCCGCGCTCGCAGCCGAGCTTGACGATGCCGAGGTCGTGGCGGCACCGCCGGCGGGCGCTGAGGTGCTGGTCGCGCCGGCCCCTCCGGCGGCACTGGATGAGGTGCTGCTCGAGCCGCCGCAGGCGGCGACGCCCAGCGCCAGAGCGCTGGCGCTGAGCAGGATGGTGAATTGCTTTGGGGTTCTCATGGGTCTCCTTGGATGCGTTGGGCTGCACGGCGCCGGCGCCGCTGAGGCGGTCCCGCGGCCGGCGTCACTTCCCTTCAGGACGCCGGCACGCGCGGTTCCTTCCCGACGGAGTGTGGCCCAACCGCGGTTGACCGGGGTTCGCTACCGGTGCGGTCCGGCATAACGGCGAGGACGCGCTGCAGCGTCCCGGAGGCACGGCGGAGCTCGCACTCCCCGACGGCATGGCCAGCCGCTGGACGCTCTGGCGCGTCAGACCCATGCGCTCCGCGAAGTACTCCTCGGCTGGGAGTGTGGCTGTCAGACCAGTCGAGTAGACAGCATCCTGTCAAGAGTGTCTGCGCGGGCCGCTGCGTGGCTGTCCGCTACCGTGACAGCGATGGCCGAACCGGAGAAGCCCGAGGTCGAGGTCGCCTCAGACCAGGCGCCGTCCTACCAGCTGGAGCTGGACGACATCACCATCGGCGACGGCGAGGGGGCGGTCTCCGGCCGGATCGTCGAGGTCCATTACGTCGGCGTCTCCTGGCAGAGCGGACGGCAGTTCGACGCCTCCTGGGACCGCGGCAAGACCTTCCGCTTCGGACTGGGCAAGGGCCAGGTGATCGCCGGCTGGGACCAGGGCGTGGCCGGGATGAAGGTGGGGGGCAGGCGGCGCATCACGATCCCGCCGTTGCTCGGCTACGGCAAGCGCGGCGCTGGCAACGTGATCGGCCCTGACGAGACGCTGGTGTTCGTGGTGGACCTGGTCGCCGTGCACTGAGCCCGGCGGGCTCGCTCCGGACGGGCCAGCCGTGCCAGGGCCGCCACCAGCGGGACGGGCGAATGTGTGCGCACCTGAGGTCCGTGCGAGAACTCGGATCGGTGCTCCACCCGCACGGCTTGAGCGACGGGCCGCAGATCTGGCCCGTGTTGGGGATCCGGCGGCAAACGCTGAGGGCGCGCGGCGGCCGTCGCCGAGTCCGATCGGCCTGCATACTGCGGGCCGGCGTGACACCAGACTCGCTCAGAGACCTATTCCTGGCGTCGGCCGGCGTCGCCGGCGCCCTGATCGGGCTGCTATTTGTGGCGATCTCGGTCGAGCACGAGCGCCTGACGGCCCCCGACGCCAGTCAGGTGCACCGAGTGCGCGCATCCGCCGCCCTGACCTCATTCACCAATTCGCTCACGGTCTCGCTGTTCGCGCTCGTTCCCGGGGCGCTGGGTGCAACGGCGCTCGCCGTGAGCGTCGCGGGACTGCTGTTCGTTGCCGGGTCGCTGCTGTCGCTGTGGCGGGCGAGGCGGCTGCAGCCCGTTGCGCCGCGGGACGCGCTGTTCGTGATCGGGCTCGCGATCACGTTCGGTTTTCAGCTCTTCTACGGGCTCCGGCTGAGCTCGGACGCCGGCGATCGCAGCGCCGCCGACGGGATCGCGGTACTGGTGATCATCTGCTTCCTGATCGGCATCGCGCGCTCCTGGGAGCTGATCGGGGGACCATCGATCGGGCTGGGCAGCGAGGTCACGGCGATCGTCCGCGAGCACGTTCGCCACGACCCACCGGCTGACGATCCCGGCCCGGCGTCACGCGAGGACCCCGAGCCGCGCGATTAGCATGTGCGATGACCGTGGCCCGCGAAGAATTCGATCGCAACGAGACCCGTCGAGAGCTGCAAGCGCGCCGGGACCAGGCCCGGGAGCGTTTGGCGGCCCTTGCCAAGCGGCCGGAGCGCGGGACCGCGCAGGGGTTCGGCAAGCGAATCGGCGACGGCACCACTGAAGCGGTGAGCCGGCTCCCCGACATCGGGGTCGGACAATCGCTGGAACAGTCCCTGCCCCGCACCGAACGTGCGCTGGCCAAGCTCGATGACGGAAGCTACGGGCTCTGTGACGCCTGTGGCGCCGCGATCGCGCCCGGCCGCCTGCGAGCGCTACCCGATGGCGTGCTCTGCCTCAGCTGTGCGCAGACTCAGCCGCGCATCTCCGCGCCGCGCCGTCGCTGAAACCACCACCGGCCCGGCGCTGTCGGGGCCACGGTTCACCGCGGGGAGTCATGCTGGCCTCAAACCGGTGGCTGAATCTGCCGATAGAGGTGATGTGGCGTGGCTGCTGATCATCTGGATTGCGCTGATCTGGCTCTGGGGTATCGGCGAGCGTTGGACGGCCGTCGGCGCCGTCAAGCGGCTGGCCCGGCGGGTGCACGGCGTGGCTCGCGCCGAGGCCGCGCACCCGTTCGATTGGGCCAACAGCTAGGCACTCGCGCGCTGATCAGGCCACCGCGCGGCGTCTGACCAGCGCGTCGATCGTCACCGCGGCGATCAGCACGATCGCGGTGGCGATGTCCTGGCCGGCGGTGTTGATCCCCATCAGGCCCAGGCCGTTGAACACGGCCGCGATCAGCACACCGCCGAGCAGCGCGTGCATCGCCTTGCCGCGTCCACCGAACAGGCTGGCACCGCCGATCACGGCGGCCGCCACGGCGTACAGAACCTGGTTACCGCCGTCGAAGTCGGTGGAGATCGAGCCGAGCCGGGACTCGTACATGAGACCGGCGATTCCAGCCGTCACCGAACAGAGGATGAACGCGACCGTCCGGATCCGAGCGACGTTGATGCCCGCGCGGCGAGCGGCCTCGGGATTCGCGCCGATCGCGTAGACGTAGCGGCCCAGGCGGGTGCGCCCGAGCAGCCACGTCCAGAGCAGGATCACGATCATCACCACGGGGACGACCCACGGCACCCCCCGCAGCGGCGTCAGCGCGCCGCGGTTGGCGTTGCAGATCAGGACCAGCACGACTCCGAGCACGCTGACCACGCCGACCGTCAGCAGCGCCACGCTCAGCGGTGGTGCGGTCAGGCCCTCGGCCCGGCGTCGCGAGACGCTTCGCAGCGTGATGCCGGCGAACGCCACAAGGGTTACGACCAGGACAATCCAGCCGAGCGTGGGGCTCATGTTGGTGTTGACGAGGTTGTAGATCGGGCCGCTCTGATCGAGCGGGATCACGCCGCCGACCGCCGTCTTGTCGACGTTGGCCAGTTCGAGCATCACGCCCTCCATCCCGAGCAGCCCACCGAGGGTGACGACGAACGAGGGCAGTCCGAGACGGGTGATCAGCGTGCCCTGGACAAAGCCGATCAGGGCGCCGACGCCAAGCCCCCCGATGATCGCCAGCCACCACGGGAAGTTGACCGGCGAGGCGGCGAGTTCGGCGATCACGAAGGCCACTACGGCCGCGGTGTAGCCGACCGCCAGGTCGATCTCGGAGAGGATCAGCACGAACACCTCGGCTGCCCCGAACATGATGAACACGGCGGACTGGACGAACAGGTTGACCAGGTTGCCGGCAGTCAGGAACGTGGACTGCTCGACCTGGAAGAAGATCACGATCAGGATCAGGCCCACGATGATCGGCAGCGCCCCGCTCTCGCCGTTGCGGATCCGCCTGCCCCAGGCCCGGAAGTACTCCCCGAGGTCGTTGGCGAGAACCTCGGGCGCGGCGGCCGTGACCGCCACCTCGCCGCCGGCGGCCATCGTCGGGTCAGCGCTCGACGCAGCTGGCGCCGAACTCTCCGGGGAGTGCGCGGGTGTCTCCGGGTTGTCTCCGGTTGCGGTCATCGGTTCTCCTCCCGTCCGTCTCCGTCTCCGTCTCCGTCTCCGTCTCCGTCTCCGTCGCCGTCTCGCCGCGTCGCCGCGCCGGTCGTCATGTACTCGACGAGGCTCTGGCGATCGAAGTCCGAGGCCGGGCCGGCCACGACCAGCTGGCCGAGGTACAGGACGGCGATCCGATCGGAGACCTGGAACACGTCGTTGAGGTTGTGGGAGATCAGCATCACCGCCACCCCGCGGCTGGACAGGGTCGTGATCAGCTGCAGCACCATCGTCGTCTGGGCCACGCCCAGCGCCGCGGTCGGCTCATCCATGATCACCAGCTTCGCCTTGGACATGACCGCCTTGGCGACGGCCACCGATTGGCGCTGCCCGCCCGACAGCGAGGCGACCGGCTGGCGGATGGAGCGAACGGAAGTCACCGAGAGCTCCTTCAGCGTCTGCTTGGCGGCGACCTCCATCGGCCCCTCGTCGAGCATGCCGTGGCGCAGCGGCTCGTGGCCGAGGAACATGTTCTGGACGATGTCCAGGTTGTCGCAGAGGGCGAGGTCCTGGTAGATCGTGGTGATGCCCAGGGCCTCGGCGTCCCGGGGTCCGTGAAGGTTGACCGGCTTGCCCTCCCAGAGGATCTGGCCGTGGTCGGGCTCCCAGAGGCCCGACACCGTCTTGATCAGCGATGACTTGCCGGCGCCGTTGTCACCGACGAGCGCGGTGACCTTGCCCGGCAGTACGTCCAGATCGACGGCCGTCAGGGCGCGCACAGGGCCGAAGGTCTTGGTGATGCCGTGCAGCGCCAGCAGCGGGGTGGCGCCGTTGGCCGATCCGCCGCCGGACGGATCGTCGGTGGTCTGACCCACTGAGGTACTCATGCGGAGATCTCCTGTCACGTCGTGGGGGCCCCCGCAGGGCGGGGGGGGACAAGGAGGCGGGCT
>JBPCPC010000152.1:0-7039 GCA_050999585.1 Solirubrobacteraceae bacterium | reverse complement strand
CACGAAGGTGACCTCCTGACCGCAGGCCGCGACCGCTGTCATCGGTCGCTTTTAACCTGCTCAGGAGGTCATTCTTCTTTCAGGACCGGACAGAACCGCGCTACCGCCGCGGTGGACCCGGGCTAAGCGGCGCGCGACAGGCCCAGCAGCACGAAGCCGAACGCGATTGCGACGCCCGAGCCTCCGACCACTGACGCGAGGACGATCTTCCACAGGGCGGACGTGTCGACGATCGGGGTGGCAAGCGCGATCATATGACTAGACCGGGGCCGGCGAGGGCTTGTGGAAGGCCTGAGCCTCGCGCTCGGGCGGGACGTGCGTGCGATCCAGACCGTTGGCGCCCACCTTGTTGCGCTGCGCCAGCTGGAACAGGACCGCCGCGGCGCCGGCGGCGAGGATCGCCATCACGATCGTGCCGCCGCTGCTGTTGGCTCCGAACAGGCGCGCGACCTCCCACGTGGCTGCGCCCAGGATCCCGGCCGCCGGGATCGTGAACAGCCACGCGGTTGCCATCTGGCCGGCGACGCCCCAGTGCACGCTCTCCAGCTTGCGGCCGGCTCCGGCCCCCATCACGCCGCCGGACACGACGTGCGTCGTCGACAGCGGATAGCCGTAGAACGACGAGGACAGGATCACTGCGGCACTGGCGGCTTCGGCCGCGAAGCCCCGTGGCGACTCGACGTTGGTGATCCGGTTGCCCATCGTGTTGATGATCCGCCAGCCGCCGATCGCGGTGTCGGAGGCGATCCCGATCGCGCAGGCGAGCTTGACCCACAGCGGCACGTAGAAGTGCGACGAGCTGATCGAGCCGTGAGCGATCAGCGCCAAAGTGATGACGCCCAACGTGCCGAGTCCGGCCACCAGAAAGCAGATGATCGGCGACAGGATGGCCGGGGCGATCACGCTCTGAGCGATCCCGTGGAATTTGACAGCGTGCGCCCCGCCGGCCACCAGGGTGGCGCCGATGACGCCGCCGATCAGGGCGTGGCTTGAGCTGGACGGGAGCGTGACGTACCACGTGATCAGATTCCAGATGATCGCTCCGATCAAGGCGGCGAACACCAGCGAGAGCCCGTCGCCGCCCTGTAGCGCGGGGGTTGACGATCCCCTTGGCGATCGTCGCCGCGACCTTGATCGACACGAACGCCCCGACCAGGTTCAGCGCGGCCGACATCATCACGGCGACGCGAGGTTTCAGCGCACCGGTGGCGATCGACGTCGCGACCGCGTTCGCGGTGTCGTGAAAGCCGTTGGTGAAGTCAAAGCAGACTGCGGTGACGACGACGAGGATCAGGATCAGGATGCCGCCAGGTTCTCATGCTCGTCTCATCCTCAGGTTGACGACCTGTGAACGCTCGCGCGTCCGCTGGCCTACTCGGTGGAGCTGAACTCCCAGATCGCGATGCCGAGCATCACGACGCCGAGCGCGATGATCACCCCGGCCTCGAGCAGCGTCGGCACGTGCCAGCCCCACCAGGTGACGCCGGGATCGAGCGCGTGGCGGGCCGCCGGAGAGATGCTCAGGTGGTTGAACACGATCCGCCGCATCGGATCGACCGCATAGGTGAGCGGGTCGATGCGGTTCAGGATGGTCAGCCAGCCGGGCAGCCCCGAGGCGGGGAACAGCGCGCCGGAGATGAAGAACATCGGCATCACGATCATCTGCATGACGCCCATGAACGACTGCATCTGCTTGATCCGCACGGCGATCATCACGCCGAACGCGGTGATCGTGAACGCCAGCAGCAGCTGGAGCACGAAGATCTCAATGACCAGCAGCGGCGCGTAGGGAACGTGCACGAGCCCGGCCAGGCAGATCACGATCACGCCCTGGAAGCAGGCGACGGTAGCGCCGCCGAGACACTTGCCGATCACGATCGAGCTGCGGCGTACCGGTGCGACCATCATCTCGCGCAGGAAGCCGAACTCCCGGTCCCAGACGATCGAGGCGGCCGAGAACATCGCCGTGAACATGACGGAGATACAGAGGATCCCCGGGTAAATGAAGGTCTTCAGATCGACGCCATGGGTGCCGGCGCTTGACAGGCGCTGCAGGCCCGAGCCGAGCACGAACAGGAACAGCAGCGGCTGCACCAATGAGGTGATCATCCGCAGCTTGTCGGCGCGGAAGCGAATCAGCTCGCGGCGCCAGACGATCTTGACCGCGCGCAGCTCAGAGGCAAAGCTGCGCTGCGGGACGTTGACGCGGACGACCGGCGGCCGGGCCGCTGAACTCGACGGTGCGGCGGCGGCTCCCCGCTGAGGATCGACGGTCGTGCTCATCGCCGTCCACCGGCGCCCATCATCTGCATCATCACCCGGTTCTTGTGCTTGGAGCCGTCCTCCTCGGCATCTCGGATCGAGGTGCCGGTGAACGACATGAACACGTCGTCGAGCGTCGGCCGCGACACGCTGACCGAGCGGATCGGGAGCTCAAACTCCGCGAACAGCCGCGGCACGAACTGCTCGCCGGCGGCGACGCGGAAGGTGACCGCCCCTTCGCTGATCGTGGCCTCGATCCCGAACTGGCGTTGGAGCGCGGAGATCGCCGCCGAGTCGTCGTCGGTGTGGATCGTCACCCGGTCCTCGCCGATGCCGCCCTTCAGCGCCTCGGGGGAGTCGAGGGCGACGATCTCGCCGTGGTCCATGATCGCGATCCGGTCGCACCATTCGGCTTCGTCCATGTAATGCGTGGTCATGAAGATGGTGATCTCCTCGCGCTCCTTGAGCTCGCGGATGTATTCCCAGATCGAGCGGCGCGTCTGGGGATCCAGGCCGATCGTCGGCTCGTCGAGAAACAACACGCGCGGCGAGTGCATCAGCCCGCGTGCGATCTCCAGCCGCCTCCGCATCCCGCCCGAGAACGTCCCGACGACGGAGTCCTTGCGGTCCCACAGGCCGACCATCTCCATCACCTGGTGCATGCGGGGCTGCACGAGGTCTGACTGCACCCCGTAGAGCTCGGCGTGCAGCTTGAGGTTCTGGGCGGCGGTCAGGTAGCCGTCGAGCGTCGGATCCTGGAACACCAGGCCGATGTTGCGTCGCACGTCGTCGCGTTCGGTGACGACGTCGTGGCCGGCGACGCGCGCATCGCCCGACGTGGGCCGGGCCAGCGTGCAGAGCATGTTGATCGTGGTCGTCTTTCCGGCGCCGTTGGGGCCGAGGAAGCCGAAGACCTCGCCGGCCGCGACCTCGAAGTCCACACCCCGCACCGCTTGGAGGTCGCCGAAGCGCTTGGTCAGCGCACGGACGGTGATCGCGGCGGTCCCGTCCGCCTCGGCCGATTGAGCCGTGGTGGACGGGCGCGCAGCGTTCGTGTCGGCGATCGACATGCGACTCCTCAATTTAGCCCGCGGAGGACTCGGAGTCGTCGGTGTCGGTCTCGGCGTCACCCGTGGGCTCCTCGGAGAGGATCCTGTACATCGCACGCTGGGTCTCGGCCAGCAGCTCAACGGCGCGGGCGCGCTGGTCGGCGGTGCCGACCGAGCCGACCTGCCAGGCAGCCTTGCCGAGGCTGATGATGACCGGGCCGAGCTCGGAGAGAGCGTGCTCGCCGTCCTCATCCTGGGGCTCCCAGGGGGCGGGCTCCGCCGCGCGGGTCTCCAGGTGCTCGCGGCCGGCGTCGGTGATCTGAAACCGGCGCGAACCGTCGGCCTCGGTGGACCGGATCAGCGCCTCGTCCTCGAGCTGGGCGAGCGTCGGGTAGATCGAACCGGGGCTCGGCCGCCAGCGGCCGTCGCTGCGCTGCTCGATCGCCTGCATCAGCTGGTAGCCGTTGCTCGGCTCCTCGGCCAGTAGGCGCAACACCGCGAGTCGCACGTCGCCGCGCCGAGCGCGACCCCGTCCGCGGCCACGCGGTCCCCGTCCGAACGGGCCCGAGCCGGAGAACGGGCCGCCGCGCATCCGGCGCATCGCGATCAGCTCCTCGAGCTCCTCGGGGGAGGGGCGATGATGCCCGTGTCCCTTGCCGCGGGTGAACGCCCACTGCTGGGCGAGCTCCCGGGCGAACGCCGCCTTGGCGCTGCTGCGGGGTCCGCCACCGTGGCGGCCGGGTCCGTGGCCGTGGCGTCCGGGGCCGTGACGTTCGCCTTCACGCGGGTCGTCGTCGTGGCGGTGGTGCGGGTGCTTGGGTGCCCAGGGGCTTGCCCCGGACCATTCTTGAGCAAATGAATTGCCGTACATATCGTTTTTCCTTTGGTTGTTTCTAACGATGCGTCAACGATATATCGAAACTGTTCTTTTGTCAAGGTGTGCCCCGGGGTCCCCACTGCCGGTCGCACCGCGCTGGGAGCCCGAAGGCGTACGGGGGCGTAGACGTGCGCGAGCGCGTCGGCAGAGAGACCCCTGTGCCGCCGGCGGTGCGGGGCGTGATCTGGCGGGTCGCTCATGGGATCGCCAATCGCTGCCAGTGGACGGGTGTTTCGGGGAGGGGGTGGGTTTCAGGTGGTGGGTTTGCGCGACCTGAGACCCACACCCACGGGGGAACCGCATCGAGTGGCGGATTTGTGCGGCTCCTGGCGCGTCGCGGGGCGCGGCGGGCGGCGGGCGGGCGCGGGGTACGCGGGGTACGCGTGGGGGGAGTGGACAGCCGGAGGGCTAGTTGGATCCGCGCTTGCGGATCCAGTCGGCGACCTGCTGGCTCATGTCGCCCATCTGTGAGCCGAGGCTGGTGACGTTGTCGCCGAGCTCGCGGAACATCGCGCGGAAGCGCTCCGCGTAGAACTCCATCGCCTCGGAGGCCTCCTCGCGCACGTTGGTCTCTTCGCCGCGCTTGCGGTACTCGCCGCGCACGATGCGGTCGTACTCGCCGCTCTGGACCCAGCGCATGACCTCGGAGACGCGGCGCACGGCATTGGCGTGCGTGACGTTGATTTCGTTGAAGAAGCGCCGCACGCGGTCGTGCGGGTCGTCCCAGTTCTCGTACTCCATCGACTGGGCCATGAACGCGTCGAGGTCGAGCCGGTCGGCCGGCAGTCCGCTGGCCAGAACCATTAGCGTCCGGCAGACGATCCGCGGGTCGCGTACTGCCAGCGTGGCGGCCCGGTCGCAGCTGAGCTCGGCGGCGCGCATCCACTCCAGCAGCACCGCTCGCACCGCCCGGATCGGGAGGCCCAGGCCCATCGGCAGACCGCCGCCGGCGGCCAGCAGGATGTTCAGCGCGGTGATGTAGAGCACGTGGTCGGAGAGCACGTGCCCGAGCTCGTGGGCGATCACCGCCCGCTGCTCACCGGGGCCCAGCTGGGTCAGCAGGTTGGAGCCGATCACCAGCATCGGGTTCTGAGAGCCGATCGTGAGCGCGTTCCAATACAGCGACGAGCTGACGTACAGGTCGTAGTCGCCCGGCATGTCCAGGATCCGGTGCACGCCTTGGTAGGACGCCCACACGTCGGGCAGCTGGCGCTCGGACACCTTCACCGAGCTGCCGAGATAGGACTGGCGCAGCGCGCGCTCGTAGCTGTACTCGACCAGCTTGCGCACCACCGTGTCGAGCATCGGAATCGCCTTCAGCGCCGCGGTCGCGGCCCGGTCAGCCGGGTGCTCGTAGGCCTTGGACGAGATCTCGGGGTACGGCTGTGCCGCTTCGGGGAGGCTCTCCGCCATCTCCCGGCAGAGCCTACTCCCTGTGAAGCCGCGAGAATCTGGTCATGCGGACGGTGACGGTGGAGCGGACATTCATCGCCTCGGTGCCCGACGCCGAGGCGCACTGGTATGACACCGGTCACTGGGCGCAATGGGTCGACGGGCTGGAGCGCGTGATCGCGGTGCAGGGGGACTGGCCGCGAGCGGGCGCGAGCGTGACCTGGCAGTCGGGCCCGGCCGGCCGGGGGTTGGTGACCGAACGCGTGACTGCGCATCGGCCGCTCGCGGGCCAGACGCTCGAGGTCTGCGATGACGCGATCCGCGGTGAGCAGTCGATCGCGTTGGCGCCCGACGGGTCGCAGGTCCGGATGACGCTCAGTCTCGCCTACCGGATCACGCGCCGCTCGCCGGTGACGCCGGTCGTGGATCTGCTGTTCATCCGACGCGCGATGATCGACTCGCTGGAGCTGACGCTGACGCGCTTCGGGGCCAGCCTTGAGTCTGCGTACCCGCTCGCTCTCTAAAATCGGCCGCCGTGAGTGCGACCGAGACCTCAGCCGCCGCGCGCCTGGCGCAGCGCATTCGCGCCGCTCGCTCGGTGGTGGCGCTGACCGGCGCGGGCATCTCGGTCCCATCGGGGATTCCCGACTTCCGCACGCCGGGGACCGGTCTGTGGACCGACGTGGACCCGATGGAGGTCGCCCACATCGACGTCTTTCGGCGCGACCCCCAGCGCTTCTGGCAGTTCTACGGCGACCGCTTCCAGACGCTGCAGCACAAGCGACCCAACGGCGCCCATCGCGCGCTCGCCCGGCTCGAGCAGGCGGGTCTGCTCGACGCCGTGATCACGCAGAACATCGACCGGCTGCACGCCCAGGCCGGTTCACGTGAGCTGGTCGAGGTGCACGGCACGATCGACCACTCGTCGTGCCTGGACTGCGGCGGGCGCTATCCGCTGGCCGACGTGCGCGCGCGCCAACTCGCCGACGCGGCCGGAATCCCGCGCGGTGACTGCGGGCACCCGCTGAAGCCCGACGTGGTCCTGTTCGGCGAGTATCTGCACGCCGACGCGTGGCAGCGGGCGCAGGCGCTGGCCGCCGGCGCCGACCTGATGCTGTGCATCGGCTCCTCGCTGGAGGTCTACCCGGTCGCGCAGCTGCCTTCGGTCACGCTGGCCGCCGGGGGAGAGGTGGCGATCATTACCCAGGGTGCGACGCCGTTCGACGGCCGGGCGGCGGTCCGCTGTGACGGCGACGTCGTGCAGGAACTGGAGGCGGTGATTGGGGCGCTCGGCCCCGAGATCGTGGGCTCGGCGGCCGTCTGATCGACGGTTAGCCTCGAAGCGCCATTAGGGTCGTGATGGTGACTCGGCTTGTGTCGCTTGGCTGTGGTTGGCCGGGTGAGGGGTTGTCGGGGTGAGAGATGGCTGTCTGGTCGCTGATGGCAGGCGCGTTCGCGC
>JBPCPC010000150.1:0-11779 GCA_050999585.1 Solirubrobacteraceae bacterium | reverse complement strand
GCGCGAACGCGCCTGCCATCAGCGACCAGACAGCCATCTCTCACCCCGACAACCCCTCACCCGGCCAACCACAGCCAAGCGACACAAGCCGAGTCACCATCACGACCCTAATGGCGCTTCGAGGCTAGGCCTGGTCACGCAGACGTTCAAGGGCTAGGTGGATGACGTCAGTCCCAAAGCCGAGCGTGCTGGGGAGCTGGGCCGGGGTGAGGTAGGCGCCATCAGGTCCGTTGCCTCCTAACGCCCCTAACACGCGGGTGTCGAGGTCAGACAGCTCGAAGCCGGTCATCGCGTTCGTTTATTACCAGCGTGGAGTGGCTTGCGTGAGGTTGCGGGCGGTGTCATGCGCTGTCGGCCTGGCCGGCGCGGTGGATGGTGACGACGGTCTCTATGAGTACGTGGTTGGGGACGCGGACCGATCGGCCGTTGCCGGCGTCCAGGACGGTGCTGGTGGGTTCGATCGCGGTGATGCGTCCGCGGATCTCTCCGAAACTGATGTCTTGGCCGATGGTGTAGTCGTGTCGGAGGTAGCGTCCGGCGCTGAGCGCTCGTGCTACGTCGCTTCCGCCGAGGCCGAAGGCGAGAGCGAAGGTGCCGGCGGCGCTGGCGAGCAGGATTCCGATTAGGATCAGTAGGACGAGGGTGGAGATCGCGATCTGGGCGGCGGCGATGATCCCGAAGGTGCTCAGCACGGTGATCTGCGCGACTCGGCCGAGGGGGACGGGGAAGTCGAGCTGGTAGGTGAGGCGGTCTACCCGTTCGCGGGCAAAGCCGGCGAGTACCACTCCGGCGAGGACCAGGGCGGCGGCGATCAGCAGTTTGGGCAGCGCGAGCACGCCCTGGTTGAGCGACTGGCTGAGGAACTGCAGGCCCAGCAGCGACAGGGCCGCGAAAATCACAACGAGGGTGAGCGCAATTCGGATTGCCCGCCCGATCACTTCGGCCAGTGAGCGACCCAGTCCACCGCGTTCCAGCACGTGGTTGACGCCGCCGCGTTCGGCGAGCTCGTCTAACCCGAGTCCCCGCATCGTCTTGATGAGCAGGCGGCTGAGAAGACGTACGAGGAGCACGCCGATGACCAGCAGCGCGATTGCGCCTCCGAGTCGTGGCAGGAAGCTACCGAGCTGTTGGCCGGCCTGACCGAGGATCGATGTTGCCGAGACCGTCATCAGTGACCTGGTCGTGGACTAAACAGAAGGCGCACAGCGTCCACTGCGGCCTGCGAGATCGTGGCGACGGCCAGGAGCGGTCGTCGCAGGGCTAGCTGCCACCGAGCCCTGCGGACGATGTGTCTGACCAGCGCGGTGGTCGGTTGCGGAGCGTCAGCTCCACTGAGTAGTTCGAGATGTTCGTGCAGGCGTCGCTCGGATGGCGTGAGCTCCTCGCGGGGATCGGGTCCGGTCATGCCGGCAGTTCCCAGTCATAGGTGTTGTTGCGCAGCAGTTCGATGAGCTCGGCGCGCGCGCGGTGCAAGCGGCCCTTTACGCTGCCCAGCGGCATGTCGAGGATCTCGGCGATCTCGTCGTAGGCCAGCTCCTCGAGCTCGCGCAGGACGAGCAGGCTGCGGTAGTCCGGGCGCAGGAGTTCGAGCTTGAGCTCTAGGCGTTGCTGGCGTTCACGACGCTCAAGCTCTGAGACGGGTTGTCGACTTGGATCTCTGTCCGGGGGGGGCTCATCGGCATTTAGTGGTTCGCTGCTGTGGCGGTGGCCGCGGTTGACGTAGTCCAGCGCGACGTTTTGGGTGATCTGCAGCAGCCAGCTGCGAAATGGCGCTGCGCCCTTGAAGCGGGCCAGACGATGAAAGGCTCTCAGGAACGCATCCTGGCTGACGTCAGCGGCTTCATCAGGACCGGCGATCCGGCTGGCGACCCGGAAAACGACATCACGGTGACGCTCGACGAGCTCTTCAAAGGCAGCCAGGTTCCCCTCGAGGGCTCTGCCGACTAGTTCTTGGTCTGGATCCATCTCTAAAGTTCTGATTTCGCTTGACGTCACAGGGATGACGGGCGTATCGATCACAGCAGTCACTGAGCAGTTGTCTTTCGTGTGCGGTTGTGGCACAAATCGCTGACTGCTAGGACTGCTGGGACCTCCTAAAAGTTACGCGAGCCCTACCCGCGGGGGAGAGGTGGCCGTCGGCCGCGCCAGCGACCGAAGGGGCTTGCGCCCGCGGGCTGATTGGTTGATCTCAGGGCCTCGGGGACCATTGGCGCGTTATCGTGAGCCATGCCTCGCCGCCGGCGAAATTTTGCAGACGTGATCATGGTTCTTGTCGGCGGGACGGGCTGCGTTGCGGACCTGTGGTTTCGGTGGGGACCAGCACCAAGAGGGTGGCGTCGTCCTGCAGGGGTTCGGTCGAAGCGTTGGTGACGGCGTCCTCGATCGCTTTGACGGTCGCGGCCGCTGAGGAGTTGCGGGCTTGTGCGACCGCTTTCTTGATGCCGTGGAGTCCAAACGCTGTGCCGTCCATCGTCGTGCGTTCGGTGATCCCGTCGCAGTAGAGCATCAGTCGCTCCCCGGGCTTGAGTCGGACCTCGGTGGGCGACCAATCTCCTGCACTGTCGGGCGCGCCGAGCGCACCGGCATCCGGACCGTCAAGCACGGATAGATCCCCGGTGGCGCCGATGAGCAACGGCGCGAGATGGCCGCAGTTGACCCAGCTGAAGGTCGTCGTAGTCCCGTGCCAGCGTCCAATCAGGGCGGTGACGACCGTCCGCTCTTCGGCGACCGCGATGACTGCTTCGTGCATATCGCGAGCGGCCTGCTCGTGGCTAGCTCCGCTACGCCGAGCTGCGCGAAATGCCCCCAGAGCCAGCGCGGCGAGACTGGCCGCGGTCGGGCCGTTGCCGGTGGCGTCCGCGACCGCGAGCCAGGACCCGTCTGAGTTTTCCGCATAGTCAAACCAGTCACCCCCGACGTCATAACTGGGCAGCACGTTGCCGGCGAGGGCGGCGCCGGTGATCTGCAGCACCCGCGGGGGAAGGAGGTTCTGCTGGATCTCGCCGGCGGCGCTGATCGCCTTGTGACGCCGGCAGGAGGCGATGACATCGGTGTAATCCTCGGCGAGGTGAAGCGCAACCGCCGCTTGGCTCGCCAAGCTGTCAAGTTGGGTCTGATCAGCGTCCACAGCGAGCAGCAGCCCGATCGCTCGCCCCCGGAGATACAGCGGCGCGGCGACGCTGCCGGGGAGTTCTTCGGCGATGACGCGTCGCAGGTTAGCTACGCCCTCCAGCGGGATCTCGGGTCCGACCGCCAGCGGAGAGGGCAGCTCGCCGGGGAAATCCTGTGAGCCGGCAAAGCGCAGCAGCCGTGAGCCGTCGATATCAACGAGATATAAGGCGGCTGAGGACACGCCGCCCAGACGCCGCGCCTCAGCCACGATCTGCTCGCCGATCAAGTGCGGCGGCACCAGGTTGAGCAACTCCCCAAGGTTGCCCTGGACGTGTGGTTCGGTGACCTGTGAAATGCCGGGGGCGACCACCGGAAGCCTGATCACGGTCGCGTCAAGCGTCTGGCGCCTGGCGGCCTGCAACAGCTCATTGCGGTTAGCGAAATGGCGATAGATCGTGGCGCGGCCAAGACCCGCCGCTGCAGCGATCTGGTCGATACTGGGCGATGGCGAGCGCTCGAGCAGCTGGACCGCCGCGTCAACCAACCGGCTGTAGTTCTGCTCGGCGTCTGACCGGCGCCGGCGCGCGCTGAGACCGTCACGCGCGCGCTCATACGGGATCGGGGCGACGCGCTGCTCAGGGTCGCTCATAACGCTGTCCTCGTCGCCGTCGCCGATCAAAAGGGGCCTGCTCCTCCCTGCGTGAGGGTCCTCCACGTCACGCGCTCATCCGAAGCTTTCCGCGAGCCCGGTCGAAGCTTATACCAACGGGTACGTACCGAGACTCAAAGTATCACTTTGTCCATAACGTCCAAGGATCGGGACGTCTACGCCCTCAAGCATCCCGCCTAACTGAACCAAAGGTCTGGTTTCTGGCACTATGCGGGACGCTAGAACCACCGTGCGGGATACGTGGTATCGCTTGTCGTGAATTAGTGTCTAGCCGAGATTTTCTGTAACTAATCCGACCGGTGTCCAGTCTTAGTTACTGAGCTCCCGTCTGCGGTCTGGCTCTGAACGGCCCACGCTGGTCACGAAAGAAAAGGAGCCCGGCGTCGCTGACGCGATCCGCGCACCGCAGCTCAACCATGGCACGAACTGAACCCAAACAGAGCAACGGTGTTTCGCTGGCCAAAGCGCCGGTGGCGATCATCGGGCTGCTGGGGCTGCTCTATGGCCTCAGCGCGCTGATCTTCGGTGGCCACGGTTTTGCGCTGTCTCACGTGCCCACGGGCGCGGTACACGGCAAGGCATGGCTAGGCCTGGAAGTCAACGGCTGGAGCGATTTGCTGGTTATCGTCGCCGGTTTGCTGTTGATGTTCGGCGCGCCGCTTCATTGGGGCGCGAAGGGGATGTCGCTGATCGTGGGTCTGGTGCTCGGCGCGGCGGCACTGATCGGTTTGGTTAGGGGCAACGGCGTTTTTGGCATCTTGGCCGCCAATGGCCGCACCGAACTGGTCTGGGGCGTCGCCGGAGTCCTGTTGATCTTGGTGTCACTACTGCCGCGCGTCGGCGCCAAAACCAAGCGGGAAGGCCTGTATGAGCCCGCGGACCGGCCGTTGCCCCGGCAACGGACCAGACGCCAGCCACCCACGGTGAGCAGCCGAGCGGCCCGCACACCGGCGCGTGTTCTTGACGACAGCAAAGATCCCTCGCCTTCGGCTGGGGCCCAAAGATCCAATCACCACGAGTCTCGATAAAGGAGATCTAGCAATGCCTGAGATGACAGACGCATATGAGTGGCAGGGACGGACCATGGTCGGTAGCGACGGGGAGAAGATCGGCAAGATCAGCGACATCTATGAGGACCCGGACACCGGCAAGCCCGAATGGGCGACCGTGTCCAGCGGCTTGTTTGGCACCAAATCAAACTTCGTGCCGCTGGCCGGCGCTTCCCCGGATGGGGAAGATGTGCGAGCCAAGGTGACCAAGGATCAGGTCAAGGACGCTCCCGGCGTCGAAAATGACGGGGAGCTGTCTGAACAGGAGGAGCAGCGGCTGTTTGAGTTTTACGGGGTCCCGTACACCCGCGAAGGATCGACCACCGCCCAGGGCGCCCCAAACACCGGTCAGCGCGAGCAGACTGGCCAGCGCGAGCAGACTGGCCAGCGCGAGCAGACCGGCCGCGGACAGACCGGCCGTGAGACGGTCGGCCGTGACGTGAGCGGCGCGGAGACTGATGACGCAATGACTCGCTCTGAGGAGGAGCTGAGCGTCGGGACGCGCCAGCGGGAGACCGGCCGAGCGCGGCTGCGTAAGTCCGTCGTCACCGAGAACGTGACCAAGACCGTTCCGGTCCAGCGCGAAGAGGTCCGGATCGAGCGCGAGCCGATCACCGACGAAAACCGCGATCAGGCGATGGCCGGCGGCGATCTGACCGAGGAGGAGCACGAGGTCACGCTGCACGAGGACGAGGTCGTCGTCGACAAGAATGTCGTCGCCAAGGAGCGGGTGCGGATGGGCAAAGAGACCGTCAGCGATGAGCGCGAGGTCTCCGAAGAGGTGCGTAAGGAGCAGATCGAGGCCGAAGGCGCCGAGGGTCGTCGCGAGCGCAAGAGCTGACGCTGAGCCGGGATGCTCGCCGTCGCCAGCCGGCGGCGAGCATCCCATTCATCGATTTCGACGCTGCATTGCCTCGCGGGGCTTAAGCGACGTCAAGTCAACGATCACATGGAGGATGTCTGATGGCTGATGTTTCTACAGAGCAAGGGGCCAGCACCCCGGCGGGCGGACCATCGACTGCTGCGCCGTCTGGAGGGACCGGGGTGATGCGCCGGGGGGCTACGGCGGGTGGGTTGCAGACCGAGAAGGGGCAGACGACGATCGCTGATCCGGTGGTGACCAAGGTGGCCGGTATCGCTGCCCGTGAGGTTGCCGGCGTGTATCAGCTCGGCGGCGGCGTCGCCCGCGCGCTTGGCGCCGTCACTCAGCGGCTGCCGGGCCAGGACAGCACCCAGGGGGTGTCAGTCGAGGTTGGGGAGAAGGAAGCGGCGGTCGACCTGACGGTGGTGATCGAGTACGGGGAATCGATTCCGCGGGTAGCGCAGCAGATTCGCGAGAACGTCGTTCGGCGGATTGAGGGGATCACTGGCCTGTCGGTGACTGAGGTCAACGTGGCAGTCAACGATCTGCACATACCGACCGATGATCAGGACGACGAAACGTCACGGGTTCAGTAGGCAGCGAGGATGTCGCCGCGATGAGTCAGCCGCAAAACGCGTTGCCAGGGTTTACGCCGCCGGCCGGATCAGAGCGGTTCCGGCTGGCCCGGCTGGCCCGCGAGGCGTCGCTGCGCGTCCCGGGCGTGGTCGACAGCGATACCGGGCCGATGGGGTTGTTCATCACGGTCGGGGAAGGTGAACGGCTTGAGGGGGTGATCTGCGCGGCCACGCGCGATGGCGGCTATGAGGTCTCCTTGCGGCTGGTGTGCGAGCTCGTTCCTTTACTAGCGCTCGGTGAGCAGGTCAAAGGCGCGGTCACGCGATCAGCGGCCTTGGCCGGGATCGCGCTCGACCGCGTTGACGTGCATGTAGCCGCCCTGGCTGGCGAGGAGGAGCAGTAGATGCTCGTGTTGCGAGCTCTGGCGCGGCTGGTCGGGACGCTGCTGATGCTGGTGTTGGCCCTGGTGGGATTAGGGGTCGCGCTGTACTGCTTTGACGGGTTCATCAGTCTCGGCTCCGCACGCCCCGATCGGCTGCTTCACCTGCCAAGCGTCCGGCGGCACATCGGGCACTTCCTCGCTCGGCTGACCGCCCCCGGGTCGACTGCTGCTTTGGCGCTGGTTTGTGGGCTGGGGGCGATGGTGATCGGGCTGCTGTTGCTGGCCGGGACGCTGCGATCACGCCGGGAGCGTCTGGCCGTGCTTGATCGTGACCCTGACCACGGCACGCTGGCCGCCAAATCCAGGACGCTGAGGGAGATGAGTCGGGCGTTGGCTGAGCAGACGCCGGGCGCGACGAGCGTCAAGCGTCCCCAGCTCAATCTGTCAAGGCGCGGCGCTCGCGGCCGGTTGAACGTCACCGTGTCACGCGCCCCCACCAGCGATCGGACTGAGGTGCAGCGCGCCGTCGTAGAGCAGCTAGAGCCGCTCAGCGGCCCGTTCGGGCTGCGGGCCCGCGTGCGCGTGCTGACCAGCCGAGAAGGACAGCGAGTTCAGTGATCCGCCAGCGGATCAACCTGCGCACCCCGCTGCTGGCCTACCTCGTCCGGGCGTTAGCGATCGTGTTCGCGCTGGCCATGTTCTGGTACGGGCTGATGGTGGTGCTGCTGGCGGTCAAGGTCTCCCCGCACACCGTCAACTCGATCAGCGCCTACCGCACCCTCTATCACGACCTCGCCAACCTCCAGCGATCTGATTTCACCACGCTGGTGCGGTTCATCGCGGGGTCCGCTGGCCTGATCGCGTTGGTGCTGTTTATCTACCTGGCGTTTCAGGAACTCCCCCGCCCCTATCTGGCCAGGGGTGATGTCGCGCTTGACGAGCAAGCGCTCGGCAAGACAATCATCAAACCGCGCGCGATTGAGCGCGTCGCGGAGCTTGCCGCCCGCGGCAATCCCGATGTCACCTCCGCCGTCGGTCGGCTCGGGGAGCAAGCGCTGCATCTGTCCATCGCCTCGCGACGAGCCAGCAACGCCGCCGACACGCTCACCGACGTGCGCCAGCGCGCTAGCACCGAGCTTGCCCGGCATGAACTGCCCAGCCTCCCGGTCAACGTCACGCTGACCGGATATGACCGACAAACCAGAAGGGAACTCTCATGAACCCTCAACAGCTCGCGGGCCTACTCGGCTTTCTGTTCGTCGCCGCCTGGATCGCCTTCGGGTTGGGCGACGCCGTGCTCTGTCTCGTCGGCGCGGGCGTCTTTTACGCCGTCACCGCCTTCTACCGAGGCGAACTGGACCTCGCTGAACTTCAACAACGCGCCGCCCGACAACCCCGCAGCTCCCGCTGAGCGCGATAACCGACACAGGAACGGACATGTCCAACCCAGCCACAGACGACGGCGAGCCCAGAGCCGCGCAATCCACCCCCCACGACACCGAACAGGCAGCCGGCAACACCAACCCGGAAGCCGCCGCCAGCGCCGAGCCGCTCGACGCACACACGGCAAAGCCTGCAGCAACGAGGAGCACCGAAGGAGCCGAACGGGCCGATACCGCGCGGACCGCCGCAGACCAGCGGCCCGACACCGAAGGCGGCCCGAGCGCCGCCGACGCGAACGAGCAGACAGCCGGAGACAGAACTGAGCAAAAGCGTTCGGGACGCCGACCCGAGGGGCCCGCCCACGCTCGTAAGGGCTCGGTCATGCAGACGATAAAGCGGACGCTGAGTGAGTTCTCAGAAGACAATCTCACTGACTCGGCGGCCGCGCTGACCTACTATGCGGTCCTGTCGATCTTCCCGGCTTTGCTGGCGCTGGTCGCGGTCGTCGGACTGGTCGGCAACCCACACACAGTCACCAACGAGCTGACCAAGCTAGTCACCTCGATCGGGCCGGCTTCGGCCGCGCAGACGTTCAAGGGGCCGATCAACAGTCTGACCAAGAGCAGCGGTACCGCGGGCGTGCTGGTGATCGTTGGTATCGCCTCGGCGCTGTGGACCGCGTCGGGGTATGTCGGCGCGTTCATGCGCGCCTCCAACGTGATCTATGAGGTGGAGGAAGGCCGCTCGGTGATCAAACTGCGCCCGTTGCAGATGCTGGTCACGCTCGTGCTCGTGATCCTCCTCGCGCTCGTGCTGGTGGCGCTGGTCCTGACCGGCCCGCTAGCCAGCAAGGTCGGCTCCGCGGTCGGCATCGGAAGCAGCGCGGTGACCGTCTGGAACATCGCGAAATGGCCGGTCCTGCTGATCGTGGTGATGTTCATGATCGCGCTGCTCTACTACGCGTCGCCCAACGCCAAGCTGCGCAGCCTGAAGTCGATCTTTCCCGGAGCGGTGTTCGCAGTCGTGGTGTGGCTGGTGGCCTCCGCAGCGTTTGCGTTCTATGTCGCGAACTTCGGTTCCTATAACAAGACCTACGGCTCGCTCGGCGCGATCATCATCTTCCTGGTGTGGATATGGATCACCAATGTCGCGATCCTCCTCGGCGCTGAGATCAACGCCGAGCGCGAACGCTCCCGGCAGCTCAGAGATGGGATCCCGGGCGCCGAACGCGAGATCCAGCTCGAGGAACGCTCAGAACCCAAGACCAAGAAGCGGTCACGGACCGCGTAACGCTCTAAACCACCCATCTCGCCTACTCAATTCTCAGCGAAAGGAAATCAGCATGCAGATCCCCAAAGACAAGATCCTCGAGATGCTCCAACAGCAAGGCAACGGTGACCAGGTCGACCAGGCCAAGCAGCAACTACCCGACCAGGTCGATACTGACCAGCACTCAGATCTGCTCAAGAAGTTCGGTCTCGACGCTAAGAAGATGCCCTCAGAGCTCGGCGGCAACATCCCCGGCCTCTAGCGGGACTTTCCGTCCGATCAGCCACAACCGTGGCCCGCGCAGCTCGCGTCAAGCAAACCACGACCAACGAACGCAGATAGTCAGGCGAAAACCGGAGTCCAGAGTGTTGTGGCGGTCGTGCTCGTGCTGCTCAAGGTCGCCGTGATCGCGACATCCTGGCGCGATCGCCCGCATGCTCCCCATCCCGCTGCTCCTGGGAGTCGCTGCGACGAGGATTCTCGCGAGGTAACCCCCGAATTTTGACACTAAAGAAGGAGAATCCCTATGGGATTGACTGACCGGGCCGCTGCACTAGGGCCCTACGCCCAGCAGCTTTTAGAGAACCAGGACGTGCAGGCGAAGGCACGCCGGGCCGCGGACGCGACCCAGGCGGCGTATCGACGTGCGCGCGGACAAGACGCCCGAGCGGCGGTAAAGGACCGAAAGCTACGTCGGCGGGTCACCGCGGCGGTGGCGGCGGTGGGCGAGCTTTTCGGCGCGGTGAGCGACTCCGCGCCCGAGCGCAAGTCCCGTCGGCCGTGGCTAGCGCTAGCTGTGCTCACGGTCGTGATCACCGGAGCCTGGCTGGTCAGCAACCAGGATCACAGGGCCCGAGTTCAACACCTATGGGGCAGCGAGAGCCCGGACGACGAAACGGCCCCGCTTGGAGCGGTGTGATGGCAGACGAGAGTCGGGAACCTTCGGCGGCAGGCGATCGCTCAGTCGCCGAGTTGCTAAAGCAGGCATCTGATCAGACCGTGACCCTGGTGCGCCAGGAGCTCGATCTGGCCAAGGCAGAACTCACGACCAAGGGCAAGCAGGTGGGCCTGGGTGCGGGCATGTTCGGCGCCGCGGGCGTACTCGGCCTCTACGCGGTCGGAGCGTTGACAGCAGCCGTGATCTTGGCGCTCAGCCTGGCGGTGACCGGCTGGCTCGCCGCGCTGATCGTGGCCGTCGCGTATGGCGCGATCGCGGGCGTGCTGGCCCTCCAGGGCAAAAGCAAGGTGCAGGCGGGAACACCGCCGATGCCTGAGCAGGCCGTGCAAAGCGTCAAGGCCGATGTCGAGTCAACCAAGCAACATGCGAAAGAGGGCCGGCGATGACCGACGACGAACCCCAGGACACCGCCGAGGCGACGGCGGCCGAAACCAAGTCACCCGCAGAGATCCGAGCCGACATCGAACAGACCCGCGAGGAGCTCGGCGATACCGTCGAGGCGCTGGCTGAGAAGACCGACGTAAAGTCACAAGCCAAGAATCGCATCGCAGCCGTCAAGAACGCCGCCCAGGCCAAGAAGGATGAGTACGCGGCAAAAGCCAAGCAGGCGGCGCCCGACTCCGCGACCGCCGGCGCCCAGCAGCTCACGTCGACCGTCCAAGGAAAGCCGCTCCCGTTCGCGGTCGCAACCGGGTTCGCGATCGGGCTCGGGATCGGCCGGCTCCTCGGACGCAACTAAGTAACACGCCGCTGAGCAGCGTTGTCCTCAAGTGCCGTGCGGTCCCATCAGATCTGAAAGGCAGTGAACCATGGGCAAAGTCGCATTCGTACCGATCAGCCTGGGTAGCGGCCTGCTCGCCGGCCTGATCGGCAAAAAAGCTGTTCGCTGTCATCTGGGGGCTGATCGATGACCAAGAACCGCCAAAGCCGAGCACCGAAACGTCCATGCCGGCAAGCTCTTAGCCGCCCTCACGATCGAAGGTGCCATCTTCTCCCTGACCGAAGGGATCGTCAACCACGGCTCCCGGCACGCATACACTCGCCTCGCCGGCTCATGGCCCGGAGACGAGCCGCCACAAGCCAGCTAGAGACCGAGTCAGAGCTTCCGGTGACCAGATATCCCCCAGTTCGTCGAGCCCTGGCCGCGCCGACTGAGCCGGCTAGCTGGCGGTCAATCGTCGGCGCGACTCTTGCACCGACGGCAGTGCAGGCTTACCTCGGCCTTGGCGAGCGGTCGCGCGCGAAGGTCGACGCTCGCTGGCTTGGCGGCAATCGTGATCTCCTCACCGGCAGCGGGACTTCGCCCCTTCCGTGCCTCCTGACCCGCACGGTCAGCTGCACCCGAGGCGGGCATCCGGACGGCGCGATAGACTTGTGCGAAATGTTGCTAACTCCCTAGGAGGGCGTAAATGGGGCTCTCCTGACGTTTCCGTGGGTCGAGTGAGGAGAGGATAGAAGGGCGCATGCCGCGCGCTGCCTAGGGTTTCCGGCTTCTTGACGGCTGGATTCTCTTGGAGGC
>JBPCPC010000036.1:0-9849 GCA_050999585.1 Solirubrobacteraceae bacterium | reverse complement strand
GCTCGGTGCTGGCCCGGCTGGGCCCATGGCGCCGCGGCTGCGCGTCCAGCACGGTGCCGCCTCCGAGGGTGTCGGGCGGGGCGATTCGCCGGACCACGACGCGGTCCCCCGCGGCGGCGACCAGCGGCTGCTCCAGGCGCAGCTGCCAGAAGCGCCCGCCCAGCCACGCCAGCCGCGCCGCCGACTCGCGCGTGCCGTGGTGGACCTGGACCCGGGCCTCGGTCTCCTCGGACAACTCCAGCTGGGCGTCGAGCCGGTAGCTCCCGGGCGCTGCGCCGTCGCCGCCGAGCACGTCGCCGCGGGACACGTCGGTCACCCTGACTCCGGCCAGGTTGACCGCGACCCGTTGACCGGCGCCGGCTCGCTGCACCGGCACGTCGTGGACCTGCACGCCCCGGACGCGCACGCGCCGGGCGCCGCCGACGCCGGACAGCAGCGCAAGCTCGTCGCCGCGGCCGATCTCCCCCGACCACAGGGTGCCGGTGACCACGGTGCCCGCGCCGCGGATCGTGAACGCGCGGTCGATGTGCAGCCGGGCGGCTCGGTCGGCGGCGACTCGGCGCGGGAGGTCGCGGGTCGCCCGCTCCAGCGCCTCGCGGAGGTCGGGCAGCCCGGCGCCGGTGCGGCTGCTGACCGGGATCGCCTCGATTCCGGGCAGCAACTCGGAGGCCTGCGCGGCGGCGGATGAGGGGTCGGCGACATCGGCCTTGGTGACCGCGATCACGCCGCGGGTGATGCCCAGCGCGCGCAGTACCGCCGCATGCTCAAGGGTCTGGGGCATCACGCCGTCGTCGGCCGCGATCACCATCAGATAGAGGTCGATGCCGGTCGCTCCGGCCACCATCGTGCGCACGTAGCGCTCGTGGCCAGGCACGTCGACGACCGACAAGAGCACGCCGGTCGGCAGCTCCAGCGCCGCGTAGCCGAGCTCGATCGAGATCCCGCGCTCGCGCTCCTGAGCCAGACGATCGGTATCGACGCCGGTCAGGGCTCCCACCAGCGCCGTCTTGCCGTGATCGACGTGGCCGGCGGTGCCGAGCGTCAGCCCCCCGGCGGTCATCGGGCGGTGAGCGCTGCCCGGGCCGCGTGCGCCAGCGGCGCGAGCTCCTCGGCGGCGACCGTGCGCGGATCGAGCAGCACCTCGCCGTCGTGGATCCGCGCGATCACCGGCGGGTCGCCGCCGCGCAGCGCCGCCGTCAGCTCGGTTGGCGCCACCTCGCCGACGAGGGCCACCGCCGGGCCGGGCAGCTCGGTCAGCGGCAGGGTCCCACCGCCCGGCCGAGAGCTTGCGCGCGTCGCCCGCGCGCCCGGTCCGATCGCCTCGACCAGCGCAACGGTCATCGCCTGCAGTTCGTCCGCGGTCCGCTCGAGCATCGCCAGCACCGGGATCTCGCGCCGCGCTTGCGCGGGATCGCGATACAGCCTCAGCGTCGCCTCCAGCGCGGCCACCGACAGTTTGTCGATCCGCAGCGCGCGCGCCAGCGGATGCTCTCTGACGGCCGCGATCGCCTCCGCTGAGCCCAGCAGCAGCCCCGCCTGCGGGCCGCCGAGCAGCTTGTCGCCCGAGCAGCAGACCAGCGCGGCTCCGGCGCTCACCGAGGCGCGCAGGCCGGGCTCGGCGCCGAGCGCCGGAACCGAGGAGACGCCGAGATCCCCGGAGCCGAGATCGTCGATCACGGGCACCCCCAGCCGGCACAACGGTTCGAGCGCGACCTGCTCGGCAAAGCCCACCGTGCGGAAGTTCGATTGGTGCACGCGCAGGATCACCGCGCCGGGGGTCAGCGCCCGCTCGTAGTCGGCCAGCTTCGTGCGGTTCGTCGTTCCGACCTCGATCAGGGTCGCTCCGGCCTGGGCGATCACGTCCGGGATCCGAAAACCGCCCCCGATTTCCACCAGCTGACCCCGCGAGACGACGATCGCACGTCCCGGACCGGCCAGCGCGGCCACCGCCAGCAGCACCGCGCCGGCGCCGTTGTTGACCGCGAGCGCATCCTCCGCGCCGGTCAGTTCGCTCAGCAGGCCGGCGACGTGGGCGTGCCGTGACCCGCGCTCCCCGGACTTCAGATCGAGCTCAAGGTTGGCGTAGCCCTCGGCGGCCCGGGCGACCGCCGCCCGCGCCGCGGCCGCCAGCGGCGCTCGCCCGAGGTTGGTGTGCAGGATCACGCCGGTGGCATTGATCACGGAGCGCAGCGACGGCGCCAGCTGCGCCCGGGCACAGGTGAGCAGATCGTCGTCGGGCTGACCGCCGGCGAGGAGCACGGTCCGGTGCTGGTCGATCGCGCTGCGTGCGGCTGCGACCGCCGCCGGTTGCGGGCCGTCGAGCTGTGCGGCGAGCTCGTGCACCGCGGGCAACGCGCTCAGCCCGGAACGGAGCCTTTCACCCACTCGCCCTCCTCCTGCTTCCAGATCGGAGCCTGAGCCTTGATCTCGTCGATGATCTCCCGCGCGCCGGCGAACGCCTCGGCGCGATGCGGGGCGGAGGCGGCCACCGTCACCGACGGCTCGGACAGGGGCACGATCCCAATCCGGTGCTCGGCGGCGGCGGCGCACAGGCCGTGGCGCTCAATCGCCGCGGCGACGATCTCATGCAGCTTGCGTTCGGCCATTGGGACGTAGGCCTCGTAGCGCAGCTCGGGCACATCGCGCGTCACGCCGGAGAACGTCACGACCGCGCCGGCGCTCGGATCGCGCACCCGCTCGATCAGCGGATCCAGGGTCAGCGGCTCGTCGGTCACGCGCACGTGGCTGACGCCCACCGAGCCTCCGGAGACGGGCGGAATCAGGGCCAGCTCGTCGCCGGAGTTCAGGCGCAACCGCTCGTCGGCGTACTCCTGATTGACCGCCATCACGACCGGCAGGCCAGCGGTCAGATGCTCGACTGCGACCAGGGCGTCGCCGACCATCGCCCCCTCTGGCAGCTCGAGCGACAGCTCATCGGCACCGGCGCGCTCGCGTAGACCGGCGAATAGGCGAATCCGAACCTGCACGTTGTGAAAGGCTACGCCTCTGTTAGGGCGCGGTCCGTGGACGTGCGTGTGAAGGCGATGTTGCCTATCCTGGCGCCACGTTTCTGGGTGAATTCAAAATTGGGAAGGAGCGCTATGCGTACTCGCAAGAGCTGGCTCTCTGCCGTGGTGCCGGTGCTGGCCGCCGTCGCCGTCGCGGGGTGCGGAAGCAGTAGCAGCAGCAGTTCGTCGTCCGCGGCGGCGACGACGTCCGCCTCGAGCTCGGCCGCGGCCGGGACGAGCACCGCGGCCGGCGCCGGTGCGGCCACCTCGGCCGCCGACCCGGCGGTGGTCAAGCTGGTGCCCGCGTCGATCAAGTCCAAGGGCACGCTGACCGTCGCCGCGGACGCCAGCTACGCGCCGAATGAGTTCTTCGCCGCTGACGGCAAGACCGTGATCGGGATGGACGCTGATCTGTCAGCCGCGCTGGCCGCGACGATGGGGCTGAAGGCCAACGTCGTCAACGAGACGTTTGACGGGATCATCCCCGGCCTGGCCGCCGGCAAGTACGACATCGGTGCATCGTCGTTCACCGACACCAAGCTGCGCGAGAAGACGGTTGACTTCGTCGATTACTTCTCGGCCGGAGAGTCGTTCTTCACCAAGGCGTCGGGTGGCACCGCGATCACCGGCCTGTCGAGCATCTGCGGTAAGACGGTCGCCGTCGAGAAGGGCACGGTCGAGGAGACCGACGCCCAGACCCAGAGCAAGAAGTGCAAGTCGGGCGGCAAGTCCGCCGTGACGGTGCTCTCGTTCCCCGACCAGAACGGCGCCAACCTGGCGCTGTCCAGCGGCCGGGCCCAGCTCGGGTTCGCAGATTCGCCGCCGGCCGAGTACGCGGTCAAGAAGTCAAACGGTCAGTTCAAGATCGTCGGCTCGACGTTCGCCACGGCTCCGTACGGCCTGGCGATCCCCAAGAAGAGCGGCCTGGCCCCGGCGGTCCTGGGGGCGCTCAAGGAGCTGATGAAGAACGGCTCCTACACCAAGATCCTCGCCAAGTGGGGAGTCCAGTCCGGCGCGATCACGACACCGAAGATCAACGGCGCGACCTCCTAGCCGGTAGAACTACGGCTCCGAGGTGAGTACCTCAGAGCTATCCGAGCAGCACGCGGCACGGCCCGAGGACATTCGGGCCGTGCCGGTCCGGCGCCCCGGGCGCTGGATCGCCTCGGCGATCGTGCTGATCATCGCAGCATCGATCGTCCGGGCGGTGATCGTCAACTCGAACTTCGAGTGGCACGTGGTCGGCCAGTACCTGTTCGACCACCGGATCCTCAGCGGAGTCCTGAAGACGATCGAGCTGACCGTCCTGTCGATGCTGATCGGGATCGTGCTGGGCACGGTGATGGCCGTGATGCGGCTGTCGCCCAACCCGGTCGTGTCGGGCTTCAGCTGGCTATACATCTGGTTCTTCCGCGGCACGCCGCTGCTCGTGCAGCTGCTGTTCTGGCTGTTCGGCGCGGCGCTGTTCAAGCAGATCTCGCTCGGTGTCCCGTTCGGCGGCCCGGCGGTGATCAACGTCAGCTACAACTCGCTGGTCCCGGCGTTCGTGGCCGCGCTGCTGGGCTTCGGTCTCAACGAGGGCGCGTACATGGCCGAGATTGTACGCGCGGGGATCATCTCGGTCGACGAGGGGCAGACCGAGGCGGCGCAGTCGCTGGGCATGTCGCGCCTGCAGACGCTGCGGCTGATCGTGCTGCCGCAGGCGATGCGGGTGATCATCCCGCCGACCGGCAACGAGACGATCTCGATGCTCAAGAACACCTCGCTCGTGCTGGTGCTGGGATCAGTGTTCGACCTGCTGTTTGCCGCCCAGCAGATCTACGTCGCCAACTACCAGGAGATCCCGCTGCTGATCGTGGCCAGCGTCTGGTACATCGCGATGACCAGCGTGCTCTACGTCGGTCAGTACTTCATCGAGCGCCGTTTCGGGCGCGGCTTCTCCCGCGCGGAGCGGATGACGATGCGCGCGCGGTGGATGGGCATGGGTCGCGGCAGCGCCGGAGGGGCCACGTGAACGACGTGATGGTCAACGCCGAGCGCGTGCACAAGCGCTTCGGGCGCCTGGAGGTGCTCAAGGGCATCGACCTGCAGGTCAAGCGCGGCGAGGTGATGTGCCTGCTCGGCCCCTCGGGCTCGGGCAAGTCGACGCTGCTGCGCTGCATCAATCACCTGGAGAAGATCAACTCCGGCCGGTTGTCGGTCGACGGCGAGCTGGTCGGTTACCGCGAGTCCGGCGACAAGCTGCACGAGCTGCACGAGACTGAAGTCGCCCGCAAGCGGTCGGAGATCGGGATGGTGTTCCAGCACTTCCACCTGTTCCCGCATATGACGGCGATCGAGAACGTGATGCTGGCGCCGGTCCGAGTGTCCGGGGTCAAGCGCTCCGAGGCGCGCCAGCGGGCCGAGGCTCTGCTCGTCCAGGTCGGCCTGTCGGACAAGACCGATGTGTATCCGGTGGCACTCTCCGGGGGCCAACAGCAGCGCGTGGCGATCGCCCGGGCGCTGGCGATGCAGCCCAAGCTGATGCTGTTCGATGAGCCGACCTCGGCGCTTGATCCCGAATTGGTCGGCGATGTTCTCGACGCGATGCGCCGGCTGGCCCGAGACGGGATGACGATGATCGTCGTCACCCACGAGATCGGCTTCGCCCGTGAGGTCGCCGACACCGTGGTGTTCATGGACGCCGGCGTGGTCGTCGAGCTCGGCAAGCCCGACGACGTGCTCGGCAACCCACGCGAGGAGCGGACACGTACGTTCCTGCAGAAGGTCTTGTAGCGAGCTACGCGAACAGCGCCTCCTGCGTGAACCCCGGGGCACGCTCGATCTGAAGCATGCGTCGCTTGGTGTCGATCCCGCCCGGCGCGGAGAAGCCGTGCAGCGTTCCGTCGGCAGCGAGGATCCGGTGGCAGGGCACGACGATCGGAAACGGATTGCGTCCCAGCGCGGCGCCCACCGCTCGGGCGCTGTCCGGACCGGCGCCGATCGCCCGCGCGATCTCGCCGTAGCCGGCGGTCGCACCCGGCCCGACAGCGCGTGTTGCCGCGTACACCGCGCGATCGAACTCGCTCAGTCCGGACTGATCGAGTACGACCTCGCGCAGGTCACGCCGCTCTCCGTCCAGCAGCGCGATGATCCCGGCGATCGCGTCGCGCACCGCATCCGGCACCTCGGAGGCGCCCGGCGCCCGCAGCCGTATTCCCGGCAGCGCGACATCGGTGACTCCGACATCGCTCCACGCGATGCCGCACCTGCCCAGTGCGGTGACGAACGCCGACATCCCGGTCCTTGACGCTACCAGTGGACCAGGATCGCGGAGCGGTTGAGCGGTTGAGCGGCGGTCACGCCCGCACGTCGCGACCTCCCCGGTAATCTCCGACGCCCATGGCCACCGCTGACGAGCACCGCACGATCGCCCCGATCGTCGGCCCTGACGATCCGCGGCACTTCACCGACTCCGGGATCGAGATCCACCCGCTGTATGACGAGCGCGACCTGCCCGAGGACCTGGCGCAGCGGCTGGGGGAGCCCGGCGAGTATCCGTACACGCGCGGCGTGCATCGCGAGATGTACCGCCAGCAGCTGTGGACGATGCGCCAGTACGCCGGCTACGCGAGCGCCAAGGAGTCCAACGAGCGCTATCGCTACCTGCTCTCCAAAGGGGGCTCGGGCCTCTCGATGGCGTTTGATCTGCCCACTCAGCTGGGGTTGGACTCCGACGACCCGCGGTGCCTGGGCGAGGTCGGCCGGACCGGAGTGGCGATCGACTCGATCGACGACATGCGCACCGCGTTTGATCAGATCCCGCTGGACCAGGTCTCGACCTCGATGACGATCAACGCGCCCGCGAGCGTCCTGCTGCTGCTCTATGAGCTGATCGGCGAGGAGCAGGGCGTGCCCTCAGAACAGCTGCGCGGCACCACCCAGAACGACATCCTCAAGGAGTACATCGCGCGCGGGAACTACATCTACCCGCCCAAGGGCGCGATCCGCCTGACCACCGACCTGTTCGCGTACTGCAACGAGCGAGTACCGAAGTGGAACACGGTCTCGATCAGCGGTTACCACTTCCGGGAGAAGGGCTGCTCGGCGGTGCAGGAGGTGGCGTTCACGTTGGCCAACGGCGCCGCCTACGTGCAGGCCGCCCTCGACGCCGGGCTGGAGATCGACCGCTTCGCGCCACGGCTGGCGTTCTTCTTCAACGGCCACAACCACGTGTTCCAGGAGGTGGCCAAGTTCCGCGCCGCCCGGCGGATGTGGGCGCGGATCATGCGCGAGCGCTTCGGCGCCGAGGACGAGCGCTCCTGGCGTATGCGCTTTCACACCCAGACCGGCGGCGTCACCCTGACCGCCCAGCAGCCGGAGAACAACATCGTGCGCGTCGCGTTGCAGGGGTTCGCGGCGGTCTGCGGCGGCACCCAGTCGCTGCACACCAACGGCTTCGACGAGGCGCTGGCGCTGCCCACCGAGCGGGCGGCCAAGATCGCGTTGCGCACCCAGCAGATCATCGGCTATGAGTCCGGCGCGGCCGACACCGTAGACCCGTTCGCCGGCTCGTATTTCGTCGAGGCGCTGACCGACGAGATCGAGACCCGCGCACAGGAGCTGATCGACAAGGTCGACCAGCTCGGCGGCTCGGTGCAGGCGATCGAGTTCATCACCGCCGAGATCGAGGAGTCGGCGTTCGGTTACCACGAGCGCTACCGGACCGGGCAGGACATCGTCGTCGGGGTCAATAAGTTCGTCGAGGACACGCCTGAGGTGCCCGACATCCTCCGCGTCGACCCCGAGTCAGAGCGCGAGCAGGTTGTCAGGCTGCAGGCGTTCAAGGCCAACCGCGACCAGGAGCTCGTGCACCGGCGCCTCGACGCCGTGCGCGCGGCCGCGCAGGGCACCGAGAACCTGCTGCCCTCGCTGCGCTCGGCGCTCAAGGACCGCTGCTCGATCGGCGAGGTGTGCGGCGCGATGCGCGACGTGTTCGGCGAGTACCGGCCGTCCTTCTAGATGCTGTTCGCGCCCGCAGCCGTGTTTCCGGATCTCATCCTGGCGATTCACATCCTCGCCGTGGTGATCGCATTCGGGGCCACGTTCGCCTATCCGCTGTTCTTCTCCGCCGCCCGCAAGCTCGACCCGACCGTCACCCCGTGGCTGTTTCGGACTCTGCGAATGGTCAGCCGCCGGATCATCAACCCCGGACTGCTCGTGGTCCTGCTGGCCGGGATCTACCTGGCCAGCGACGAACATCGGTGGGGCTCGTTCTTCGTCCAGTGGGGGATCGTCGCGGTGATCGTCATCGGCGCGATCGAGGGGGGGTTCATGAGCCCGCGGGAGGGCAAGCTGGCCGAGCTGGCCGAGCGCGACCTCGCCGCCACGGCGGTCGCGGCCGGCGGCACCCGCCAGAGCGCGACGTGGAGTCCCGAGTTTGAAGCCACGTTCAAGCAGCTGGCCACCGGCGGCATCGTGCTCAACGTGATCGTCGTCATCACCGTCTTCCTGATGGCCACCCACGCGGGCGCCTGACCGCGGCGATGCGGGTCTTCGTCGCCGGCGCCAGCGGTGTGATCGGCGTCGCGCTGGTGCCGCTGCTGACCGAGGCCGGACATGTCGTCGCCGGGATGACGCGCACGCCGCAGCGGGCGGTGACGCTCGTCGAGCTCGGCGCGGAGCCGGTCGTCTGCGATGTCTATGACGCCGGCACGCTCACCGCCGCGGTGATCGCGTTCGCCCCCGATGCGGTGATTCACCAGCTCACCGACCTCCCCGACGACGCTCGCGAGATCGCCGCTCACGCGCAACGCCACGTCCGCATCCGCGACGAGGGCACGCGCAAGCTACTGGCGGCGGCGCGGGCGAGCGGCGCCCACAGCTTCCTGGCCCAGAGCATCGCCTGGGAGCTCGAGGGCGAGCGCCAGTCCCAGCACGAGGCATTCGAGCAGCAGGTGCTCGACGCCGGCGGGGTGGTGATCCGTTACGGCCAGCTATACGGCCCGGGCACCTACTACGAAGACGAGCTACCCGATCCGCCGCGGATCAGCGTTCAGGACGCAGCCCGGCGCACCGTGCCGCTGCTGATGGCGCCGGCGGGCGTCGTCGAGCTGGTCGACGACTGACGCGCCGCCTTCGGCATGGCTTTTCGACCGTCCACCAACGACCACTCGCCTGACCAAATCGGGTCAACACGCTGCAACGCTGATCATTTTCTCGCCCGGAGGGAGGAGCCGGGGTCGATACGGATTACATTGGTGAAGTGACGTTGGCTGGGCAGTCCTGGTGGGAGCAGTCGTTGTTGGTGGCGGCACCCGTGCCGATCTTCGCGGTCGACCGCGAGTGGCGGATCGTCTACGCCAACGGCGACTGCCGGCAGCGGTTCGCGATCAGCGACGCCGACCTCGGCGGGTCGGTCTGGGACGCATTCCCCGAAACCGTTCGCGCCCACACCGAGCCCTACGCGCGCGCCGGGCTGATCGACGGCGAGGAGAGCGAGTTCGTGGTGCGCGGTCACTTCGGTTGGTTCCGCGGCCGCGTCCGCCCGTTCGCCGAGGGGCTGCTGGTGTCGTTGTTCGATGTCACCGAGCAGAAGGTGGCCGAGCTGCAGGCCTCGCAGCTGGCCGCCGAGCGGGGCATGCTGCGCCGGGTCGCCGAGGCCGTGGTCGGTGGGACCGCGCCCAACGAGCTGTTTGAGATGATCGCTCGTGGGCTGGGCGGGCTGCTCACGGTGGGCGCGGTGTCGGTGGGGCGCGACCTCGGCGGCACACACACCGAGGTGCTCGGCAACTGGACGGCCGACCCCGAGCTCCAGCTCCGGCTCGGCGTCAGGGTCTCAGACCCCAAGCACGAGTTCCGC
>JBPCPC010000007.1:0-10276 GCA_050999585.1 Solirubrobacteraceae bacterium | reverse complement strand
GCCGCGGTCACCGCGGCCGCCTTTGCCGCCTGGACCTACGGGGCAGTGGCCGGCGTGTCGGGAGCGTTGTCGCTGCCTCCGGCCGCCGTGGCGCTGGTGGCGGGCAGCGCCGTGCTGCTGCTGCCGCGCCTGGGCTGGGCGGCGATCACGGTCACGCTGTGCGCCGGAGCGATCATTCAGCATCATTCCGGCGCCGCGCTCGTGATCGCGATCGCCGCGCTGGTGCCGGTCGTGCTGATGCCGGCTCGTCCGAGCGCGTGGCCGCTGTCGGCGGTCGCTCCGGCGCTCGGCCTGATCGGGCTGGCCGGGGCCTGGCCCGCGATCGCCTCGCGCGCCCGGGGGCCGTCGCAGCGGGCCGCCCTGGGGGCGGTCGGGTGGGTGTGGCTGCTGCTGGCCGGCGCCCTCAGCGGTCAGACCCTGTACCTGCCTCACATCTCCGGGGCCCCGCTGCCGTCGGTCTGGATCGGCTCGCTGCAGCAGACCACGACGCACCTGCTCTCGGTCGACATCTCCGCGGGCGTGCTCGCGCCCGCGATCGTGTGGGCGGTGGCCGCCATGATCGCGCCGTGGCTGGTGCGCGGGCAGGCCCCGGTGCTCGACGTGTTCCGTGTGTTTGTGTGGTCGGCGCTGCTGGTCAGCGCCACCTCGGCAGCGGTGGTCATCGTTCACGGCAGCGACGCGGTCGGCTCGGCGCCGACCGCCGTGCTCGGCGCTGCGGCCGGCGCGGTCGTGGCGCTGATCGGGCTCGCGCCGGCGCAGTGGCGGCGTGCTGGGCGATTCAGTCCCTTGGGAGCCCGACTTCCGTAGCATGGATCCGCCCGTAGGGGCGTCCCATGAGTGTGCTCAAAACCCTTGAGAGCAAGATCGCCGGCCTCGTCGAGGGGACGTTCAGCCGTGCCTTCAAATCCGAGGTGCGCACGGTCGAGATCGCCCGCAAGCTCGCGCGCGAGATGGAGGAGCACAAATCGCAGGCCCTGTCGCACACCTACGTGCCCAATCAGTACCGGGTGTTCCTGTCACCCCGGGACCGTGCCCGGTTCTCCGAGTTCGAGGATTCGGTGCGCGCTGAACTGGTCGGCTACCTGCTGGAGCATGCGCGACGCGAACGCTTGGTGCTCACCGCCCGTCCGGTCGTGGAGTTTGAGACCGACGACCGGCTGAGGCTGGGAGAATTTGGCATCCAGACCCATGTCAGCGGCCCACCACCGCCCGACGGCCCACCACCGCCCGGGGAGCCCGAGGGGGCGGGGCGGCCGGGTCAAGAATCCTCGGGGCGGACGATGATCTACAGCACCGCCGGCCGGGTCTCCGAGCCGCTCGAGGAGCGGGCTCGCTCGCGCCAGCACAGCGCGCTGCTGCTGGTCGGGGGCAAGCGCCTGGTCGTCGGTCCCGGGGGGGCGACGATGGGGCGCAGCCGCCAGTGTGACGTGATGGTCGACGATCCCAACGTCTCTCGCGCGCATGCCGAGATTCGCCCGCGGGGCGGCTCCTGGGTAGTGACCGATCTGCAGTCCACCAACGGCTCGCGCCTCAACGGGCGCCGCCTCGAGCAGCCCGAGGTGCTCAAGCCCGGCGACGAGATCGAGCTCGGCACGACCGTGCTGACGTTCGAGCTGGAGTAGGGAGCGCCGTCCTCGATGCTGCAGCCCGTCTCGGTCGGTCTGAAGTTCGGCTTCCTGGCCGTGCTCTATCTGTTCCTGATGTGGGTCGCGTTCAGTGCCCTGCGGGACCTGCGGCGCGGGCGGGGCGATGCCGTGGCGCCGGATCGGGTAACCGACAGTGATGCCACCGGGATGTATCAGGCGTCCGGGCCGATCGGCGACGGGGACGGATTCGAGCCGCGGTTGCTGGTCGAGCACGCGTCCGGACATGAGTCGGGGATCGCCTACGATCTCGCCGAGGGAGCCACCCTGGGACGGGGCGATGTCGAGATCAGGCTCGAGGACCCGTTCGCGTCCACTCGTCACGCTCGAATATCGCGGGAAGGACCGGTGACCGTGATCGAGGACCTGGGCTCGACCAACGGCACCTATCTCAACGAGCAACCATTGTCCGGTCCGCAGCCACTGCACGACGGCGATCGCATCCGGATCGGCGACAGCGAGTTCTCCTACCTCCAGTGACGATGCTCCGCGCTGCCGACACGATCTGCAAGACCGACACCGGGCGCCAGCGCCGCGACAACGAGGACAACGCCTACGTGCGTGCGCCCCTGTTCGTCGTCGCCGACGGCATGGGCGGCGCCCAGGCGGGAGAGGTGGCCTCGGCGCTGGCGGTGGAGGAGTTCCAGCGCCCGTTGCCCGAGGCCGGAGCGCCCGCGCAGCGCCTCGCCGAACGCGTGCAGGAGGCCAACCGGCGGATCTATGAGATCTCGAGCACCGACCACGAGCACGCCGGCATGGGGACCACGCTGACCGCCGCCTATCTCGACGACGCCGATCTGGCGGTCGCACACGTCGGCGACAGCCGCGCCTACATCTTCCGCGACGGCGCGCTGACCCGCCTGACCCAAGATCACTCGCTGGTCGAGGAACTGGTGCGCCGCGGCAAGCTGACTGCGGAGCAGGCCGCCGAGCACCCCCAGCGCTCGATCATCACCCGGGCGCTCGGGATCGAGAACGACGTGCTCGTCGACACCTGGACGTATCCGATGCGAGCCGCCGACGTCGTGCTGATGTGCTCAGACGGGCTGACCTCGATGATCGGCGAGGGCCAGATCGCCGAGGTACTGGGCGCGCAGGACGACCTCGAGCAGGCCGGCGAGCAGCTGATCGCCGCCGCCAACGAAGCCGGGGGCCGCGACAACATCACCGTCGTCCTGTTCCGCGTCGAGGACGTGGGCGGCGATCCCGACGACCGCCAGCCGACCCAGGTCGCCGAGGCGCTGAGGCCGCCCGATCGTGAGACCGAACCGATCGCCGACACCCCGGCCGCCGCTGGCTCCGATCAGCCGGCCGCCCGGTCATCGGCCAGTGCGCTGCTCACCGTCGCTCCGCCGGGCTCCCGGGTCGAGAAATCCGGGCGGGCGGGCGCCGGTTCGCCCGTTTCCACCCCGCCGGTGGTGCGCTCCGGGGTGACTCGCCGCCCGGCGCTGCCGGCCCGGGGCCCCCGCCGCCGCGGTGAGGGCCGCTGGTTTAAGCCGGTCGCCGCGCTGCTCTCGATCCTGATCGTGCTGTTCCTGTTCGGAGGCGGCGGCTACCTGGCCAGCCGGGAGCTGTTCTTCATCGGGACCAACCCCGACGGGATCGTGACCGTCTACCGCGGCCTTCCCTATGACGGTCCGCTGGGGCTCTCGCTGTATGAGCAGGTGTACGTGTCCGGCATTCCCTTCAGCGACGTGCCCGCCACCCGGCGCGCGCAGCTGCTCAACCACGACCTGCGCTCCCAGGCGGATGCGATCGGTCTCGTCCGCGCCGCCGAGAGCGGTCAGCTCACTCGATGAGTGCCCGCAACCGAGAGCTGTTCGGGCTGATCCCGGCCGCGCTGCTGGTCACCGCCGGCTTCGCCGGCGTGTTCATCCAGCGCGAGAACGTGCTCTCCAACGTGTCGTTGACCTACGGCGCGATCTTCCTCGCCCTGTGTCTCGCGGGACACCTCGTGATCCGCTTCACGCTGCCCTATGCCGATCCGTACATGTTCCCGCTGGTGGCGCTGCTGGCCAGCTTCGGGATCGTGATGGTCTATCGGATCAACCCCACCGACGCGCGCCAGCAGGCGCAGTGGTTCGTACTCGGCCTGATCCTGTTCGCGGCCACGATCATCGCGTTTCGCGACTATCGCAAGCTCGAGCAGTACCGCTACGTGATCGTGGCGGTATCGCTGGCGCTGCTGATCCTGCCCCGGCTGCCCGGGATCGGCGAGGCGGCCAACGGCGCCTACCTCGGTGTGCGGTTGCCGGGGGGAATCACGTTTCAGCCGACCGAGTTCTCCAAGATCGGCCTGGTCGTGTTCCTGGCCAGCTACCTGCGCGACACGCGGCAGGTGATGGTGATCGGCGCGCGACGGATCCTCGGGGTGACGCTGCCGCCGCTGAAGTACTTCGGTCCCGTGCTGGTGATCTGGGGCGTGGCGATGGTCATCCTGTTGCTGCTGCACGACATCGGCTCGTCGCTGATGTTCTATGGCGCGCTGCTGGCGGTGCTGTACGTGGCCACCGCGCGGCTGTCGTTCGTGGTCGTGGGGATGATCGCGTTCGCGGTCGGCGCCTGGTTTCTGGGCACCCACGTCGCGCACATCAACGGACGCTTTGAATCGTGGCTGCATCCGTTCGACGACCGGCTGTACCACGCGACCCTAGGCAGCTACCAGCTCGCCAACGGGATCTTCGCCCAGGCGGCCGGCGGCCTCTTCGGACAGGGCTTCGGCCAGTCGGTGCTGACGATCCCCAACACCCATCCGGTCGCCTTCCTGCTCCCGTTTCCCCAGACCGACATGATCTACGCGGTGATCACCGACGAGGTCGGCCTGTTCGGCGCCGCCGCGGTGCTGATCGCTTACCTGCTGTTCGTCTACCGTGGGTTCAAGGCGGCGACGCTGGCGCGCGACTCGTTCTCCAAGCTGATGGCTGCCGGGCTCTCGGCGGTGTTCGCGCTGCAGGTGTTCGTGATCGTCGGCGGGGTCACGCGGGTGATCCCGCTGACCGGCGTGACGCTGCCGTTCATCTCCTACGGCGGCGCATCGATCGTGGCCAACTTCGTGCTGCTGGCGCTGCTGTTGCTGGTCTCAGACCGAGCGCGGAGGCCGGTGGGGCGATGAACTCCCAGATCGTGAAGCTGTTCGGGCTGTTCGTCGTCCTGTTTGCGCTGCTGATCGTCTGGACCACGCGCTGGACGGTGATCGACGCCTCGGCGCTGAACAGCAATCCGCTCAACAGCCGGACGCTGATCGCGCAGCTGCGGGTCAAGCGCGGTCGCATCCTGGCCGACAACGGCGAGCTGCTGGCGCGCTCGGTGGCGCAGCCCGGTGGCACCTGGGGCCGGGCCTATCCGACCGGCTCACTGTTCGCCCAGCCGGTCGGCTACGCGAACGTCGCCGAGGGCAGCGCGGCCGGGCTGGAGCGCTCGCGGGACACCGCGCTGCGCGGCATCCAGACCGGCCTGACCTCGGTGTTCGGTCCGCTCGGCGGCTCACAGCAGGTCGGCGACGACGTCTACACGACGCTGGACCCCAAGGCCCAGCAGGTGGCCGAGCAGCAACTGGCCGGCCGGCCCGGCTCGGTGGTCGCATTGGACCCGCAGACCGGCGCGATCCTGGCGATGTACTCCGACCCGTCCTACGATGACAATCATCCGACGCCGGACGCGGCCTGTAACACGGTCGGTTGCCAGGTCAACCGCGCCACCCAGGGCCGCTATCCGCCGGGATCGACGTTCAAGGTCGTGACCGCCGCGGCGGCGATCAACTCCGGGCGCTATACGCCCAACTCGATTGTCAACGGCCGCTCGCCGGTGACGATCTCCGGCGTGCCGCTGTCCAATGACAACAACCAGGCGTTCGGCCCGATCGACCTGACCACTGCGCTCACCTATTCGGTCAACACCGTCTGGGCCCAAGTGGCCGTCGCGCTCGGGACCAGGACGATGACCGATTACATGAAGCGCTTCGGCTTCTACGCCAAGCCACCGCTGGACCTGCCGTCTGATGAGGTCGGGTCCAGCCGCCCGTACACGCCGGCCGGCGATCCGTACCAGGCGGGCAGCCCCGACGAGGACATCGGCCGGATCGCGATCGGGCAGGGCGGGCTGGAGGTGACCCCGATGCAGATGGCGATGGTCGCCTCGGCGGTGGCCGACGGCGGCCGCCTGATGAAGCCCCATCTGACCTCCAAGGTCGTGGACCAGAACGGGCGCACGGTGCAGACGATCACGCCGACGCTGTATCACCAGGTGATGAAGCCTTCGACGGCTACGCAGGTTGCCCAGATGATGAAGAAAGTGGTCGACGAGGGCACGGGCACGAACGCCCAGCTGGGCTCGGGCATCGCCTTCGCCGGCAAGACCGGCACCGCGTCGGTCGGCGTCGCCGGCGCCAACCAGACCCAGCCGTGGTTCATCGGGTTTGCGCCGATCGACAATCCCAAGGTCGCGATCGCCGTGACCGTCGAGCGCAGTGCTGGCGGCTTCGGCGGGACCGTCGCGGCCCCGATCGCCAAGGCGGTCGTCCAGACGCTGCTGGCGGAGGGCAAGTAGCGGTGAGGCGCTGATGCCCGAGCCCACGCGCGACACGATGGTCGACGGCCGTTACCGGGTCGTCTCGCGTCTGGGCGCCGGCGGGATGGCCGACGTGTTCCTGGCCGAGGACCAGCAGCTGGGGCGCAAGGTGGCGCTGAAGCTGCTGCACCGCCGCTTCGCCGAGGACCCCGACTTTGTCGAGCGCTTCCGCCGCGAGGCCCAGGCGGCGGCCGGCCTGCAGCACCAGAACGTGGTTGGCGTCTATGACCGGGGCGAGTACGACGGCACCTATTACATCGCGATGGAGTACCTGCCCGGCCGCACGCTCAAGCAACTGATCCGCGAGGAGGCCCCGCTGGACCCGGTGCGCGCGATTGATATCGGGATCCAGATCCTGCGCGCCGCGCGCTTCGCTCACCGCCGCGGGATCATCCACCGCGACCTGAAGCCGCACAACGTGATCGTCGACGACCAGGGACACGCCAAGGTCACCGACTTCGGGATCGCCCGCGCCGGCGCCTCGGACATGACCGAGACCGGCTCGATCATGGGCACCGCCCAGTACCTCTCCCCCGAGCAGGCCCAGGGTCACTCCGTCAACGCGTCGTCAGACCTGTACTCGGTCGGCGTGGTCCTGTACGAAATGCTCACCGCGCGGGTGCCGTTCGATGCCGAGGCGGCGGTGACGATCGCGCTCAAGCACGTCTCCGAGGCGCCGATCCCGCCGAGCGAGATCAACCCCAACGTGCCGCCCGAGCTCGAGCAGACGGTGCTGTGGACGTTGAACAAGAACTCGGCAGACCGTCCGTCTGACGCCGACCAGCTGATCACCGTGCTCGAGCACTGCCGCGCGTCGATCATCGCCGGGGCCGCCGGTGAGAACACCGCCAGCATGGCCGCGGTCGCCGCCGGCGCGGCCGCCGGCCTGCCGACCTCGGGCGCGCTGGCGCAGGCGGCCGCCGCCTACGAGGCTGCCGCCGCCACGCAGAGCACCAACGGCACCAACGGCACCGGCGAGCACCGCGCGGCGGACGAGGGCGAGGGCGAGGAGCCGCCGCCCGGGCGCCGGGGCTGGGTGCCGTGGGCCTGGGGACTGCTGGTCGCGCTGCTGATCGCCGGCGCGGCCGTGGCCGTCTACTTCATCAGCCGTCCCCAGCAGGTCGCGGTGCCGAAGGTCACCGGTGTCCAGCTCAGCGTTGCTCGCCACGTCCTGCAGAACGATGGCTTCCAGGTCGGGGTCAACTACGAGCGCAGCCATCAGCCGTCGGGCAACGTGTTCGGACAGCAACCGCTGTCGGGCGCCCGAGCCGACAAGGGCTCGCTGGTGTCGCTGACCGTCTCACGCGGACCCAGCAACGTGCTCGTCCCGTCGGTCCAGGGCCTCAGCCAGGCGGCCGCGACCCGGCTGATCAAGCGCACCGGGTTAAAGGTCAACCACGTGGTCACCCAGAGCTCTGAGAACTTCAAGGACGGCGAGGCGACCGGCACCGATCCCGGCGCCGCCAAGTCGGTCCCGCCGGGCACCGGGGTGACGCTGCTCGTCTCCTCCGGACAGCCGCAGATCTCGGTTCCCGATGTGCGCGGCGACACCCAATCGGCGGCGACCTCGAAGCTCACCGGCGCCGGCTTCAACGTCAACCCGACGACCCAGACCTCCACCGGCGTGCCGGCCGGCAACGTGATCAGCCAGAACCCCGGCGCCGACAGCAACGCGACCCGCGGGTCGACGGTCACGCTCGTCGTCGCGCAGGCCCCCGCGATGGTCAACGTTCCCAGCGTCAAGGGCGATCCGCTCGGCGGCGCGATCAGCGCGCTGACCTCGGCCGGCTTCCGCGTGCAGCGCCAGACCCAGGACGTCAGCCAGCCCGGCAACGACAACAAGGTGCTGTCGCAGAGCCCCGGCGGCGGGACGTCGCAGAAGAAGGGCTCGACGGTGACGATCGTCGTCGGCCATTACGTGCAGACGTCCACGTCGACCAGCTCCACGACCACGACCACCTCCTCGAGCTCGTCGACGTCGACGACGTCCACTAACCCCGCCCCGTGACACGCTACTGCTGGCGCTGTGCGGCGCCGCTGCCCGGCCCGCCGCCGACCACCTGTGGTGATTGCGGTCACGTGCATCCCACCCACCCCGCCGGCCGCGCGATCGCCTACGTCGGGACCTGGATGGACGTCTACGGCGAGCCCGAGCCCGACGGGGCGCTGATCCACACCGCCGTCAGCGCCTACCTGGTGGCGCTAGAGGATCCGCGGGCGCAGCCGCGGCCGGCGCCCGAGGAGGCGCTCGAGGCCTGCTGGTGGGACCTCGGCGAGCTGCCGCAGCCGCTCGCGTTTCAGCGCCACGCCCGGCCGATGCTGACCGCCGCGGCGGCGATCGTCAGCGCCGGGGTCCGAGCGCAGCCGCTGCTCGACCGCAGCTGGTAGCCAATCGATGCGGGTTCGGTCGCGCCACCACACTCGACTACTTGGTGTACAGCCCGATCTCGTTGATTGCGACCTGGTTGTGGTTGCCGAGGCTGGTGATCCACACGAGGTAGTAGCGGTAGCGCACGCCGGCGGTCTTGAGATAGAGCGTCTGGGTACCGTGGACGTTGGGGGCGGCGCCGACCTTGACCCAGCCGCCCGCTCCCGTGTCGAACGTGTTCGGGTTCGGCGGCGACGTGCGGCCGTAGATCGAGACCGCGTAGCCGGGCGTCTCGGTGTCGAGCACCAGTGAGCCGGCGGCGACGCCCGGATTGAGTGAGACGTAGAGCCCCACCCCCGGCTTGGCCAGGTTGTCGTTCAGATAGGACTCGGTGGTCCAGGCGGTGTTGCGGTCAGCGTCGATCGCCAGCCCGACCTCGTTGGGATGCTGGTCCTTGGGCCCCGACGGCGCGTCGGGGTTGTAGTCGTGGGCGCAGCTGCCGCACGGTGAGATCTGGTGGCGGGTGAGCTTCGGCGCCGGCTGGGGCAGCGTCCCGGTTCCGTGATGGGTGCGCGGGGCGAGGAACAGGATCGCGGCGACGACCAGCGCGGCCACGATCAGCAGCCCCGCCACCATCACCAGCGGCTGGCGCACGCGCAGGGGGACCCGGCGCTGGGCGCGGGAGGGCAGCGTCTTGAGCACGGTCGTGACCTCACCGGTGGCGCTGCCGGCTCGTGCCGCCTCCAGGCCGAGCACGTCCTCCAGGTCGGCGATCAGCTCCGTGTCGTCGGCATAGCGATCGGACTCCCGCTTGGCGGTGGCCGTCTCCAGGACCGCGGCCAACGCGGCGGAGATCTCAGGGCGCTTGGACCGCACGTCGGGGATCTCCTCGCGGACATGCTTCATCGCGACCGCGACCTGGTTCTCGCCCTTGAACGGCACCTCCCCGGTGAGCATCTCGTAGAGCACGATCCCCAGCGAGTAGAGGTCTGACTGACCGGTGACCCGGTGGCCCAGGGCCTGCTCAGGGGAGACGTAGTCGGTCGTCCCCAGGACGCGCCCGTCGGCGGTCAGCCCGTCCTCCTCCAGCGTGCGGGCGATGCCGAAGTCGGTGACCTTGGCCGAGCCCTCCTGGTCGATGAGAACGTTCTGAGGCTTGACGTCGCGGTGGATGATGTGTCGCGCGTGGGCATTGCCAAGCGCGCGGGCGATCTCGATCGCGTAGGCGACCGCCTCAGTGATCGGCAGCCGGCCGTTGCGGCGAATCCGGTCCTTGAGCGTCTCGCCCTCGACGTACTCGAGCACGATGTAGGGCCGACCGTCGTCCTCGCCGGCGTCGATCACCCCGACGATGTGCGGATGTGACATCTGGGCCACCGCGCGGGCCTCGCGCCGGAAGCGTTCGAGCTGATCAGAGTCTGAGGCTACCTCCCGGTTCATCAGCTTGATCGCCACCTGGCGCTCGAGCGTCACGTCCGTCGCCCGGTAGACCGTTGACATGCCGCCGGCTCCGATCCGCGCCTCCAATCGGTAACGGCCATTGAGACTGGTGCCGAGCAGCGTGGACACTAGGGCTCGTATTTTGCGCCACTCGGCAAGCCGGGGGTGCGGGATCGCGGCATTGATGTCACGCGACCTGTTACCCCCGCTCTCGGGCCAGACGCCGCGCGACCGTCGCGGCCAGCGCGAGCCGATAGGC
>JBPCPC010000294.1:0-8142 GCA_050999585.1 Solirubrobacteraceae bacterium | reverse complement strand
GGCATCCCACCGCCGCGCGCGGCCAGGATCCAGGTGACCGACACGCTCGCCGGCACGACCCACCGGGACCGGTTTGCCAACGCCCTCGGCGGGCTGCGGACCCCGTTTGTGGACGTTCCCATCGCGACGTACTCCCCCATCGACGGCAGCGCGCACGAAACAAGCTTGTCCGGGCTGTGCTCGCTGATCGGGTTCAGCATCCCGTTCAGTCACGCGACGCTGCACGCGCTGTATCCGAGCCACGCCGACTATCTCGCGAGGGTGACCCGCGAGACCAACGAGCTCGTCCACAAGCGCTTCTGGGTTGCGTCCGATGCCGCAAACGTCGTGCGGCAAGCCGCCGCCTCCGACGTCCCGTAGCCGGCTGAGGCGACCAGCCAACGCCCCACGGGGGCCAGAACCCGAGGGCCGCGCCAGCGCGGGTGCTGTTTAAGGTGCACATCCGCCGCCGCGCTCAGCCGGGGAACAGGCGCTCGTGCAGGCCGGCGGCGATGCGGTCGGCAGCGGCCGCGCAGGCCCGGGAGACCTCATCGAGCATCATGAAGTTGTGGACCATACCGGGCTCGCGGTGCAGCTCGACCTCGACTCCGGCCTCGCGCAGGCGCGCGGCGTACGCCTCTGACTCGTCACGCAGGGGATCGTGCTCGGCGGAAACGACGAGGGCCGGCGGGAGCCCCGACAGGTCAGGAGCGTGCAATGGGCTCACGCCCGGATCTGACCAGCGGCTGGGGTCGGGCGCCCACTGGGAATTGAAGAAGCGGACCGCCGCCACGTCCAGGCCCCACCCTGACTCCTTCTCGCGCATCGAGAGGTGATCCCCGACAAGATCGGTGTTGGCGTTCAGGAGCACCTGCAGATCGGGCAGCGCTGCGGGATCCTGATCGCGCAGGCGCAGGCAGGCCAGCGCGGCGAGCGCACCCCGGCGCTGTCACCCGAGACGGCCATGACGCCCGTCCGCTGACCCAGCTCGGCGGGCTCGGTCGCGATCCAGCGCAGCGCCGCGATTGCGTCATCGACCGACGCCGGCCAGCGGTGCTCGGGCGCCAATCGATATTCGAGCGCCACCACCGCTGCCCGAGCCCGCGGCCAGTCGGCGGCAGAGCCGGTCGTGGGATTCGAGGCTGCCGATCGTCCAGCCGCCGCCGTGGAGGTGCAGGATCAGCGGCAGCGCATCGACTGCCGGACGATACACACGCGCTGGCAGGGCGCCGACGTGCAGTTCGCGGACCGCGTCCATCTCGGGGCCGCGGGCGCGGGTCCGGGCGCGCTTGGCGATGCCCTCGCGCATCACCTGAACATCGAGGTCTCCGAGCGTGGTCGACTCCCGGACCCACGCCGCCAACTGCTCGTCCGCAAACTCGCCGGCCACGTCTCGAACCTACCACCGGCGATCCGCATCCCGAGCAGGACAACCACCGGGGCGGTCGTGATCGCCACCAGCATCAGGAACCACAGCTGGCCGGCGTCGGTGCCCTCGACGAACGTGTGGATCAGGCCGCCCAGCCACGCGAGCAGCGTGAACATGTGAATCGTCTTCCAGCGCTGCCGACCGATTCGATCACGTAGATAAAACGACAGGCCGAGGCAGGTCAGCGCCCACCCCGAGACGATCCCGAGCGTCGTCGCCAGCCGCTGATAGCCCAGCGCGAATGGAACGGTCACGTCGACGATGCTGGGATGCAGGAAGCTGTCGCCGATCAGCGATACCCCGTGCACGACGATCGCCACCAACACCGACAGCGACAGGACCTCGTGGTACGCCCGACGGTCGGAACTGTTGCCCTTGACGAGCCGGCCGGCCATCAGCAGGCCGAAGCAGATCGAGACGCTGGAGAGCACCAGAGCGGTCGTGCCCGCCGCGCGGCTGATGATCCAGAACAGGTGCGTGGGAACGTTGGTCGAGCTCGCGCCGGCAATCTGGCTCATGCCGCCACCGCGTGCCCAGCAACCGAGGCACACAGAGCCGCGTCGGCTCCGATGACCTCGAGCTCGGCGTCGTCGAACACGACCAGGCCGCCGTGACCCAACCAGTCGCGCGCGCCCTCCGGGCCACTGAGCAGCGCCGCTTTGCTGCGCATCTCGGCCTCCACGCCGGTCGGCGCCAGCGCAGTCACCTGCACGATGCCGGTGAAGGCGGGACGACCGGTGGCCGGATCCAGCAAGTGGTGGGCCGGCTGAGCATCGGCGTCGAGCCAGCTACGGCGCCCGATGCCGCTGGTCGCGGCGGCACCCCGTCCGAGCTCGTACACATGCAGCACCGAGTCGTCGAACGGGCTGGCCACAGCGACCGGACGGACCCAGGCCCCGACGCCGCCGAAGCGGACGTCACCGGCGGCATCGACGGCGAAGCTCTCGTGTGCGCCGAGCACCCCGGCCAGGATGTCCCCGAACAAACCCTTGGCGACCCCGCCACTGTCGAGCTGAACGCCGGGCGGTCGCGTCACGGTCCGCCTGACGCGGTCAACTTCGATCCGGTGCCACAGCGCCGGGGAACGCGAGGCGGCCGGGGCGCGCGGGGGCGCGACCGCCAGCGCGCGCTCGAGCGGCAGCGGGGTGCAGGAGAAGTGTCCGCGGTCTCCAGCACGCTCCAGCTCTCCGCCCAGCGTGGGGTCGACCAGTCCGCCGGTCGCGGCGGCCACACACAGCGCCGACTCGACGAAGCGAGCCATCGTTGGGCTGACCCCGACCACCCGCCGCGGATCGCGATTGCAACGCGACAGCTCGCTGCCGGCCTCAAAGCGCGAGAACTGGTCATGCCAGGCCAGCAGGCGACGCCGAGCCCGGGCGGCGGCCTCGTCGGCCTCGCCCGCCGGGCCGGATCCTGTGACCAGCACCGTGCAGCGACCGCCGAAGCAGTCAAAGCGCTCGATCGCCTCGGTCATGACGCGCTCGTGGTGACGGCCGTCGCCAGGCCTGACGTCGACGCCCCCGACGTCGTCGCCGAACCCGAGCTCGAACCCGTTCCCGAGCTCGAACCCGAGCCGCCGGCCGAGGCCACCTTGCTCGCGCTGCTGTGCGCCAGCGCCGGGTCGTGGCCGGAGACCAGCTGAATGGCGATGCCGCCGGCCGTCGCCAGGAACGTCGCCGTGGCGACGCCGACCATCCGCCGGCGGATATGGCTGACGCGGCGACGACGCGCTTGCAGTGCTGGTGAGGGGTGTGGTTCGCGCATCGGGACCTCGTGAGGGTGAGCGGGGAAGGTGACCGATAGAGCGTCGCCGACCTTCCTCGCAACCCCGTAATGGCTGCGTAAGCCCAACCTATGAGCGCACCCGCCGTGCGGCGGGGTGGCTGCGTCAGACCCCGAGCGCGAGTTCGATCCCGCGCGTGCCGAGATCGCCGATCCCGCCCCCGGCCACCCGGACCACATCGCTGCGCCCGGCTCGGCGCAGCAGGCTGGCCGCGAACGCGGCGCGCACGCCGGCGGCGCAGGCAACCGCCGTCGTGCGTCCGTGGGCTGGAACGGGAACGGCCGCGACGTCGCGCAGGCGGTTCAACGGCACGTGATGTGAACCGGCGACGTGGCCGGTCAGCCATTCGGCCAGCTCGCGCACGTCGACGAGTTCCACGGAGCCGACACGGACGCCGTCGGCCAGCTGGTCGAGGTCCCACGACCCGCTGCGAGCCACCGGCAGCGCCGCGTGCGACCACGCCTCCGGATCGGCGACGCAGAAACCCTCGAGCGTCCAGAAGCCGACCGCCTGCAGCGAGCTGACCATCTGTCGGGCTTCGGCCTCGGCGGCGGCGACGATCACGATCGGGTGTTCGGGCTCCAGCGCCCAGCCGGCTCGGGTGCCGACACCGGGTGAGCTGACCGGCAGGTTGATGGCGCCCGCCAGGTGCCCGCCGTCGAACTCGTCCGGGCTGCGACAGTCGAGCACGGTCGCACCGGCGACCAGCCGAGCCTGGAGCGCCGCCGAGTTGATTTCGTGCGGCTGGGTCGGCGGCGGACCCGCCGCGCGGCGGTTGAGGGCCACGATCCGCTCGATGTTCGGCGGACGTGACGGCAGGCTCCGCGTGACCGCGTGCACGAACCGTGACTGCTCCATCGCCAGCAACGGGTTGTGGCGACGCTCGAAGCCCACGGTCGAGCTCGTCTTATGGTTCAGCCCTGCCCCCCCGCACAGCGATCCGCCGACGTGCGCAGGCCACAGCTCGACGTGATCGCCGAGCTGCAGCAGCTCCGCGAGCGTCGCGTGCAACGCGGCCGCTCCCTCGCGCGGCTCATAGGCGAGATCGGGCCGGGCGACGTCGCCGACCAGCAGCGAGTCTCCGCTCAGCAGCAGCCACGGCTCGGCGCTGCGCGTCAGGTCGGCGACCGCGAACGTAAGGTGCTCGGGCCGGTGACCGGGGGACGCGATCGCCCGCAGCCGCAACGAACCGACCGCGATCTCGTCGTTGGCGCGGATCACGTCGGGCGCCGGATCGTCATGGCCCCCGGGTCGGTGGGCGCGCGCTCCGGTGGTCGCCACCAGCCGCGCCCGGCCCGAGACGTGGTCGGCATGCTCGTGGGTGTCGATCACGTGGGTGATCCGCAGCCGCTGTTCGGCAACGATCTCCCGATACGGATCGATATCCCATCGGGGATCGACGACCACCGCCTCACCGGCGTCCCCGAGCACGTAGGAGGCGCAGCCGAGGTCGCGGTACAGCACTTGACGGAAGAACACGGAGAAACCCCTTCGGGCAAAGTCGACCAGATCAGTCCACTTTGTATAACCGAAGACCCGAGGTCCGTCAATATCCCGAAAACCGCCCGAGATTGGGCATTTTAGGCCGGTTCACGAAATCGAAACCTGCGGCCCGCGGTGAGGGACGAGACTTCGCGCCGCCTCGCCCACCGCTTGCGCCACAGGAGATGAGTTCGCCGATGAAAGCCCCGTTCACTGGTCGTCCTGCCCGTCGGATTCCGCGCAGACCCCGCCGGCGGAGGCTGGGCCCGTCCGCGATCGGCATCGCCCTCGCGATCGCTGCGGTCGCGGTGCCGGTCGTGACGGCGAGCGCCTCTCCCGGGCGGAGCGAGCGCCCGCACGGGTCGCGAGGTCAGGGCCCCGGCCGCAACGACGGGCTCGGGATCGGCCCCGGGAAGGTCAAGCACGTGTGGCTGATCATCCTGGAGAACAAGTCCTACGACGCCAGCTTCACCGGCCTGAACAACAACACCTATCTGTGGCAGACGCTGCCCCGGCAAGGCGTGCTGCTCAAGCATTACTACGGGACGGGTCACTTCAGCCTCGACAACTGCATCTCGGCGGTCAGTGGCCAGGCGACGCAGCCCGATACCCAGGCCGACTGCCCGAACTACGACAGCTTCTCCGGATCGATCGACCACAGCGGCTCACTCGCCACGAACTCCAACTTCGGACAGCTCGCGTCGGCGGCCGGACCAAATGCCGCCGCCGGCTCCAACGGCTGCGTCTACCCCTCGAGCGTGCCGACGATGTTCAACCAGTTCGACCAGGCAGGCGTCAGCTGGAAGGGCTACGCGCAGGACCTGGGCAACCCCGGCACCGGCAGCCCGATCCATGACGCGGGCACGCAGTACTGCGGAGCCCCCTACGCCGCCCCGGGCGCGACGGGCAGCAGCGCCGATCCCAACCCGGGCAGCGCGAACGCCACCGACCAGTACGTGCCCAAGCACTTTCCGTTCCCGTGGTTTGAGTCGATCCTGCAGTCGGGCGACTGCAATCCGCGCCACATCGCCAACCTTTTCGACTCGACGGACGGGCTCTACCACGACCTCCAGCATGAGTCCACAACGCCGGCGTTCAGCTGGATCTCGCCCAACAACTGCAGCGACGCTCACGACGCGGTCTGTCACGGTAACAACCTGTCAGGCGGCTTCTCGAACCCCACCACCCCGAAGGCGCCGGTCAACTACACCGGTGGGCTCTACGCCTCAGACCTGTTCCTCGAGCACGTGATTCCCGAGATCGAGGCCTCTCCGGCGTTCAAGGACGGCGGCGTGATCGACATCACCTTCGACGAGGCATTCCCGCCGTTCACCTACACCGACAACAGCTTCCGCAACTCGAGCCGGGTCGCCCCGACGTTCCAGACCTCGGCCCAGAACGACACCGCCGGCGAGACGTTAAACGGCCAGCCCCGGCACTACGAGCCGACCGGCCCCAACACGCCGCTGGCGACCGACAGCAACGGCAACCAGCTGTACCCCGGACCGGGTGACAACGCCTACATCGACCGGCCGGCCAACTGTGTCGCTCAGACCGTGCCGTCACAGCCGGCGAGTACCTGCCTGCTCGGCGGCGGCAGCAATGTCCCCGGACCGCGCAGCGATCCGGGCGCCACCGCTCCCGCCGGCAGCTCGACGATCGCCGACAACTCAGCGGTCGCCACGGACACCGGTCGCAGTGTGAGTGGCCCCGGGATCCCAGCCGGAGCGTTCGTCGGGCAGGTCATCGACACGCCGGTCACCGCGACCAACCCCAGCCAGAGCGGCGGCCTTGCCGACACCGGCTCGTTCGCGCTGGTGAACGGCAATGGAGCGCCACTGCAGACCGCCACCGCGGTGAGCGGCGTCACGCTCGGCCCGCGTACGGCGGCGTCGGACCCGCTGTACAACGCCACCGACGCCACAACCGGCGGCGGTGACACCGGGAGCGTGCTGATCAGCCCCTACATCCAGCCGGGGACCGTCAGCGACGACTACTACAACCACTACAGCTGGCTGCGCACCATGGAGGACCTGTTCAGTGTCAGCCGCGGCTCGCGCGGGCTCGACGGCGAGGGACACATCGGCTACGCCGCCCAGCCCGGCCTGGCCCCGTTCGGCGCTGACGTGTTCAACAATCCGCAAAGGACCGTGGGGCGGTCACAGCCGGCACACGACGCACCACCGCCAGCGGTGACGGTTGCCACTCGCAGCCGCTGGGGCGCCGCCGCACTGGCCGTCGCCGTGGCCTTGGCAATCCTCTTGGTGGCAAATGGCGGCGGCTCTCCCGGGCTGCCTGAACCGTCGCCCACGAAAGCGACCACGCGCGCGGCGGCGGCAGCGCCAGCGCGGCCGCAGTCCCCCGACGACGTCCGGGCGCGGCGCCTGGTGACGCATTCAGCGGCCAAGTACGGCCGGATCCCGAGCTGACTGCCCAGGGCGGACGTGCCCGTCGGCCGGGTCGTGTCCGCCAGCGACGCTCATCCCGCGCTCGCGATTCAGGGCGACACGGTGTCGGTGCACCTCGCCACGGGCCGCACGATGGCGACCACGGTCGGTCCGGTGGTTCCCGAACAGGGCAGATTGCGCGTGCCCGCGAGCACCCCGTGCAGCTTCGCGGTCAGCCTCGCCGCCGGGCACGGAATCGTGCCGATCCAGCGTCGGGCGTTCACGATCCTCGACGAACTGGGGCACCTCCACCATCCGCATGTCCAGCTCAGAGGGGCGGCCCGCTGCCGGCACGACTCGCTCCGGGTCAGATCGTCACGCTGACAGTCAGCGCCGTGCTCCCGACGGGCGGCGGACGCCTGCGATGGGCCCCCGTGAGGCGAGCACCGATCGTTTCCTGGGACTTCGACGTCGAGATCGACAGACGGCAGCGGGCCGGGCTGCCGTCGCGCCGCGGGGCTGGGGCTAGCTGTCGAAGTCGAAGTCGCGGGGCGGGCGCTGCTCGAACCACAGACGGTCGTGGTCGGGCGTGTCCTGCAGGAACTCCGGGGTCTCCTCGAGCATGTCCTCGCCAGGCTCGTCGGCCGCCAGGGGTCCCTCGACGTCGTACTCGGCAGTCTCTGCGCCGCTGCCGTGCGCAACGCCCGGCGCCGGGGCCGGGGGTGGCTGATGCTCGGCGGGCGGCGGCGATTGACGCCGGTCGGCGGGCAGCTCGGGCGATTCGAACGCCGGTTCTTCCAACGCCGGCTCAGGTTCGGCGCGCCGCGACCGATCGCTGTCGAACTCCAGCGGGGGTGGGTCCTGCACCCTGGGCGCTGCATCGCGCTCAACGTCGTCTTCGTCGGTCCAGCCTTCGTCATCCGCCTGGTCATAGGCCAGGCCGCCGGCGAACAGATCGTCGTCGGCCTCAGCATCGGCCGGCGCCTCGCGGTTGCGCTTGACAGGACCAAGCGCCTCGCGCTCGTCGTGCTCGACCTCGCCCGGGTCGGGGGCGGGGGGGCGGGGCGGGGGGGGGGGGTCTC
>JBPCPC010000225.1:0-5778 GCA_050999585.1 Solirubrobacteraceae bacterium | reverse complement strand
GCGACCACCAGCGCCGCCCGGACCGCCACCGCGACCACCAGCGCCGCCACCGCGACCACCAGCACCGCCAGGACCGCCACCACGGCCGCCCGGACCGCCGCCGCGCCCGCCACCCCGGCCATCGCGGCCGCCGCGCTCGGGAGCCTGCGGGGAGGGCTCGTCCATGATCGTCAGGTCAGCGCCGGTGTAGCCCTCGGGCATGATCTCGCCCTTGTTGATCCAGCACTTGACGCCGATCCGCCCGAACGTCGTGCGGGCCTCGTGAAATCCGTAGTCGATGTCAGCGCGCAGCGTGTGCAGCGGCACCCGACCATCGGAGTAGCCCTCAGTCCGAGCCATCTCCGCACCGCCGAGGCGACCAGAGACCTGCACCTTGACGCCCTTGGCGCCGGAGCGCATCGCGCTGGTGAGCGCGCGCTTCATCGCGCGGCGGAAGGCGACGCGGTTCTGCAGCTGCTCGGCGATCGACTGCGCGACCAGGCGCGCGTCCAGCTCGGGGCGCTTGATCTCGAGGATGTTGACCTTGACCTGCTTGCCGGTGATCTGATGCAGGTTGCGGCGCAGCGCATCCACTTCGGATCCCGACTTGCCGATCACGATGCCCGGCCGCGCCGTGTGGATGTTGATCTCCACCTCGGTGGCGTTCTTGCGGATCGTGATGTCCGACAGCCCGGCATGCGACAGCCGGCCGATGATGTGCTCGCGGATCAGCGTGTCCTCGTGCAGGTAATCCGAGAAGTTGCGCTCGTTGAACCAGTTGGACTTCCAATCGTGGATGTAGCCCACGCGGATCGATTCGGGGTGAACTTTCTGGCCCATTAGTTCTTCGTCAGTCCTTTGGCGTGAGCAGGATCGTCAGGTGGCTGGTTCGCTTGCGGATCGGTGTCGCGCGACCCATCGCACGCGGGCGGAACCGCTTGATCGTCGGACCCTCATCGGCGTGCACCGCCTTGACATACAGATCCTCGCCGACGAGCTCGTGATTGTGCTCGGCGTTGGCGACGGCCGATTCGAGCAGCTTGCTCCAATCCCGCGCGATCGCCCGCGGCGTGACAGCGAGGATAGCTCGCGCTTCCTCGACGGACTTTCCGCGAATGTGATCGCACACCAGTCGCGCCTTGCGGGCCGACGAGCGCACGTACTTGGCCTGCGCGCGAACCACCGGGGCCGGCTCATTCGGATCGCGCCGGGCTCGCCGCCGCGTCGGGGCCAGCGCCGGCGGAGCCTCCTCCTCGGCCTCCTCAGCACCACGACGGCGCCGCGGTCGCCGCGAGCGCTTCGGCGCCTCGGGCGGATCGGCTTCGGCCTCATGCGCGTCGGCCTCAGCGGCGTCGTCATCCGCTTCCGCCACGGGCTCATCCGCTTCAGCTTCCGCCACGGGCTCATCCGCGTCACCATCCGCCGAATCAGCCGCAGAGGTCACACCCTTCGCGGACGCCCCTCGAGTCGCTTCGGACTCCTCAGCGGTCTCGGACTCATCCGAGCGCGGGGCGTCGGCGGAGGGTGTGACCTCAAGCTCGGCGGCAGGTGAGGGTGTGACCTCAGCCTCCTCGGCGTCCTTCTTTTCAGGCTCGTCAGGACTCATCGACGCTTCCCGGTACCGGCATGTCCTCGGTACAGCCGCGTCGGAGCGAACTCACCCAGTTTGTGGCCGACCATCGACTCGGAGATGAACACGGGCACGTGCTTGCGCCCATCGTGCACCGCGATCGTGTGCCCGACCATCTCGGGGAAGATCGTTGACGCGCGCGACCAGGTACGGATCATGCGCTTTTCGCCAGAGGAGTTCATCGCCTCGATCCGGTCGATCAGCCGCTCTTGAACGAACGGGCCCTTCTTGCTTGAACGACTCATCGCTTCTTACCCCTTCTGCGGCCACGCACGATGTACTGGTCGGATTTCTTGTGCTTCTTGCGAGTGCGGTAGCCCAGCGTGGGGACGCCCCACGGGGTGACCGGATGGCGCCCGGGCGTGGTCGAACCCTCGCCGCCGCCATGCGGGTGGTCGACCGGGTTCATCGCCGTGCCGCGGGTCTGGGGCCGCACGCCCATGTGGCGCTTGCGTCCCGCTTTGCCGATCTTGACGTTCTGGTGATCGGAGTTGCCGATCGTACCCACGGTCGCGCGGCACTCGGCGCGGACCATGCGCATCTCGCCCGAGGGCAGTCGCAGCGTCGCGTAATCACCCTCGCGGGCCAGCAGCTGCACGCCGACGCCGGCCGAGCGGGCCATTTGGCCGCCGCGTCCGGGGGTGAGCTCGACGTTGTGGACGATCGTGCCCGGGGGCATCTTGGCCAGCGGCAGGCAGTTGCCAACACGAATGTCGGCGGTCTCGCCCGACTGCACGGTTGCCCCCACGCGCAGGCGACCCGGGGCCAAGATGTAGGCCTTCTCGCCGTCGGCATAGTGCAGCAGCGCGATGTAGGCGGAGCGGTTGGGGTCATACTCGATGTGGGCCACCTTGGCCGGGATCCCGTCCTTGCGCCGCTTGAAGTCGATCGTGCGGTACATACGCTTGGCGCCGCCGCCGCGGTGACGCGACGTCTTGCGGCCGGCCGAGTTGCGCCCGCCGGACTTCTTCAGGCCCTCGGTCAGCGACTTCTCGGGCTTGGAGCGCGTGATCTCAGCGAAATCTGGATAAGAGACAAAGCGCATCCCGGGGGACGTGGGCTTGGGCTTACGGATCGGCATTACTCAGCCCCCTCGAAGACCTGGAAGACCGGAATCGTGTCGCCCTCGCGCACCTGCACGATGGCCTTCTTCCATTGCCGGGTCTGGCCGGAGGTCTGACCGCGCCGCTTCGGCTTGGACTTGACCGAGGCGGTGCGCACCTCCACCACCTTGACCGCGAACAGCTGCTCGATCGCCTGACGGATCTGCGTCTTGTGGGCCTTCTCGTGTACGCGAAACGTGTACTTGCCCGCCTCGGCGAGGACGTAGGACTTCTCGGTCAGGACCGGGTGGATGATCACCTGAGTGGGTTCCATCAGGCCGCCTCGGATTGGGTGGAATCGGTGTCGGAGGACGCCTCTGCGCCGTTGGCCCGGGCCACCAGCGCCGACAGCGCCGCCTCGGAGACCAGCAGCGATGCGGCACCGATCAGATCGGCGACGCCCGCGTCATCGACCGGCATCACGGCGACCCGGCTCAGGTTGCGGAACGACAGGCCGGCCTGGGCCTCGGAAGGGGCCAGCAGGACGAGCGTCGAGCTGGTGGCGGTGGTCGGGCTCCAATCTTGCAGCAGCGATACGGCCTGCTTGGTCGATGGTGTGTCGAACGCGCCGGCGTCGAACACGGCCAGTGACTCGCGCTCGGCGTGCATCGACAGCGCTGAGCGCAGCGCGGCGCGACGTGCCTTGCGGTTGACCTTGCCGATGTAATGCCGGGGCTGGGGTCCGAACGCGACGCCGCCGCCGGTCCAAACCGGCGACCGCGAGGACCCGGCGCGCGCACGCCCGGTCCCCTTCTGACGCCACGGCTTGGCGCCGCCGCCGGAGACCTGACCGCGGGTCTTGGATGACGCGGTGCCCTGGCGGCGGGCGTTGAGCTCGGCGCGTACGGTCTCGTGGACGAGCGCCATGTTGAACGTGGCCTCGAAGGCACCGGCGTCCAGGGTCGCCGTGCCGCCGCCGAGCTTGGGGGCGCTTCTAGCCATCGGTGCGCACCTCCACCGTGGAGCCCTTGGGGCCGGGCACGGCGCCCCGGACCAGCAGCAGGTTGCGGCCGGCCATGATCTCGACGATCGTCAGCCCGCGTTGGGTGATCCGCCCACCGCCCATGCGGCCCGGCCCGCGGATGCCCTTCATCACGCGTGCCGGCCAGGCGGAGGCGCCGATCGAGCCCGGAGCGCGCACGTTGTGCGAGCCGTGGGACTTGGGGCCCGAGGCGAAGTTGTGGCGCTTGATCGTGCCCTGGAAGCCCTTGCCCTTGGACTTGCCCGAGATCTTGACCTTCTGCCCAACCTCGAACGCCTCGACCGTGACCGTCTCCCCGACGAGCAACTCCCCGGCGTGGTCGCGGAACTCCACGACGTGACGGTGCGCCGAGGCGTCGGCCTTCTTGAGGTGGCCGAGCTCGGCCTTGGTCAGCGACTTCTCCTTGCAGGCGCCGAACGCGAGCTGCACGGCCTCGTAGCCATCGCGCTCATGGGTCCGGATCGCGGTCACCGGGCAGGGGCCGGCTTCGAGCACGGTCACGCGCTCGACGCGCCCGTCATCGAGGAAGCGCTGGGTCATGCCGAGCTTCTTGGCGAGGATCGCGGCCATCGGGCTACGACGCCAGGCGGATCTCGATATCCACGCCGGCCGGAAGGTGGTCGAGCCGCTGCAACGAGTCGACCGTCTTCGGTGTCGGCTGATGGATGTCGATCAGTCGTTTATGGGTGCGGATCTCGAAGTGCTCGCGCGAGTCCTTGTCCTTGAACGGCGAGCGGATCACGCAGTACACGTTCTTCTCCGTCGGCAGCGGCACCGGACCGGAGACGGTGGCGCCGGTGCGCGTCGCCGTCTCGACGATCTCCTTGGCCGCTGTCTCGATCGCCGTGTGGTCATAGGACTTCAGGCGAATGCGAATCTTGTTTTGAGCGATGGTTGCCACGTGATTTCAGGTTCTCTCAGCGAAGTGGACGGGTTAACGAGTAGCAGTGAGACCCACTCGTCCCGCCCACATCGTCGTATCTGCTTGAACAAAAACTGGGCGGCGGGATCTGACTGCGACCCGCCACCCGGGTGCTACTGAATGATTTCGGTGACGACCCCCGAGCCGACCGTCCGGCCGCCCTCGCGGATCGCGAACCGCAGACCCTGGTCCATGGCGATCGGCTGGATCAGCTCGATCTCCATCTGGACGTTATCGCCCGGCATGACCATCTCCGTGCCCTCGGGCAGGTTGGCCACTCCGGTGACGTCGGTCGTACGGAAGTAGAACTGCGGCCGGTAGCCGGTGAAGAACGGGGTGTGACGACCGCCCTCCTCCTTCTTCAGAACGTAGACCTCGGCCTTGTACTTGGTATGTGGCGTGATCGAGCCGGGCTTGCACAGCACCTGACCGCGCTCGATGTCCTCGCGCTTGGTGCCACGCAGCAGGCAGCCGGCGTTGTCGCCTGCCTGACCCTGGTCGAGATTCTTCTTGAACATCTCGACCCCGGTGACGACGGTCGTGGTGGTGGGTTTGATGCCCACGATCTCGACGGTCTCGCCGGTCTTGATGATCCCGCTCTCAATCCGGCCCGTGGCCACCGTCCCTCGGCCGGTGATCGAGAACACGTCCTCGACCGGCATCAGGAACGGCTTGTCCAGATCGCGGACGGGCTCGGGGATGTAGGTGTCCAGCGCCTCGGCGAGGTCGAGGATCTTCTGCTCGTACTCCTCGTCGCCCTCGAGCGCCTTCAGCGCCGATCCGATCACAAACGGGATGTCGTCGCCGGGGAACTCGTATTCCGACAGCAGCTCGCGGATCTCGACCTCGACGAGCTCGAGCAGCTCGGGATCGTCGACCATGTCCGCCTTGTTGAGGAACACGACGATGTAGGGCACGCCGACCTGGCGCGCGAGCAGGATGTGCTCGCGCGTCTGCGGCATCGCGCCGTCAGCCGCCGACACGACCAGGATCGCCCCGTCCATCTGGGCGGCGCCGGTGATCATGTTCTTGACGTAGTCAGCGTGACCGGGGCAGTCCACGTGGGCGTAGTGCCGATTGGCGGTCTCGTACTCGACGTGCGAGGTCGCGATCGTGATGCCGCGAGCCTTCTCCTCGGGGGCGTTGTCAATCGAGTCGAACG
>JBPCPC010000213.1:0-2853 GCA_050999585.1 Solirubrobacteraceae bacterium | reverse complement strand
AGGCGGGGATGCTCGGCGCGGCGGCACTCGCCTGGACCGGGCTCGACCGCGGGTCGTGACTCCAGCCGGGCGGCTCGTGGTCTGCCCGACGCCGATCGGGAACCTCGAGGACGTCACGCTGCGGGTGCTCTCGGCGCTGCGCGACGCCGACGTGGTGGCCTGCGAGGACACCCGCCGCACGCGGATCCTGCTCGAGCGCTACGGCGTCCAGGCCTCGCTCGTGAGCTACCACGAGCACAACGAGCGCGAGCGGACGGCCGAGCTGGTGGAGCGGATGCGCGGCGGCGCGACGGTCGCGCTCGTGTCCGACGCCGGCATGCCGCTCGTCTCAGACCCCGGGCTGATCCTTGTCCAGGCGTACATGGCCGCAGGCCTGGGCGTGGAGGTGCTGCCCGGCCCCTCGGCGGCCCTGAGCGCGCTGGTCGCCAGCGGGCTGGCCGCCGAGCGGTGGCAGTTCGTCGGCTTCCTGCCGCGCAAGCAGGGCGAGCTGCAGCGTGTGCTGTCCGCACCCGAGACGCTCGTCGCGTTCGAGTCACCGAAACGGCTCGCCGCGTCACTCAAAGCCCTCTCCGTACTGGATGCCGAGCGACAGGTCGCAGTCTGCCGTGAGCTGACCAAGCTCCATGAGGAAATCGTCCGCGGCACCGCGGCCGAACTGGCGCAGCGCTACGACGGCGAGCCGCCCCGGGGCGAGATCGTGATCGTCGTCGGTCCCGCCACCAAGGTGGAGGTTGACCTGGAGGGGCCGCTACAGGCCCTGCGGACGCTGGTCGACGCCGGCGCCAAGCCCCGTTCGGCCGCCGGCGTGGTCGCGCAGCTGACCGGCGTGAGCGCCAACGCGCTGTACCGCGCGCTGACTCAGCGTTCGACGAAGTAGTCGCCGCTGCCCTGCCCGGAGGAGAAGTAGCGGCTGGTGCCGGTCTTCTTGCGCGTGTAGAAGTCGATTCCGTCGGTCCCGTGGGCGTGCAGGTCGCCGAGGAACGAGTCTTTCCAGCCTGAGAACGGGAAGAACGCGACGGGGGCGGCGACGCCGATGTTGACGCCGATCATGCCGGCCTCGATCTCGTGGCGGTAGCGGCGCACCGACGCCGCGGACTCGGTGAAGATCGAGGTGCCGTTGCCGAAGCGGCTGGCGTTGACGATCTCGATCGCCTGGTCGAGCGTGGCCGCGTGGATGATGCATAGGACCGGGCCGAACACCTCCTCTTGGGCGATCGGCATTTCGGTGGTGACGCCATCGAGGATCGTCGGGCCCAGGAACGCGCCTGCGGGGTCGACGCCGTTGACGCCGCGGCCGTCGACGGCGACCGTCGCGCCGGCGTCGACGCCGCGCTGCACCCAGTCAGCGATCCGGTCGCGGGCCGCGCAGGAGATCAGCGGTCCCACATCGGTGCTCTCCGACAGGCCGGCGCCGACCCGCAGCGCGCGGGTCGCGTCCACGAGCGGGGCGATCAGCTGCTGGTGGGCGTCGCCGACGGTGACCACGACCGAGCCGGCCATGCACCGCTGGCCGGCCGCGCCGAACGCGGAGCCGATGATCCCCTCGACGGTGGGCGCGATCACCGCATCGGGCATCACGACCATGTGGTTCTTAGCGCCCCCGAGCGCCTGCACGCGCTTGCCGGCCTTGGCCGCGCCCTCGTAGACGATTCGCGCCACCGGCGCCGAACCCACGAACGAGACGGCGTCGATCCCGGGGTGCCCCAGGATTCCCTCGACCATCTCGCGTCCGCCGTTGACGAGGTTCACGACCCCGGCGGGCAGGCCGAGGGCGTCGAGCTCCTCAAACGCGATCTGCTGGGTGAGCGGCACCTGCTCAGAGGGCTTTAAGACGAACGTGTTGCCGCAGGCGATCGCGAACGGCAGAAACCAGAACGGCACCATCGCCGGGAAGTTGAATGGCACGATCGCGGCGCACACCCCGACCGGCTGGCGGACCGTCTCGACGTCGATGTTTCGCGACACGTCCTCGAGGATCCGGCCCTGCATCGTCGTCGGCACCGCGCACGCCGCCTCGACCATCTCGATCATCCGTCCCACCTCGGCCCGGGCGTCGCCGATCGTCTTGCCCATCTCCAGCGTCACCGATCGCGCCAGGTCCTCGCTGCGCGCCACGAGGCGCTCGCGCAGCTCAAACAGCTTGCGCGCCCGGGCGATCACCGACACCGCCCGCCAGTCGGCCAGGGCCGCCCGGGCCGCCGTCACGGCGGCGTCCAGGTCGGCGGCGCCCGATAGCGGCACCCGCGCCAGTGCCTCGCCGGTGGCGGGGTCGGTCACGTCCAGCTCGCCGGTGGCGGCGGTCGCGGGCACCCACGAGCCTGCGATGTAGTTATCCAGCAGGCGAACACCGGTGGTGGTCATTGCGTCAGCGTCCATTCGTGGTCGGGGTCGTTGGCGACGGCCCACTCGCGTACGGGGCCGGCCATCACGTTGAGGTAATACAGGTCATAGCCCGGCGGCGCTGAGACCGTGTGATAGCCGCGCGGGACCAGCACGCATTCGCGGTCACCGAACGTCAGCGTCTCATCCAGCGCGCGATCGTCGGTGTAGACGCGCTGAAGCCCGAAGCCACCGGCCGGCGTGCGGTGATAGTAGGTCTCCTCCAGCAACGTCTCACGCGGTGGGTCGTCGCGGTCGTGCTTGTGCGGCGGATAGCTGGACCAGTGCCCGCCGGGGGTGATCACCTCGCAGACCAGCAGCGAGTCGGCCGGCTGGTCCGCCATCAGGATCGGGGAGACGGTGCGCTCCTGTGACCCGTGGCCGCGGGTCTCCGCCGTGATCTCCTCGCCCGGCAGCACCCGCGCCCGGGCGCCACCGTTGCGCGCCGGAGCCCAGCACAGCCCGATCTCGGCC
>JBPCPC010000185.1:0-14917 GCA_050999585.1 Solirubrobacteraceae bacterium | reverse complement strand
CGCTCGACATCCACGCCAGCATCCACAACGGCCATCATGACCTCCCCGCCTCGGCAACCCAAACGCCAGAAGGGTTCGCCGCACCCCCACCGAACTCCTACTCACCAGCTAACAAAGCACTACTAGGAGGAACCGCTCTCTTTCGTGAATAGGCGTTCCACGCGAACGCCTAGGGCTTCGGCAACTGCCTCGGCAGCGCCCGAGCGCGGCGGCTCGAACCCGTGTTCCATGTAGCTGAGTAGCGACCGGCTGACGCCCGCCTTGTCGGCGAGTTGTTTCTGCGAGAGCCCAAAGGACTTCCGGGTCTCGGTGATTGGGTGTGTAGGCATCCAGACATTGTGAGCCCCGGCTTCCGCATTCTGGGACGCCCCCAAGCCTCGCGCCGCGCCACTGTCACAGAGGCGTCACACACGGTCCAACGCTGGCCCCCGGTATTCATCAGCGCTGGGCCGTCGTGAGAGATGCCCACAGTGTCACGGTGCTGTCACACTTGCGATTTCAGGCTTTGCGTGTGTGTTGCATCGAAATGTTCTTGCCAAGCCCGGTGGCAAGGGTGCCTGGGGCATCACTCGGCGCGCGCAATCGCGTCACTCGGCGGGCACACTCGGCGCTCGGCAGGGGGCATCGTCGGGTGGCAAAGGGGCACGACCGCGCGCCGCATGCTGCCTTGCCTCATCGTCGCTCGGCTCGCAGTCATCACTCATCGCGGGGCGTTTCGTGCGCCGCGCGTGCGCCCAATCGTCAGGCACAGCAGCCAGTCGTAGCCGCTGTATGCGGTCCGCTGCGCACTGACGGTGTACCGCGGCCCGAGCTCGAGGCACCGATCACCAGTACTGACCGGCGATCGCCAGCACCTAACCGCTTCACTACCACTGAAGTCAGCGCTACGAGCGACCGCGGCACTGTGACGAGGCCGTGCGCCCGTGACGTCACACTCGGTCACAGTCGCGGGCGCGCTTTCACGGATAACCGTGACGTCACACTCGGATGACTGTGACAGGCCGTGACATAGTTGCGTGCGCAACTACGTGTCGATTTGCTGACCTCGGTTGACAACCACGCGGCACTGTGGCACTGTGACGCTCTCTCAACTAGTCGGCCCGGCGGTGCTTGAACACCCCGGGCCCGGCACGGAAAGGAAGTTCCATGCACGACCAGCCTATCTTCTCAGCGGCGACCGCGCCCCATACAGCCGACGTTGCCTCGCTACTCGCCGCGGATCAGTACGACGTCGCTACCCGGGTTCACGAACTCACCGCTGACGGTGCCAGCGAGACCGATTACCGGATGGCCAGCGCCTTGCTCGACGCACCCTGGGAGCAAGTAGGACCGGATCAGGTCGGCCCGGGCACGTCGGCACAGCACACGGCCGACGTCGCCGAGATGATCGCCGCGGGCCACTGCGACGCCGCGCGCTCGATGCACGAGGCCTACGTCAAAGCTGAGTTCGAGTGCGAGGACGTCAACGGCGACGCACCCCCGGCCAACATGGTCGATATCTGGCTGGCCGGCGAGCTGCTCGTGGCCACGTTCGAGCCTGCCTGATGGCTTCGAATAGGCTCCGCTCATGAGACTCCTTCTCGTGGGCTTCGAGATCGCAGTGGCCACATACGCGGTGTACGCGGTGATCTGCCATATCGGCGTCGCGATCGCGAACCACCTCGACGATCAGCGCCTGGAGCGCGAGGGCGTTGCGTGGTCGGTCGAGCGTATCCAGCAGCTACAGGAGGAGCGCTACGCGCGCCTGCCGTGGTGGCTGAAGATCGCCGGCTGCAGCTAGCCGCAGGACTCCGTCCTGGGTGTGCCTCAGCATCTATCGTCGCTTGACTGAGGCACACCGACGACGTAACCGGGGAAGCGCGGCAGGCCGGCCCCGCCTGCTCCCCCCGGATTGTCGCGGCCCGCGGATTAGCGGCTCCTTGGTCGACGGCGCTACGAACCAGCGAACTACGGGTACGTTCTACCGGTTTCGCCTCCGTGATCGGAGCACGCGCCCTGATTCCCGCCTGAGTGGCTCCATTCGCCGTCAACGCACTGGACGACGTAGCCCGTACCGCTGGCGAAGGATGGAATGCAGGCGTGTGTTGAGCAGAAATCAGCGGGAGCTGCGGTGCCGGTCGCTGGCGGAGCGGTGCCGGTCGCTGGCGGGTTGACCGTCGACACCAACGGGCCACCGCATATCCCGGCGTGCCCTTGGCAGATGTGGTAGGCCTGCGTCGGGTCCATCTCGAGGCGGCTACGGAGTGCGTACTTGCCCTGTGGATCCTTGCTCACCTCGACTACGTAGGGCCGAGACGGATCCCAGCCGCTCCCGAATCCCTGAAACACCGCCTGGTAGCCCGCGTCGAACGCACTGCTTTGCGCCTTGCGCGCGACACGAAGTTCGTGATTGAAGCCCGCGGCGTATCCGGCCTGTCGACCTGCCGTGTATCCGGCTCTTCGACCCGCACTGCCTCCCGAGATGATGACGCGCGGCTGTGCTGGCGGCGCCGGGGCACGAATCACCGTCGTCGGGCGCTCGGAGTGCCCAACCAGGTAGGCGCCCGCGCCAACGCCGATGACGGCCGCCGCGACCGTAGGTACGGCCAAGAGCATCCGCACGGCGCGACCCTACCGGACTTAGTGGGTTGTCGCGCGCGAACACGTCGCGCGCGACTCACTGACCGGGCTTAGGACTCTGGGTTCTAGCCGCCGCTAACGCCGGCTGTTGGGCCTTGGGTGTTCACCCCCGCGTTCACCCCACCTACCGAAACCCACCGTCACGAGCATTCGACCGACTCAGAAGTGCTCTATTACCAGGCACTTTCGAAAGCCGACGCCCGGAATCGAACCGGGGACCCCTTCATTACGAGTGAAGTGCTCTACCAGCTGAGCTACGTCGGCGCGGGACGAGAGGGTACCGCGCCGACTTTAGAATGGACCGTCGGGCGGGGCGGGATCGCCGGTTCGGGCGAGCCACTCCTCCACCAGGATCGCCCAGCGCTCGTGATCGCGCCAGCGGCCGCCGATCTTCAGGTAACGGGGGGAGAAGCCCTCGCGCCGGAAACCGGCACCGGACGCCAGTGCGAGCGAGTTGGCGTTGCCGGGCTGGATGTTGGCCTCGACCCGGTGCAGCTGCAGCGCCGTGAACGAGTGGCGCAGCACGAGCTCGATCCCCTCGCGCATGTACCCCTGGCCGGCGAACGGCTGACCCACGGCGTAGCCGAGATAGGCGCTCTGCAGCCGCCGGCGCACAATCTGAGAGAGGTTGAAGAAGCCCAGGATCGCGCCGTCCGCCGTCCGGCACAGGAGCATCGCCTCAAAGTCCGCCCGGCGGGCGTCGGCCAGGTAGGCGGCAAACCGCTCGTCGTCGGTCGGGGCCGTGGCCCAGGGGCTGTGAAATACGCGGCTGGCGTGCATCAGTGCGGTGAACTCCCCGCGGTCCTCACGTGCGGGCGCCCGGATGTGCACGCGACCGTTGGCGCTCATCGCGCGAGCGTGGCCTGCAGCCTGTAGGCCAGTGCCTCGCAGGCCAGATCTTCGGAAACGTTGAGCAGGAAGCGCTCACGCGTTTCCTCGACTAGCTCAATCGCCACACGCAGCCGGTCGGGATCAACCCCCGCGTCCTCCTGTAGGACGTCCAGCCGGTCGAGGTTGCGCACCAGGTCGGGCGCGTCCCAGGCCAGGCAAGCCAGGTCGGTGAACCACAGCGAGGCCAACTGCAGTGACAGGTCGAGCGCGCCGGTCTGAACGCGTCGGCGGGTGCGCCGGATGCGCTCGGTCCACTCGGTTTCGAGACGCTTTCGCTCCTTGCGGGGCACCAGCTCCAGCTCACTCGCCGCCTGGGCCTCGAGTTGGGTGCCGGCGGCCGCGCCGCGCGCGCGGACGGCCTCCAGCATCGCCATCCACGGTCGGGCACTCGCCATCTCCCCGGCAATCGCGGCACGGGCATAGCGCTCGGCGCCGCCGCGCACGGCCTGGCCCTCGGCACTGGCCAGCTCGCGGGCGTGCTGAGCGTCCTGCAATGACAACCGGACGCACGCGACGGCGGTCTCGGGCGAAACGCCGAGCGCCTGTACCCCGGCGGCCGCCTGCGCCTCGCTGGGCGCCTCGAAGCGGACCATCTGGCAACGCGAGCGGATCGTGGGCAGGACCTCGCCGAGGCGGTCGGTGAGCAGGATCAGGTGCACGAACGCGGCAGGCTCCTCCAGCGTCTTGAGCATCCGGTTGGCTGCTTCGTCGCCGAGCTCGTCGGCGCGCTCGATCACGAACACTCGCCGCCACGCCTCAAACGGCGTCCGGCTGGCTGCGGAGATCACCGTACCGTCGATATCGGAGACGAGGATCTCGTGCGCACCACTGGGCACCACCCAGGTCAGGTCGGGATGCGCCCCGGACCGAACGCGCGCCCGAGCTCCGTCGGGGTCCGGCGAGCCCTCGGCCAGCAGCTCGGCCGCCAGCGCGCGGGCCACGGTTCGCTTGCCGGCACCGCCGGGACCGTGGAACAGGTAGGCATGGGAGGGCTGCGCCGGGACGCTCAGCGCACGCGCGAGCACGGCGCGGGCATGAGGATGTCGTTCTAACTCGGCGAGCATCGGGCTCGATCCTAGAGCCCGCTGCGGGGTAGCGATAACGTCCGCGCCGAGCGGGATGGCGCCCGGAAAACTGATCACGATCGAGGGCATCGACGGCGCGGGCAAGACGACGCTCGCCGCCGCGTTGCGCGACGCTCTACGCGCGCGGGAAATCGATGTCCACCTGCTGCGCGAGCCGGGCGGAGTCCGGGCGGCGGAGCGCATCCGCGAGTTGGTCAAGGACCCTGAGTCACGGATCGGCGCGCGCGCGGAGGCGCTGCTGTATGCGGCGGCACGCGCGCAACTGGTCGACGAGACCCTCGTCCCGCTGCTGGGTGCTGGTGCGCTGGTGCTGCTGGACCGTTTCGTCGACTCGTCGCTGGCCTATCAGGGGGCCGGGCGAGGACTCGGGATCGAGGCGGTCGCTGCGATCAACGCGTTCGGCACGGGCGGGCTGGTGCCGGACCGCACGCTGCTGCTGCGGATCGACCCGGCAAGTGGGCGCGCTCGCTCCCGCGACCGGGACGCGGCTCCCGACCGGCTGGAGCGCGAACCCGACGAGTTCTTTGCGCGGATCGCCGGCGCCTACGACGCGCTGGCCGCCGCCGAGCCACGGCGCATGGTCACGATCGACGCGTCGCGCGGCGCCGACCGGGTGCTCGCCGACGCGCTGGCGGCCATCGCCGATCTACTCTGAGTAGCCGTCCGGCTGAGCCTGGGCGAATCGCCACGCGTCGCCGATCATCTGCTCGAGCTCCGGCTTGCGCGGCTCCCAGCCCAGCTCGGAGCGAATCTTCGCGCCGGCGGCCACCAGCATCGGCGGATCGCCCGGCCGTCGCGGCGCCTCGCGGGTGGCGATCGTGACACCGGTGACCTGCTCCGCGGCGGCGATCACCTCGCGGACCGAGAAGCCGTTGCCGTTGCCGAGGTTGAAGATCGCGTGCTGTCGGGGAGCGGCTGCATCCAGCGCGAGCAGGTGCGCCACCGACAGATCCTCGATGTGGATGTAATCCCGGATCGCGGTCCCATCCGGAGTCGGATAGTCGGTGCCGAACACCTCGACGAACGGGTTGCGCCCCTGGGCGGTGCGCAGGACATTGGGGATCAGGTGCGTCTCGGGATCGTGGTCCTCGCCGGCGCCACCGCTCGCCCCGGCGACGTTGAAGTAGCGCAGGCTGACCGCACCGAGGCCATGGGCCAGGCAGAAGTCGCCGATCATTCGGTCGACCGCGAGCTTGGACGCCCCGTAGGCATTGGCGGGACGCGGAGGCGCGGACTCGGAGATCGGGACCTCGTCGGGCTGCCCGTAGACCGCGCAGGTGGAGGAGAAGACAAGCCGCGGGACCTCCGCGGCACGCATCGCCTCGAGCAGGTTCAGCGTCCCGACGACGTTGTTGCGGTAGTAGCGCTCGGGATGGCTGACCGACTCCCCCACAAGCGCGAACGCGGCGAAGTGCAGCACGCCGTCAAAGCCCTCGGCGAGCGCTTTGTGAACCGGTTCGGCCTCACGCAGGTCGGCGACCACGAGACGCGCCTGCGGGGCCACAGCGCCGCGATGACCGCGTTCCAGGTTGTCGAGCACGACCACCTCGTGACCGGCCGCGAGCAGCTGGCGGCTGACGATCGAGCCGATGTAACCCGCCCCGCCGGTGACGAGGAGCTTCACCGGCGCGGTCTCAGGATCGATGAACGGCTGGACATTGGCAATCGCCATTTAACCGACCTACAATCGCGAGCGCCGTGAGCGACGCGTGGCATTCGATCAAGGTCCGGGAGTTCGAGCACCTGCGCGCATCCCCATCGGTGATATTGCTGCGGGTCAGCGGCACCGCGGGACGCCGGCGAAACAGCGGACCGCGTCCGTTCCTGTTGGCCGACAACGGCCACACCGTCAAGCGCGTGGCCGCGATTCCCTCGCCGCCGGACGGACGCGGGCTGCTGCGCGCCGCGTATTCGGTCAACTCGGAGCTGATCTCGCCCAGCACCGTGTTCTCGCTCGAGTGCAGCAACGGCTCCGTCGTGACGCTGCCGGCGCCGACGCCCGGAGCCGCCCGCCTGGAGCCCCCCGCCGACACCGGGCGGCGGCCGGCAACTCCGAGCGCCACGGCCGCGCCGCGCGAAGCGGAACGCCGGTCAGGGCTTGCCTCCAAGGTCACCGAGCTGGCGGCAGATCTCGGCGAGTCCGCGCAGGCGCGTACCGAGCACGCGGCGGCGTCGGTCGCCGCGCGCACCGAGGCCGAGCAGGCCATGGAGCAGCTAGGGGCACAGCAGGAGCGCCTCGCCGAGCTCGAGGCCGCGGCCCGGGAGGCCGACGAGCGGGCCACTGCCGCCGACGCTCGTGCCGCCGAGGCCGACGAGCGCGTCCGCATCGCTCAGGAGCAGGCCGATGAGCGCGCCCGGACAATGCTCGCGCAGGAGCAGGAGCAGGTCCAAGCCCGGCTAGCCGAGGTCCAGACTCCCCTGGAGCAGCGCGCGGCTCTGGCCGAACAGCGCGCCGACGGCGCCGTGCTCGAGGCGGCCGCCGCCCAGAACGAGATTCAATCGCTGCAGACACGCCATCGGGAGCTGGAGGCCGAACTTAGCGAACACCAGCGCCAAGCCGAGGATCTGGACACGTGGCGTAGCGAGCTCGAGCGACGCCTGACCGACGCCACCGACCAGCTCAACGAGGCCAGGACGGCGCGCGAGCGCGACGAGGCCGAGCTGGCTCGGATGACCGCCGGGCTGGCGCAGCTCCCTGCCGCCAACGCTCCCCCGGCCCCGGAGGCGGCCTCCGCGAAGCGGGTCCAGCTCCTGTATGCCGAGCGCCGCGAGATCGCTCGCCAAGCTGAGGCGCTCGCCAAGCTGCTTGGCGGCGCCGAGCGCCTGTCGGAGCTGGCGAGCGAACTCACCCAGGCGCGCGCCCAGGTCGAGGGCCTGCAGGCCACAGCCGCCACCTATCCAGCGCCCGGCGATGAGCTCGCCGCGGACGCGGTCGACAACGACAGTGCGCTGTCGGGCGCCCGGACGGAGCTCGAGCGACTGCGGATCGAACTTGCCCAGGCCCGCGAGACCGCGACCGAGGCTCAGGAGGAGGTCATCCGCGAGGCTGCCGAAGCGCAGGCGCGGGAGCAGGCCGAGCACGAGCTGGCCGAGGCCGCGCCACTGTCGGCCTAGCCAAGACCTCAGCCACCGCGATCGGGAGTCGGCGTGGCGGTGGCCGACATCGAGGCCACGGCCTGAACCAGCTCGGCGTGCTGCAGGACCGATGCGGCGACCGGTCCGCGGGGGGTCGAGGACCGCGGCGCGGCGCGCGACCAGCAGCGCGTCGCGATCCTCGCCTAGGACCAGGACGACGACCTTCACCCCCGGGATTTCCCAGTCCCAGCCATAGAGCCCGTATACCGCGTAGGCGGCCGCTCCGCTCAGCAGCGCGCCCGGCAGAGATAAGCGTGCCAAGGTGCGGATTAGGGGGCGAGGTTGCAGCAATTGCGCAGTAAAATATGGGTACAGGAAGAGCCTCCTGCAGAACGCCAGTCCGCGCAGCTTTTCCGTCCGGGCCATCCGCCAGGATTCTCGCCCCGCCTGACCGCCACGGTGTCGGGCAAAGGGCATCAGAAGCCGGTGGAAAACCGAGAGGAGCAGTACTGCATGTCGCACGTATCGCCAACCCAACTCACCCCAGACGCTCGAGCCGGTGAGGGCCTCTCGATCCGGCGCTATTTCACCACGGCGGGCACGCATCCATTCGACGCGGTGCAGTGGGAGGTCCGCGACGCCCGGATCGGCCACGGCGACAAGGTCTCGTTTGAGCAGCGCGAGGTCGAGTTCCCGAAGGCCTGGTCCCAGAACGCCACCAACATCGTGGCCCAGAAGTACTTCCGCGGCCAGCTGGGCTCAGTCGCCCGGGAGCACTCGGTCAAGCAGATGATCGGCCGCGTGGCCGGGACGATTGCCGGCTGGGGACGCGAGCGCGGCTACTTCGCGACCGAGCCGGACGCGATGACGTTCGAGGCGGAGCTCACCCACATCCTGCTCCACCAGCTGGCGGCGTTCAACTCCCCGGTGTGGTTCAACGTCGGGTTCGAGGAGCATCCACAATGTTCAGCCTGTTTTATCCTCTCGGTCGAGGATGAGATGGACTCGATCCTCGCTTGGAACACCAAGGAGGGCAACATCTTCCGCGGCGGATCGGGTTCGGGCATCAACCTGTCGAAGATCCGCGGCTCGATGGAGCCGCTGTCCAAGGGCGGCACGGCGTCGGGTCCGGTCAGCTTCATGCGCGGGGCCGATGCGTGGGCGGGCACGATCAAGTCCGGTGGCAAGACGCGGCGGGCGGCGAAGATGATCGTGCTCGACGTCGACCATCCCGACATCCGCGACTTCATCTGGTGCAAGGCCAAGGAGGAGGACAAGGCCGCGGCGCTGCGCGACGCCGGTTTCGATATGTCGATCGATGGCGACGGCTTCTATTCGATCCAGTACCAGAACGCCAACAACTCGGTGCGGATCTCAGACGAGTTCATGCACGCGGTCGAGAACGACGAGGACTGGAACCTGACCGCACGATCGACCGGTGAGCCGATCGGTGAGCCGATCGCCGCCCGCCAGCTGATGAAGGAGATCGCCGAGGCGGCGTGGCGCTGCGCCGACCCGGGGATCCAGTACGACACGACGATCAACCAGTGGCACACCAACCCGGTGTCGGGACGGATCAACGCGTCTAATCCCTGCAGTGAATATATGAGCGTCGACGACTCCGCCTGCAACCTGGCGTCGCTGAACCTGATGAAGTTCCGCCGCGCCGACGGCACGTTCGACGTCGACTCGTTCGAGCACGCCGTGGACATCGTGCTGCTCGCGCAGGAGATCGTCGTCTCCCCCTCCAGCTATCCGACCGAGGAGATCGGCGACAACGCGCGGGCGTTCCGCCAGCTTGGCCTCGGCTACGCCAACCTCGGCGCCTACCTGATGGCCGACGGCGTGCCGTATGACTCAGACGCCGGCCGCGGCACGGCGGCGGCGATCACCGCACTGATGACCGGCCGCGCGTACCTGGGCTCGGCGCGGGTCGCCGCGGCGATGGGTCCGTATGACCGTTATCCCGAGAACCGCGAGGCGCACAACGCCGTGATGCGGATGCATCGCGACGCCTCGTTTGCGATTCCCGTCGAGGATTGCCTGGACTCGGCGCTGCTGACGGCGGCGCGCGCGTCCTGGGACGAGACGGTGGCCGCAGGCGACAAGCACGGTTACCGCAACGCGCAGGCCACCGTGCTGGCCCCTACCGGTTGCCTCGTGTCTGGCTCGCTCGTGACGACCAGTCGCGGGCTCGTGCGCCTGGGGAGTCTCGGAAATGCGGACGGCGCCAAGTGGCAGGACCTGGACATCGAAGTGGCCACCGACGAGGGGCCGCGCCGGGCGACGAACTTCTACGTCAACGGCATGGAGCAGGTTGTCTCGATCGAGACTCATCGCGGCTATCGAATCCAGGGAACGCCCACCCATCGCATCAAGGTGATCGACGACGCAGGCGACTGGGCCTGGCGCCGGATGGCCGAGCTCCGCGAGGGGGATCGCGTTCCGATGATGCTGGGCAACATGGTCGGCGAGCCACAACCAGTGGCGCTGCCTCCGTTGGGAGACCTTCACTGGAACGCCGATTTCGCAACGCGCGTCCCTCGTGCGATGAGCCCCGAGCTCGCCGAGTTCGTCGGCTACTTCATGGGCGACGGCTCGTTGCACGCCAAGGGCCTCCGTCTCTGCGTCGCGGACAGTGACCCGGACGTGCTGGAGCACCTGCTCGACCTCGGTCGTGACCTGTTCGGCCTCGAAGGCCACACGCTTCCACGAGAGGGTTACACCGAGCTGTCGTTCCATTCGGTGCCCCTGACGATCTGGTGGGACGCGTGCGGTTTCGCCAAGCTGTCCCCGTACGCTGGACATTCGGGCAAAGGCTGGACGCCGCACGTGCCCGACGCGGTTCTGCATGGCAACGACCGGGAGATCTATGCCGCGTTTGTCCGCGGGCTGTTCGAGGCCGACGGGAATGCAAACAACGGCTACGCGTACTGGAACACGACCAGTGAGGACTTCTCGCGTGACGTGCAGACGGTTCTGTTGACGCTCGGCTTTGTCACGACCCGCAATCTCGATCACTCCCGTGACAAGCTTGGCGCCCCCTGCCACCGGCTGAGGTTGCTCAACGCAAACTCCGCCGCCCGCTTCGTTGCCGAAATCGGCTTCATCTCCGAGCGCAAGAACGATGCCCTGAGCGGCCTGGACAACCCGCAGTCGGCGCGGTATGACCACATCCCGATCACGCGGGAGCTCGTTGATGAGCTGGCACCCGCGAACGACCGGATCCGGAAGGCGGCGCTGATGGAGCTATCGCGAAGCGGCACAGTTTCCCGCCGCCTCGCGACCTCGCTGGTGGAGCGCGTCCCGAGCATCGAGTTGGATCAGCTGCTCGGCTATTTCTACGACACGGTCGCGGACGTCGAGCTGCTCACAGACGCGCCGACCTTCGACCTTTCGGTGCCCGACAACGTGACCTACGTGGCCAACGGGTTCGTCAGCCACAACACGATCAGCTTCCTGATGGATTGCGACACCACAGGGGTCGAGCCTGACTTCTCGCTGGTCAAGTTCAAGGAGCTGGTCGGCGGCGGGCAGATGACGATCGTCAACCGCACGGTTCCGCTCGCGCTGCAGACGCTCGGCTACTCCGACGAGCACATCGAGCAGATCCTCGCCTATGTCAATGAGAACGACACGATCATCGGCGCGCCCGGCCTGGACACCGAGGATCTGCCGGTGTTCGACGTCGCGGTCGGCGAACGGGCGATCTCGCACATGGGCCACATCAAAATGATGGGCGCCGTGCAGCCGTTCCTCTCGGGCGCGATCTCCAAGACGGTCAACATGCCGCAGACGGCGACCGTGGAGGACATCGCCGACGCCTACATCCAGGCGTGGCGGATGGGCGTCAAGGCGCTGGCCATCTACCGCGACGGGTCAAAGACCGCCCAGGCGCTGCGCACCGACGCCCAGCAGGGCAAGTCGGCAGACGTCGATGTGCAAGCCGAGATCGAGAAGGCCGTGACCGAGGCGCTGGCCAAGGTCGGCCCCAAGCGCCGCCGGATGCCGCGCGAGCGCCAGTCGATCACCCACAAGTTCTCGATCGGCGGCCACGAGGGCTACATCACCGCCGGGATGTACGAGGACCGCACGGTCGGCGAAATCTTCCTCACCGACATCGGCAAGGAGGGCTCGACCCTGCGCGGCATGATGAACGCGTTCGCCACGGCGATCTCGCTCTCACTGCAGTACGGGGTGCCGCTGGAGACGCTGGTGCGCAAGTTCTCCTACATGCGCTTCGAGCCCGAGGGCATGACCTCCAACCCCGAGATCCCGTTCTCGAAGTCGATGCCCGACTACATCATGCGCTGGCTGGCGTCGCGGTTCCTGGATGCCGACCTGCAGGAGGAGCTGGGGATCCTCACCAAGGAGGTCCGCGCCCGCAAAGCTGCACAGGACGCGGCCAGCTCGCAGCTCGGCGACACCGCCGGCCCGACGGTGCCGAGCTCGGCTGCGCCTCCGATCGACAGGGCGAGTCGCTCGGCCGCCGCGGCGCTGACCGATGATCCGCCGGTGATGCCGGCGGTGCGCAGGGGCCTGGACCTCGGTCCGGCGTGCCAGCAGTGCGGGGGGATGATGCAGCGGACCGGCAGCTGTTACACGTGCGGCAGCTGCGGCTTCAACACCGGCTGCGGATGATCTGAGTGCCAGCCCGCCCGCGAGCTGGCTTGGTCGTGTCAAGGGCCCCGGTTCGCCGGGGCCCTTCGCGTTCCCGGGCGAGCGGTGCACGCCGCGGTACCGGTTCAAACTCGAGTTTGCCCACTGGCCATGACCGACAACGGCGCCAGATCACCGATACCGGTCAACGGAGCGCCACCAATCCGAAACGCTCGAATGAACGAGAACCGGCTGATCGGATGGGTTCGCGCTTGGGCCGGCACCGGTAGTTTGTGCCCGCGATGCCGGCGTCCCGCAAGAAGCCACCGATCACGAACCTCGAGGATCCACGCTATGTCAAAGCGCTGGCCCACCCGCTGCGGATCAGGATCCTCGCGTTGCTGGAGGAGCGTGACGCCAGCCCGGTGCTGCTGGCCGAGCACCTCGACGCGACGCTCGGAACGGTCGCTTATCACGTGCGGACCCTGGAGAAGCTCGGACTGATCGAGATGGTGGCCACCCACCAGCGGCGCGGCGCCACCGAGCACGTCTACGCGGCCCGCGAACACCCGCGCTTCTCCGACAGCGCGTGGTCAGCGACCAGCCCGCTCGCCAAGCACGTGATGATCGCCTCGATCCTGTCGCAGATCGGCCAGTACGTCACGCAGAGCGCGGCCGGCGGCGGCTTTGACCGCAGCGATGCGCACTTCACCCGCACCGCGCTCAAGCTCGACCGTGAGGGCTGGTCTGAGCTCGCCGCGGCAGCCAGGACTTGGCTCGAGCAGGCCCAGGCGATCGAGGCTCAGACTGCGAAGCGACTCAAGCGCAGCGGCGAGCAGGCGATCGACGCCGGCCTGGTGCTGCTGTTCTTCGAGGCGCTGCCGTTCTTTGAGGCCCCGGCCCCGGCCAAGCCCGCAGCCGAGCGGTCCTCCGCCAGGCGCCCCAGGCGCACCGACTAGGAGGTCTTGGACGGCTGGCGCGACCGGGTGCGGCGGCCCGGAGCCTTGCCGTCGCCGTGGCCGTCGGCGGATGTGATCTGCGCACGCCCACCTTCAAACAGCATCATCACGACGCCGGCGTCAAGCTCGCCGCCGGCGTGATCAGCGGCGGCCAGGCGCGCGCGGCTCTCCTGCTCCAGCAGCTGCGCGCGTTCCTGCAGCTCGGCCATCGCGGCGGCCAGCTCGGAGAAGCCCTGCTCGTCGTAGGTATAGGTGGTGCGCGAAACGTGCACGTCACCGCGGTCAAAGCCGCCCGCCTGAGCCGCGGCGCCGATCATCGCGCCGGCCTCGTCCAGCGCTGAGCCGATCACCGCGTCCTTGACCATCTTGGGGACCTGGCCCCAGGCCCGGTCACTGATCTGGGCGCGTCCGACGGCGCGGTAGTAGTGCTCCACGGCGCCTCGCCGCGGCTGCGTGCTGGCCAACTCGATCAGGCCGACCCGCGCCAGGAAGCGCACGTGATAACTCACGTTGCCCAGCGGCGCGTCGAGCTCGTCCGCGATCCCGCTGGGGCTCGCCACCCGGTCCTGGAGCACGCGCAGGATATGGATGCGCAGCGGATGCGCGAGGCCCTTGACGAGCCGCGGGTCATTAATCTCAGTGATTGGTTTCATGCCGACCGACCGGTCAGTTTGACGGAGTCCATTCCGGACGAGAGCTTACGTTAGGGGAACCTCGAATAGTCGAGTTACGTTCAGGAGTCGCGTCCGAAACTGCGGGCCATCCCCCCGGCCGCACGCGCGACACTTCTGCCTACCGCTCGGTCGTCGGGCGACGTCGACTCGCGTGGCAGCGGCGGTCACCGACAATCCCCTCACCATGACCGAGCGCCGAGTCCCTGAGTGATCCTGTTCCTGCATCATCGCTACCGGACCCGGGGCGGCGAGGAACGCGCCGTCGACGACCTGCTGTGGCTGGTCCGCGAGCACCTCGGGGAGGACGCCGAGCTGCTGGCCCGCGACTCGCGAGCTGTATCGAGTCGTGCCGCCGCCGCCGGCATGCTCGCCGGCGGCCTGCACCCGGCGACGGTGGCTGACGCGGTCCGGCGGACCGGAGCCCGGATCGTGCACGCGCACAATCTGCACCCGACGTTCGGCTGGCGCTCGCTGGCGGCGGCGCGCGCGGCCGGCGCACGCGTAGTGATGCACCTGCATCAGTACCGAATGGTGTGTGCGATCGGCGTTTGCTTTCGCGAGGGCGCCGAGTGCACTCGCTGCCACGGGCGCAACACGCTGCCGGGGATCGCCCTGAATTGCCGGGGCTCGCGTGCGCCGGCGCTCGCCTACGGTGCCGGACTGGCGCTGTGGCAGCGGCGACTGGTGGAGAACGTCGACGCGTTCGTGGTCCCCAGCCGCTTCGCCCGGGGGCGGCTGCGGGAGCTCGGGGCCCCTGTCGATGGGGCGTTCGTGGTGCCACACGTCACGCGCCGCTTTGCCGCCGCCCCGGCGGCAAATCCCGAAGGCGACGCGCTGATCGCCTCCCGCCTGGCGCCGGAGAAGGGCGTCGAGGTGGCGATCGAGGCGTGTCGGCGCGCCGGTATCGGGCTCGTCGTTGCCGGCGAAGGAACACAACGCACCCAACCCCAGGAGCTAGCAGCCAAAGATAGGACAGCCTCCTCCCGCCGCACCCACCCCCCCCCCATCCAGTTCC
>JBPCPC010000306.1:0-32326 GCA_050999585.1 Solirubrobacteraceae bacterium | reverse complement strand
GGACCGAAAGGAACGACCTCTTGCGGCCAAAGCAGGGAGCTTTGCAGATCCCCCGCGGCGCCCAGCGGTCGGCGTTGGTGGCCAGCCCCGCGCACGGCTCCGCGTTGCGGGCGCAGATCGGCCACGTCGAGGCCCAGCAGGCCGCCGCCGAGCGCGCCGCGCGGCAGGCGCCGACGCCGCCGGCGACCAATCCGCTCGGGCCCACCGGCGGCAGTGGCGGCAGCGGCGGCTGGGCGATCCCGTACGCGATCGTGCTGTGTGAATCGGGCGGCCAGAACGACCCCCCCAACAGTGCCGGCGCGTCGGGCTACTACCAGATCATTCCCAGCACGTGGAAGCTGTTCGGCGGGACCGGGCCGGCCGCGTACCTGGCCTCCAAGGCCGAGCAGGATCTGGTCGCATCGCGGATCTGGAGGGGCGGCGCCGGCGCCTCGAACTGGGTCTGCGCCGGGATCGTCGGAATTCATTGAGATGAGCTCGGCCCGCGGCGGCCGGGTCGTCAAGCTGCTGGCGGCGGCGATCCTGCTGGCGGCGTTGGCGGTCCGCGTCGGCTACGTGCAGCACACGCCGTTTCGGGCGGTCAACGACGCGGGCACGTACAACCGGCTGGCCTCCAACGTCGCTGAGACCGGCGATTACGAGACGGGCGCCGCGCCCGGCTCGGGGGCCGGCGGCTCCCGCGGGCCGACCGCCTATTTCCCACCCGGGTTCCCGTATTTTCTGGCCGTCGCCGACATCGTCGACGGTCACCCGGCAGGGCACAAACCGGCGCTTCAGGGCGAAAGGATCGAGCAGGCGGTGGCGGGCACGCTCGCGGTCGGCATGCTCGGACTGGTCGCGCTCGAGCTGTTTGGCCCGGCCACGGCGCTGGTCGCGATGGCGCTGGCCGCCGGCTATCCGGTGCTGATCGAGCTGTCCGGGACACTGGTGGCCGAGAACCTGCTGATCGTGCTCGAGCTCGCCGCCGTGTGGGCCGCCCTGCGCGCGCGGCGCTCAGCTCACGCCTACCGGTGGATCGCCGCCACCGGTCTGCTCACCGGCCTGGCCACGCTCACGCACCAGAACGCGATCCTGCTCGTGCTGCCGCTCGGGTTCGCGGTCTGGCCGGCGGGTGGCTCACGCGCGCGGGGGGCGCTGCTGCTGGTGGTGACGATCGCGGCGATGATCGCGCCGTGGACGATCCGCAACTCGGTCGAGCTGCATCGCCTGATCCCCGTCTCCGACGAGGCCGGCATCACCCTGGTCGGGACCTATAACCCCAACTCGGCGGCGGTCCGGGCGATCCCGTACAAATGGCGGTTCTTCTGGGACATCCCGTCTGATTCCGGGCTGGTCCGGACCGCCGGGCGCTATGCCGAACCGGCGCTCGGCGACCGGCTGCAGTCCCAGGCGCTGCGCTACGTCAGCGCCCACCCGCTTTCACCGCTGGACGCCGGCTGGCACAACCTGGTGCGGATGCTGGAGTTGGAGGGCACGCCGGCATGGCACGCGTCGGCGCTGGCGATCGGGCTGCCCGTCGGGGTGGCCCACACCGGAGTGATCGCGTTCTGGATCCTGGCCGTGCTCGCGCTCGGCGGGGCGTTGACGCGGGCGGTGCGCCACGCGCCGCGCTGGCTGTGGGCGATCCCGGCCCTGCTGGCGCTCAGCGTCGTATTCATCAACGTCGAGACCCCGCGCTTTCGCGCGCCGATCGATCCCTTCCTAGTGCTGCTGGCGGCGTGCGTGGTGACCAGCGCAGCGCGGCGGCTCGCACTCGGACTAGGACTGCGCGGTACGCCAGTCCGGGGTGGTGGGCGAGCGCCCCAGCTGGCGGGTGACGCTCAGCGTGTCCAGGTGGTCCAGCGCCTGCCCTGAGCCGACGGCGACGCAGGTCAGCGGCGACTCGGCGCGGTAGACGGGCATCCCGGTCTCCAGCGCGACCAGGTCATCGAAGCCGCGGATCAGGGTGCCCCCGCCGGCCAGCAGGATGCCGTCACGGGCGATGTCGGAGGCCAGCTCGGGCGGCGTCTGCTCGAGCGTGTCGCGGATCCCCTGCAGGATCTCACGCAGCGGCTGGGCGATCGCGGCGCGGACCTCCTCGGAGCGCAACAGCACTGCCGTCGGCAGGCCGGTGACCAGGTGACGCCCGCGGACCTCGAATGTGCGCTCGTGCTCACCCAGCGGCAGCGCCGAGCCCAGCTCGATCTTGATCGTCTCCGCCGAACGCGAGCCAATCGCCAGCTGGTAGACAGAGCGGATGTAATGCGAGATCGCATCGTCCATCTCATAGCCGCCGACCCGAACCGAGCGCGCGATCACGATCCCGCCGAGCGAGATCACCGCCATCTCGCTGGTGCCGCCGCCAACGTCGACGACCAGCCGGCCAATCGGCTCCTCGATCGCCAATCCGGCCCCGATCGCGGCGGCGATCGGCTCCTCAATCAGGTGCACGCGCCGCGCGCCAGCGGCCAGCGAAGCCTCCTCGACCGCCCGCTTCTCGACCTCGGTGACTCCGGAGGGGGCGCACACGATCAGCCGCGGATGCGCCGTGCGGCGGTCGATCACCTTGCGAATGAAGTAGCGCAGCATCTCCTCGGTGACCTCGAAGTCAGCGATCACGCCGTGACGCAGCGGCCGCGTGGCGGAGATCGTGGCCGGGGTGCGGCCGATCATCCGTTCCGCCTCAGCACCGACGGCGTGCACCTCGCCGGTGGCCAGATCGGAGGCGACCACCGACGGCTCGGAGACGACGATCCCCCGCCCGCCGACGTAGACCAGCGTGTTCGCCGTCCCCAGGTCGATGGCCATGTCGTGGACCCCGAGGCTGGGCAGGAAGGTACGGCGGGAGTTGTCGCGACGAGAACCGTCCCTGCGGAATCTGATCTGGCAAGAGTGGCAGAACCGAGCGCTCGGCGCGCATCCCGCTCCGCCGCTGGGCGCGATCGCCCGCACGCGGGTGTCACACGCGGCCGTCCTGCCCGCGCGGCTGGTCGGTTTGCTCAGCGCTCGCCGGGGAGCTTGCACGGGAACTGCGAGACGCGCAGGGACGAATCGAGCGCGGTGGCGACGATCCGCTGCTGCTCGGTCGCGTGGGCGATCGGGTAGCCCTCGCCGGAGGCGGCGCGCTCGGGGCGGCCGATGTAGCCGAACTGCAGCTGCTCGGGCAGGACCTGGAGCAGGCGCGGTGACATGAACGCCCGGGCACCCATGTTGCGCGGCTCCTCCTGGACCCAGACGACCTCTTCGAGCTTGGGGTAGCTCTGAACCAGTTCCATCAGCTCGGCCTGCGGGAACGGGTACAGCAGCTCGACCCGGCCGATCGCGACGTCCGGATTGGACTCGCGGGCGCCGGAGGCGAGCAGGTCGTAGTAGACCTTGCCGGTGCACAGCGCCAGCCGGGTGACCTGTGCCGGATCCACGGTGGCGTCGCCCAGCACCGGCTGGAACCGGCCCTCGACGAGCTCGTCGACCGAACTGGACGCCTGCGGCAGGCGGAGCAGGCTCTTGGGCGTCATCACGACCAGCGGGCGCTGCTTGGCGATCCGCGCCTGGCGGCGCAGCAGGTGGAAGTACTGAGCGGGGGTCGTCGGATTGGCGACCCGGATGTTGCCCTCGGCGGCAAGCTGCAGGAAGCGTTCCAGGCGCGCCGAGGAGTGCTCGGGACCCGAGCCCTCGTAGGCATGGGGCAGCAGCAGCGTCAGCCGCGAGGTCTGGCCCCACTTGGCCAGCCCGGAGACGATGAACTGGTCGATGATCACCTGGGCGCCGTTGACGAAGTCGCCGAACTGGGCCTCCCACAGAACGAGCGTCTCGGGCCCCTCCTGGGAATAGCCGTACTCAAAGCCGACGCAGGCCATCTCCGACAGCGGACTGTTGTGCAGTTCCATCGGCGCCAGCGAGCCGGGGAGATGCTGCATCGCGCAGTGCTTCTGACCCGTCTTGGGGTCGTGCAGCACGAGGTGGCGCTGACTGAACGTGCCGCGCTCGGTGTCCTGGCCGGTGAGCCGGATCGGGATGCCCTCGGTCAGCAGCGAGGCGAACGCCAGTGACTCGGCGTGCGCCCACACCATCGTCTTGGGATGGCCCTGATCGGTCAGCACCTCGCGGCGCTGCTCGAGCTGCTTGAGCAGCTTGGGGTGCACGGTGAAGCCATCGGGCACCGCCAGCAATTCCTCGTTGAGCACCTGCAGGCGATCGAGCGGGACCGCGGTCCGGACCTCCGGCGAGGGGGTGCGGTCCAGCTGGTACTCGCCGGTAGCGTGGTCGACGTCCTTAGCGGAGGCGATCCGCTGCTTGAGCTCGGCGTGGGAGTCGGTCAGCAGCGCCCAGACCGCGTCGGTCATCTCGGTCGACTCCTGCTCGGTGACGACGCCCTGATCGACCAGCCGGCGGGCGAACAGCTCGCGCACCGACGGATGCTTCTTGATTACCTGGTACATCTCGGGCTGCGTGTAGGCGGGCTCGTCGGCCTCGTTGTGGCCGAAGCGGCGGTACCCGATCAGGTCGATCAGCACGTCGTGACCGAACTCCTGGCGGAACGCGAAGGCCAGCCGGACGGCGCTGACGCACGCCGCCACGTCGTCGGCGTTGACGTGGATGATCGGCACGTCGAAGCCCTTGGCCAGGTCGGAGGCCATCGCCGTCGAACGGGCGTCGTCGGCGTCGGTGGTGAAGCCCACTTGGTTGTTCTGGATGATGTGGACGGTGCCGCCGACGGTGTAGCCGTCCAGCGCCTGCAGGTTCAGCGTCTCGGCGACGACGCCCTGCCCGGGGAACGAGGCGTCACCGTGAAGCACGATCGGGATCGCGGCGTTGGTGTCCTGATGGGCGTGCGGACCCTGGCGCGTCGTCTGCGCAGCGCGGGTGGCGCCGGAGGCGACGGCGCCGACGAACTCCAGGTGCGACGGATTGGACTCCAGGCGGACGATGATCGACTCGCCGTCGTTGACCTGGTAGGAGCCCTGGGCGCCATGGTGATACTTGACGTCGCCGGTGCCGCCCTGGGGCAGCGTGGTGATCGGCTCAAGCGTTGAGGAGCCCTCGAACTCGGCGAAGATCGACGCATACGGCCGTCCCAGGTTGTGCGCGAGCACGTTCAGCCGGCCGCGGTGGGCCATCCCGATCACGACCTCGCGCGCGCCGCGGGTCGCTGACAGCTGGGTGAGCTCGTCGAGCATCGGCACGGTCATGTCCAGGCCCTCGACCGAGAACTGTTTCTGGCCGAGGTAAGCCTTGTGCATGAAGCGCTCGAACGCGTCAACTTCGGTCAACCGCTTGAGCAGTCCCTTCTGCTCATCGTTTGTCAGCGGCCGGCGGAACTGCCCGGACTCGATCGCTTCGCGCAGCCACAGGCGCTGACGGTGGGAGGCGATGTGCTCGATCTCGTACGCGATCGTGCCGCAGTAGGTCTCGCGCAGATGGGGCAGCGCATCGGCCAGCGTGGCGCCCGGCACGTACATGCGCAGGATCCGCGCGGGGATGCGTGCCATCAGTTCCGGGGTGAGCCCCAGCGGCCCGGGCTCGAGTGCCGGGTCGCCCTCAGATTCGCGGCCCAGCGGGTCCAGCTTGGCGGCGAGGTGGCCGTGGGTGCGGTGGGCCTTGAGCAGCGAGGTCGCCGCCTGGACGGCCTGCATCAGTTCCTCGATCTCCTGCTCAGACTTGGCCGGAGCGGTTGCATCCGCGGAAGCCGGGGCGCCCGCCGACCGGGAGGCGAGGGCGATCGGCTCAGGCGCGGCGGGCAGCTCGGGCAGGTTCACCCCGAGGTCTGAGAACACGCGCTCGTAGAAGCCCTCCTCACCGGCGAGCAGTGCCTCGATGCGCTGCAGGAACTGACCCGACTCCGCGCCCTGAATGATCCGGTGGTCATAGGTCGAGGTCATCGTGATGACCTTCTCGGCGCCGATCGAGGCGCCGATCCTCTGCAGGCCGACGGGATAGGCGATCGAGCCGGTGGCGACGATCGTGCCCTGGCCGACCATCAGCCGGGGGACCGACGCGATCGTGCCGATCCCACCGGGGTTGGTCAGCGTCAGGTTGCCGCCGACGAGGTCGTCGGCCCCCAGCGTGTTCGCGCGGGCCCTCTCGACCAGCGCGTTGTAGGCGTCCAGAAACTCCTGGAAGCTCAGGCGCCCGGCGTCGCGGATCACCGGCACCATCAGCGTGCGGGCGCCGTCCTTCTTCGCGACGTCGACGGCCAGCCCGAGGTTGACCGCGCCGTCGTCGAGCCGGTAAGGCTTGCCGTCGCGCTCCTCGAAGTGGTGGGCCATGACCGCCATCTCCGCAGTGCCCACGCGAGCGATCGCGTAGGCGATCAGGTGCGTGAACGAGACCCTGCGGTCGGCGCGCTTGAGCTGCTGGCGCCGGGCGTCGAGCGTGGTCACGGTGAACGTGCGCAGCGAAGTGGCGGTCGGGATCGACCGGCTCTGGTCCATGTACCTGGCCAGCGCGGCGCCGCTGCCCTTGATCAGCTGGGCGCCGGACTGTGCTGCCGGCGTGGCGGTGGCGGGCGCGGCAGACGCGCCGTTTCCGGGCGTGGCGAGCACGTCGGCCTTGGTGATCCGGCCCCCCCGGGCACTGCCCTGGACACCGTTGAGGTCGATCCCCTCGGCAGCGGCAACGCGCCGCGCGATCGGCGAGGCGTTGACCGCGGCGGCGCCGTTGCTGGGCGGGGCCGGGGCGCGGCTGCCAGCGGGCGCGGAGGCCGGGGGCGGGGTGTTGCTGCCCGTGGGCGCGGAGGCTGGCGCGGACGGCGTCTCGGCGACCGCCGACGAGCTCATGCGGGCGATCACCTGGCCGACGCTGACCGTCTCGCCCTCCTGCGCGAGGATCTCGGTGATCGTGCCGGCGGTCGGCGCGGGCAGCTCCATGTCGACCTTGTCGGTCGAGATCTCGACGACGGTATCGCCGTCAGCCACGGTGTCGCCGAGCTTGACCGACCACTCGAGGATCGTGCCCTCGGTGACCGACTCACCGCCGGTCGGGGTGACGATGTCGACGGTCTGGCCGGCGCTGGCCTGTGCCGTGGCCACGCCCTCGGCCTCATTGGCCGCGCCCGCGACCTGCTCGGACCTGGTCGCCGCCGGAGACTCGCCCGAGACCGGGCCATTGGCCGCCGGGGGGGCGGAGTCGCCGTTGGCGGCCGGTCGGCTCGATCCGCCGTTGCCGCCGTTGGTCACGGCCGGCGGCGGGGATGCGTCGGAGACCGACGAGCCGTTCTCGCCGGTGGCGATCTCGGCGAGCACCGCACCGACGCTGACGGTGTCGCCCTCGGCGGCGTGGATCTTGACCACGGTGCCCGCGACCGGAGCGGGGACCTCGGCGTCAACCTTGTCGGTCGAGATCTCCACCAGGGTCTCATCGGCGGCGATCCAGTCGCCCTCTTGCTTGTGCCATTCGAGCACCGTGCCCTCGGCGACCGAGTCGCCCATGGCCGGCATCACAACGTCAAAATTGCTTGTCTCTACCGACATTCCGCGCCCAATTCACTCTACTGCGTCGCGACCCGACGCCGATCGGCCACGACGAAGCCAATCGAGCCGGCAAACGGGCCGAGGCCGCCGAGGACGGCGACCGTCACCGCCAGCCAGAACGGGATCACGTGCGCGCGGGCGGCGGCGATGCAGACGAGCGACATCGCGATCCAGATCACGCCGTGGGCGAGGCCGAGCACGAACGTCTCGGGCTGGGGGTTGCCGAACACGAACGCGCACAGCAGCAGCGCCAGGTAGACGAGCGAGTGCGTGAACGACGCGATCTCCAGACGCCGGAAGGTGATGATCGCCATCAAGCGGCGCCGGAGAGCATCGCGGCGGTCCGGCGCAGCGGATCGTCGGCGTGCTCGGGCCACTGCGCGACGTCGGCCGGCCACCAAGCGAAGGCGTCGTGCTCCGCGTCCGGGACTACCGTCGCTCCCGCCGCGAGCCACGCCTGGCCGACGAGCATCGTGATCCCCGTCGGGAGCGCCACCAGCGCCTCGACGCTCAGCCGCTGCGGCGCCACCGACCACTCCTCCTGCAATTCTCGGGTCAGCGTCTGTGCCGGGTTCTCGTCGACCTCGACCGAGCCGGCGGCGCCGAGCGCCCAGCGCTGTGCCCAGGTGGCCAGCCACGCCGCCCGGCGGCCCGCCAGCCAGCGGCCTTCCGCCGAGCGCACCACGCACAGCGCAGACAGGCTCTGCATCGCGTTGCCGGGGAGCAGCCGCAGCGCCCAGCGGATCGGCTCGCAGTCCAGTCGGAGCCGGCCATCGACGACCTCGTGGCCACGCAGGCGGGCGGCGAGCCCGTCATGACTGGGCGAGCCCCGATCGCGCAACCGCGCCAGCGCGCGGTCGGCCTCGTCGACGACGTCTGCCGACGGGGCATACGGCTCGCTTCTCCAGGTGACCTCGATGTCCTCGGCGCGCCACGGGCCACGGGCGAGGATTCCGGGTTGCAGCACCATCGCTACACGGTACCCACGCCCGCCGCCGCGACCCCGGCGGCTACGGGTCAGCCTCGGTCGCGGCGGCCGGCAAGCGCTCCAGCACCGTGCTGGCGACGGGTGACAGATCGGGAGTGAGCCGCTGCAGCAGTTCGTACCACCCCGGGTGCGCGGCGATCGCCGAGCGCACGAGCGCGAGACCCCCATCCAGGTCGCCCCGCTGGACGGCGCCGAGTCCTGCCCAGAAGCGCAGCTCGTCGGACTCGGGCGCCAGCGCCGCCGCCTGCTGGTAGAGCACCGCGCCTTGGTGGAAATCTCCAGCGGCCGAGAGCTCGTCGCCAAGGCCGGCGAGCTTGTAGGCCTCGTCGAGCACGAGCAGCCGCTCGAGCTCGGCCAGCGGGTCGGAGTGGTCCTCGACGCGCAGCGAGACGATCGTGTCCCAGGGCTCGCCGCTCGCCGGGACGACGAGGACCGCCGCCGACTGACGCCCGCGCAGGTCGCCGCCCGCCGCCTCGGCGGCATGCAACGCCGCCATCAGCCGGCAGGTCAGAGGGCCCGGGGCGACCTCGTAGGCCGCCAGCATCGCCGGCCACACGTGCGGCGTGGCCATGATGTTGGCCTGGCAGCTGACGCCGTCAGCGGTGACGTGCCCGGCGCTGGGCATGCAGTGGTCACCCGTGTGTGCCGCGACGGTGCCCGCGGCGTCGATCACCGCGACCTGGCGCGTCTCGGCGAGCGAATCGGCCGCGACGAGGCGGGCCAGCGCCGCCGAGGCATCGAGACCGTCCCGCATCAGCGCCAGCGCCCGGTGCCCGTAGGCGACCTCGATGTTGGCCTGCGTCGCCACCGCGCCGACGCCGCTCTCGGCCCACGGGACGATCGGGCCAACCGAGAACCAATGCGACTGCACGGCCACGCCCATCTCCCCCGTCTCCGGATCCCGGGCGACGATCGAGTACGTGCCCGGGCGAGCGCGAGCGGAGGTGGGCGCGAACGGGGCGATGGGACGCGAGCATAGTCACGCGCGGGCGCTTCCCCAGGGGGCTCAGGCGGCGACGGTGCGGTTGAAGCGACGCAGCGCCAGCGGGATGCAGACGGCCAGCAGCAGGACGCACCAGCCGACCATCGCCAGCTCGGGATGGTCCAGCTGCCAGGAGCCCCCGGCGTGGATCCCGGGGCGTGGTCAGCGACCGGACGCTGGCCACCAGGGCTGAGATCGGATCCCACTCCGCAATCGCGCGCGGGATCGCGTCCATCCCGGCGATCGGCACGAACGTGCCCGCCATGAACGTCAGCGGCAGGATGATGATGAAGCCCATGCCCTGCACCGCGTCCGGCGAGCGCACCAGCATCCCGACCAGCACGCCGCACCAGGTGAAGGCGAACATCCCGAGCGCGATCAGGGCGAACAGCTCGACGCCTCCAATCAGGCTCAGCTGCGGGCTCCAGCCCAGCACCAGCCCGAACGCCAGGGTGATCACGAGCCCCAGCACCTGCTCGCAGAACTGGCCCATCACCTCGCCGGTGATGATCGACAGGCGGCTGATCGGCATCGATCGGAAGCGGTCGATCACGCCCTCGGTCATGTCCGCGGACGTCGCCGCCCCGGAGCCGATCACCCCGAAGGCGAGCGACTGGCCAAGGATCCCGGGGAACAGAAAGTCCTTGTAACTGATCCCGTGCACGTGAATCGCCGAGCCGAACACGTAGAGGAACAGGAGGATGAACACGATCGGCTGGATCGTGACGTCGAGCAGGCGCTCGGGCACCCTCGGAATCGCCCGCAGGCTGCGACCGGTGAGCAGCGCGGTGTCGCGCACGAAGCGCAGCGGGCCCGAGCCGCTGGTCGGCGACGACGATGCGAGGTTTTCGCCGGCAGCGGCGATGGCGGTCATGCGGCGGCCTCCTGGGGCTTGGCGGGATCGGCATCGGGATCGGCGTCGAGCGAGTCTGATGCGTCGGCGGCGAGTGGATCGGCCTCGACCGAGTGGCCGGTGAGGGCCAGAAAGGCGTCGTCGAGCGTCGGGCGCCGCAGCGCGATCTCGTCGACCGCGACGCCGGCCTCGCGGACGGCGCCCGAGACCCGCTCGAGGTCAGCCAGCTTGCACGGGGCGGCCACCGAGACCGTCCTCAGCTGCTCCAATGGAGTGATCTCAAAGCGCGCGTCCAACGCCGCGCGCAACTGCTCAAACGCCGCGCCGTCGGCGGCCACGACATCCACGCGCTGGGCGCCGACCTGGGCCTTGAGCTGTGCGGGGGTTCCCGCCGCCACCTCGCGACCGTGGTCGATCAGCACCACCCGGTCGGCGAGCGCGTCGGCCTCCTCCAGATACTGGGTCGTCAGCAGCAGGGTCACGCCCTCGTCCACCAGTTCGCGGATCGTCGACCAGACGACCTGCCGGCTGCGCGGGTCCAGGCCGGTGGTCGGCTCGTCGAGCACGAGCACGTGCGGACGATCGATCAGTCCGGCCGCCAGGTCGACGCGGCGGCGCTCGCCGCAGGAGAGCTGCTTGACCAGACGATCGCGGAACTCAACGCCGTCAAAGCGCGCCAGCAGCTCGTCGGCAAGGGCGCGGGCGGCGCGGGCGTTGCGACCGCGCAACCGGGCCATCAGGATCAGGTTCTCGCGCGCGGTCAGATGCTTGTCGAGCGCCGCAAACTGCCCGGTGAGCGAGATCCGCTCGCGCACCCGGGCGGCGTCGTCAACGACGTCGTAGCCGGCCACGCGGGCGTGACCTCCGTCGGGAGAGATCAGCGTGGCCAGCATCCGCACCGTCGTGGTCTTGCCGGCTCCGTTGGGTCCGAGCAACGCCACCACCGTGCCCTGCACCACCTCCAGGTCGAGCGTGTCGACGGCGACGAAGGTCCCGAAGCGCTTCGTTAGGCCTTGAGTTTCTATGGCTTTTTCGGTCACGGGCCGTAAACGTACAGAGACTGTAACTATTCTGCAAGTGAAATCGAGTCGATATCCTGGGCTGAAGACCGAGCCCGATCGGGGAACTGAGCGATGGACAGCGACAACGGCGCGGCGAGAGAAGACGATGACGTCCTCGCCGATCCCGGCAACGACGAGGTCCTGCACCGCCTGATCGTCGATGAGATGGGCGACACGATCGCCGAGGTCATGCGGCTGACGCGACGCGCGCAGGAAGCCTGGCACCGCGCCGCGCACCCCGAGGAGGGGCTGCGCGAGCGCAAGCGCCGGCTCACGCGGCAGCTGATCTCTGACGCCGCGACGACGATGTTCGCCACCCGCGGCTTTGACCACGTCAAGGTGTCAGAGGTCGCCGAGCGGGTCGGGGTCTCGGAAAAGACGATCTACAACTACTTCCCGACCAAGGAGGCGATGGTCCTCGACACTGCCGACGCGGCGGTCGAGGCGCTGGCCCGGGCGCTGCGCGAGCGTCGCTCTGACGAGTCGCTGACCGAGGTCGTGGTGCGCGCGATCAAGGCCGACACGGAGCGCTTTGACCAGGCCCCGGACGAGCTGGTGGAGTTCATGCCGATGTTCGTGGCGATGATCGACGGGACGCCGGCGCTGCGAGCGGCCTGGCTGGAGCTGCACGATCGCCTGGCCAAGGTCGCGCGCGACGAGCTGGCGGCGCAGGCCGGCGTCGATCCGCGCGACCCCGAGCCGGCGGCCGCCGGCCGGGCGCTCGCCGGCCTGGCGGAGGTGGCGATGCAGTCCCGCGTCCGCCACATCCAGGACGGCCTGCGCGGCCACGCGCTCAGTGACGCGGTCAGCGAGGACCTGGAACGCGCCGGGCGGTTGCTGGAGACCGGGCTGTGGTCGTTCAGCCTGCTGGCCCTGGGCGCACGCGCCAAGCAGCGGGCGCGCGAGACCGCTCAGGCCGCCGACGAGGCGCGGGGCCAGGTCGTGAAGGCGCTCAAGCAGGCGCGCGCGGCGTGGGCCCAGGTTCGCGCCCAGGGCCGCCCCGACGGCCGCGACCGCTGAACCCGGCCGCGCTGCGCATCGGGTTTGCGCGTCCCCCGACACGGACCGTATGCTCGTGAGCCGTTCATGCATCGCCTGAGCCTGATCCTCGTCGTGCTCACCTGCGCAGCCGCGCTGGGCCTGAGCGGCTGCGGTTCCAGCTCGGGGTCATCGGCCTCGACGACCGCGGCAACCAGCGGCAGCACCCATTTCGCTAAGACCAAGTTCCTGCTCCACGCGGGGCTCGCCTTCGGCGCGTTTCACCGCTACATCTACAAGCCGTTCCGAGCGGGCGACTTCAAGCATCCGTTCCTGCACAAGCTCACGCTGATCAAGGCCGGCCTGTCGGCGCTGTTCGTCGAGCACGAGCTGCGCATCGCCGCGACCGACGTCAAGAGCAGCAAGATCCTGCGCGCGCTGTTCTCGCCGCTGACCGCCGTGGCCAGCCGGATCTCGTCGCTGAAGAGCTCGATCACGGGCGGCTCGGTCGGCTCGTCTGCGATCGGGGGCGTCCAGTCGCAATTGAGCTCGATCAGCCACGTCGCCTCCACCCAAGGCCAGTCGATCCAGGACGCGATTCCCAGCGCCGGGCAGCTGGCCTCCGGCGGCGGCTAACCCGCCGCCTCCCGCCGCGGCGCCTGACCCGCCGCCTCCCGCCGCAGCCTCCCGCCGCACCGGTCTGGCAGGCTGGACGCGTGTCGCTAAAGATCGCGGTGCTGGGCCCGGGGGGCGTAGGCGGCTTGGTCGCCGCGGCGCTCGCGCGATCCGGCGTCGACGTGGTCGTGGTCGCGCGCGCAGCGACGGCGCAGGCGCTCGGCGAGACGGGACTGAGCGTGCGCAGCGCGATGCTGGGCGACTTCACCGCACATCCGCGAGCGGTGCCGCTGCTGACCGACCGGGTCGACGCGTTGCTGGTGGCGACCAAGGCCACCGCCCTGATGGCGTCGCTGCAGCGCGTGGCCGCCCCGCCCGGGCTGGTGGTGCCGCTGCTCAACGGCGTCGAGCACGTGGCCGTGCTGCGCCGGCGGTTCGGCGAGCCGTGTGTGGCCGCCGGGGTGATCCGCGTCGAGTCTGACCGGCCCCGGATTGGGGAGATCGTGCAGCCCAGCCCGGGCTGCCGGATCGACCTGGCCAGCGGCCGGCCGGCCCTGGCGCCCGCGCTCGCGGCACTTGCCCAGACGCTTCAGACCGCCGGCATCACGGCGCGGATCGGCGACTCCGAGGCCGACGTGATGTGGTCCAAGCTCGCCCGGCTGTGTGCGCTGGCGCTGACCACCAGCGCCGCGGATCGCCCGCTCGGCTTCGTGCGCTCAGATCCCCGCTGGCGCTCGGCGCTGGACAACGCGGTCACCGAGACCGTCCGGGTGGCCGTCGCCGAGGGCGCGCGCCTGCACGCCGCGCAGACGCTGACCGAGCTGGAGTCCGCCCACGCCGACCTCGGCTCATCGATGCAACGCGACATCGCGGCCGGGCGCGAGCCGGAGCTCGACGCAATCGCCGGCGCGGTGCTGCGCGCCGGGGCGCGGCACGCGATCCGCTGCCCGACGGTCGGCTGGCTCACCGAGCGAGTGGCGGCCCGCGCGGGCATACCTGCACCGGCCGCGTCGCCGACGGTGATGCGGCCCCGCCACCCACCCGATCTCGCACACCATGATGCGCAGACCTGAGCCGAGAAGGGCACAAATCCACCACTCGATGTGATCCACCGGGGGGTGTGGGTCTCAGGCGGCAGAACCCACCATCCGAGCCTCACACCCGCTTCAAGGCCCGTCGATTGGGACGGATTGGCGGTTTTGGCTTCGATCGGCACGCCGGCGCCGATGTTGTCCGCGACGCCGGGCATCGCCGCCGGAGCGCCTCCAGGCGTTCGTGGATGGGCGTCAGCGCTGCGCTGGCGCTGGGTCAGAGCGGCGGGCGGACCGGAGGCGGCGTGCCGCTGTCAACGAACACGGGCTCGCCGATCTCCTCGGAGGCGACCGCATCCACGACCTCCTCCTCCTCCAGTTCGCCGGCGCCGTCGTGCTCGCCGTCGCAGAGCACGCGGAAGTTCCCGGTCCCCCCGCCGTCGGCCTGGAGCACGATGCCGGGGAGGATCTGCTCGCCCTCCTCGAGACCGAGCCGCTCGATGTCGAACTGCGCCATCCCGATTCCCCAGCTGCTGTGATCCGGGTTCTCGCGATCGTGTGCGGCAACACCCTGCGCGAAGCGCTCGAGCAGCTTGCCCATCTTGGCGTTGTCGATCATCGAGGCGCGCCCGAATTTTCAGCCGCGATCGATCAACTCGACGCGGTAGCCGTCGGGATCGCGAACGAAGCACAGCCGGGTCTTGCCCACGAGGTACGGCGGCTTCTCGGGCTCGATGCCCTTCTGCGCCAATTCGCCGAGGGTGTCGTCCAGCACCGCGGTGGTGATCGCGATGTGGCCATAGCCCGTCCCGAGCTCGTAGGGCTCGGACTGATCGAAGTTGTGGGTCAGCTCGAGGCGGGGCTCGTCGCCATCTTCGGGGAGGCCCATGAAGACGTTGATCGCCTCGTCGCGGATCGGGGCGCGACGCTTCTCTTCAAAGCCGAGCGCCGTGTAGAACTCGACCGAGCGATCGATGTCGAGGATTCGGTAGCAGGTGTGTATGAGGCTCATAAGTAGTGCAGAGGCTACCCGCTAAGAGGGGACCGGTACCCTCTCAAGGAGTGATCGTCGAGCGTTCCATGAGCGACCCGTGGCTGTCCAATACCTACGTGGTCGCCGACGAGGTCGGCGGCAGCGCGGTGATGGTGGACGCGGGCGGCCCGGTGGCGCCGCTGCTGGAGTACCTCAACCGCGGCCAGTTCGATCTCACGCACGTGCTGCTCACGCACCACCATCACGATCACGTCGCCGATCTGGAGGCGGTGCTCGCCGCCCATCCGGGAACGCCGGTGCTGATTCACGAGCGCGAGCGCCCATTCGTCGCGCAGGCGACCGGCACGATGACGCCGGGAGAGAAGCTTCACGCCGGCGCGCTGACGATCGAGCCGTTGCACACCCCCGGGCACACGTCGGGCATGCTCTCGCTGCTGATCGACGGCACGGACGTGTTCACCGGCGACACGCTGTTCAAGAACTCGGTCGGGGGCGTGCGCGCACCGGACTCGACCAGCTACACCGACCTCAAGTCCTCGGTGATGGACACGCTGCTGGCGCTGCCCGCACAGACACGAATCCACCCCGGCCACACCGATCCAACGACGGTGGCCGACGAGCTTGAGCACAACCGGTTCGTTCGCATCTGGCGAGGCGCGGATCCCGAGGGCAGCAGCGACTGCATCGCGATGGGCGAGTCCGCAACCCTGATCCTGCTCGGCGACGACTACGACGGCGGACACAAGGCGTGGGTCCGCTGGCCGGACGGCTCAGACGACATCGTGCCGGGATCGCAGGTCCAGCTGGGCTCGACGTAGGGCGCTCGCTCCATGGCCAAGGACAAGATGCCCACGTCGCGCGTGGGACGCACCGCCAAGATCGGCGGCCTGGCCGCCGGGCAAGCGATCCGCCAGGCGGGCACGCGGGCGGCCAACGTCGCCCGCTCCGAGGACGGGCGCAGCGCCGCGCTCGAGCGCCGGCACATCGAGGCCGCCGAGCAGATCGTCGAGGCGCTGGGGACGATGAAGGGCGCCGCGATGAAGGTCGGCCAGGTGATGTCGTTCCTGGACGTCGGCCTGGTGCCCGAGGAGTACCGCGAGGAGTTTCAGCGCAAGCTCGCCGCCCTGCGCGACGCCGCTCCCACGGTCACGTTCAAGGACATGCGCAAGGTGATCGAGGAGGAGCTGGGCGAGCCGCTGTCCGAGGTGTTTCAGGACTTCGAGGAGGAGCCGATCGCCGCCGCCTCGATCGGGCAGGTCTACCACGCACGCCTGCTCGACGGCCGCGACGTGGCGGTCAAGGTCCAGTACCCGGGCGTCGCCGCCGCGGTGCGCGCCGACATGCAGAATCTGGGCCTGATCCTGCGGGTGGCCAAGCGGATCGCACCCGGGATGGACCCGAAGGCGATCGGCGAGGAGATCCGCTCGCGCATCGGCGAGGAGCTGGACTACGAGCTCGAGGCCCAGAACCAGCGCACGCTGGCCCGGATCTTCCGTAACCACCCGTTCATCCTGATCCCCGACGTGGTCACGTCGCTGTCTCACGAGCGCCTGATGGTCTCGGAGTACGTGCACGGCACCGGCTTCGAGGAGCTTAAGAAGTACCCCCACTCCGAGCGCGACCGGATCGGGGAGATGATCTTCCGCTTCTATTTCAGCTGCCTGTACGTCCACGGGCAATTCTCCGGGGACCCCCATCCGGGCAACTCGATGCTGCTCGGGGACGGGCGGATGGCGTTCTTTGACTTCGGCCTGTTCAAGCGCATGCCGCCCGGCTCAGTCGAGCTGGAGATCAGCGTCGCGCGCGCGATCATCGCCGGCGACACCGAGACGATCATGCGGCTGGGCACCGAGATCGGCTTCTTCCGCAACCCCGAGAAGTTCAACCCCGACCGCGTGCTGGCGCACTTCCGCGCGGCCACCTCGTGGTACACGTGCGACCGCGACGTCGAGCTCTCGCCGCTGTACGCGACCCAGGTGCTGATCGACATGAGCGATCCGCGCTCGGAGTACTTCGGCTATCTGCGTCACGAGTCCGCGCCGCCCGACCACATCTTCGGACGGCGGATGGAGGTGCTGACGCTCGCGGTGATCGCCCAGCTGCACGCGCGCGGCAACTTCCACCGGATCGCCCGCGAGTGGTTCTACGGTGACCCGCCCGCGACCGAACTCGGCCGCGCCGAAGCCGAGTTCTACCGGCGCGCCGCCGCGTGACGGCGGGCTCGGGCACCATTCGCCGCCCCACGACACTGCCGCCAGCCCTCAGCCCTCCTGAACCCGGAACAGGCTGGTCGTCCCCGGGCTGCCGCTCGGCAGCCCGGCGGTGATCCCGACCCGCTGGCCCGGCTTGACCCAGCCGAGCTCCACGGCCCGGCGCGCGCAGGCCCCGATCAGTTCCTCAGTCACCTCGTGGCGGGGAATCGACGCCGCCTCCACGCCCCACATGAAGCCGCAGCGGCGGACGGTCTCCTTGCCCGGCGAGAGACAGTAGATCGGCACGTTGGGCCGGTGGGCGGAGATCAGGCGCACAGAGCGTCCCGACAGGGTCGGAATCACCAGCGCCGCCAGGTCGAGGTCGCGGGCGGCCGCGCAGGCGCTGTAGGCGATCGTATAGGCCGGATCGCGGGCGTCGCGCCGGACCCGTTCCTCGTTCCAGTGGTCATAGGGCAGCGTCGCCTCGGTGCGCTCCGCGATCGAGGCCATCATCGCCACCGTCTCCACCGGATAGGACCCGATCGCCGTCTCCTGGGAGAGCATCACCGCGTCGGTGCCGTCGAGGATCGCGTTGGCGACGTCGGTCGCCTCGGCACGGGTGGGTCGCGAGGAGGAGACCATCGAGTCGAGCATCTGGGTGGCGGTGATCGAGGGGCGGGCCAGCCGGCCGGCCAGCCGCAGCAGGCGTTTCTGCACGATCGGAACATCCTCGATCGGCAGCTCGATCCCGAGGTCGCCGCGGGCCACCATCACGACGTCGGCGGCGCGGATGATGTCCTCGGCGTTGTCCACCGCCTGCGGCTTCTCGATCTTGGCGATCAGTGGCAGGCGGGTGTGGCCGCGGACGCTGAGCACGTCCTCGGCGGTGCGCACGAACGACAGCGCGACCGCGTCGACGCCGATCGACTCGCCGAAGCTCAGCATGTCGAGGTCCTCCTCGGGCACCGCCGCCAGTCCGCGCGTCGAGCCGGGAATGTTCAGGCCCTGCCGGCTGGCGACCGTGCCGCCGATCTCGACCGCGGTCTCGATCTCGCCGTCCGCGGCTCGCACCGCTTTGACGCGCAGGCGGATCGCGCCGTCGGCGAGGTAGATCACGTCCTCGGGATCGACCGCGTCGGCGAGGCCGGCCCATGAGACCGACATCCGCTCGCCGTCGCCGAGCTCGCGCGATCCGCACACCAGGACGAGCTGCTCGCCGGGCTTGAGCTCGGCGAGGTCATCCTTGACCGCGCCGATGCGCAGCTTGGGCCCGGGCAGGTCCTGGAGGATCGCCACCTGACGACCGGCCGCGGCCGACGCTTCGCGAACCCGCTCGGCGTTCTCGGCGTGCAGCTCGCGGTCGCCGTGGGAGAAGTTCAGGCGGGCGACGTCGATTCCGGCCTCCACCATCCGCTTCAGCGTGTCGGGATCGCGCGAGGCGGGTCCGATGGTGGCGACGATCTTGGTGCGACGCATGCGGCGACTCACGCTAGCTCAAACGGCCCTCGCGGCGTTACGTGGATGTGAGCACGGCGCCGTCCTGGACGACCGGCTCGCCGTCGGCGCTGATCCGGCCACCGTCGCGCAGGTCGCAGATCAGGTCCCAGTGCAGCGCCGAAACGTTGGTGGCGCCGGTCTCGGGATAGGAGCGACCGAGCGCCAGGTGCACTGTGCCGGCCATCTTCTCGTCGAGCAGGATGTGCCCGGTCGCCCGGTCGATCCCCGTGTTGGTGCCGATCCCCAGCTCGCCGAGGAAACGTGCACCGTCGTCGGTGGCGAGCGCGGCGGTCAGGTAATCCTGACCGCGCTGCGCGCCGTGCTCTACAACCTCGCCGTCGCGGAAGCTCAGCGTCACGCCGGTGACGGTCACTCCGCGGGGCCCGGTGGGGACGGTGAAGCGGATCGTGCCGTTGGCCGAGCGCTCGTGCGGGCCGGTGAAGACCTCGCCCGAAGGCATGTTGCGCCGGCCGTCGGAGTTGATCCAGGTGCGGCCGCCGACGCCGAGCGTGATGTCGGTCCCGTCGGCCTCGATCCGGATCTGCCGGGAGGTCTTCAGGCGATCGACCAGCATCGCCTGACGCGCGCTCAGCTCACGCCACGCGGCGACCGGATCGGCGCGGTCCAGGAACAGCGCCGCCGCCACGAACGTGGCGTACTGCTCGTCGGCCATCGAGGCCATCTGGGCAAGCGCCGGCGTCGGCCAGATCGTGCCGCACCAGCGCCGGGACAGGCGCAGTTCTGAAACCGGGCGCCGGGCCAGCGCCGCCCGCGCGATCACGGCCGGATCCACGTCGGCCAGCGCGGCCGTGTTGGCCGGCGCGTCGATCCGCACCAGCGAGTCGATCGCCTGAAGCTCGGTGGTATCAAACGGCGCAAAGCCGTCGAGGTGTTGTTCCTGGGCGTGCCGGTAGAAGTCGCGGGCCAGCGCGTCCGGTGTCATCCGCACCAGCGGCCACGCGCCGCGGCGTAAGATCGCGCCGTGCAGGGCGACGAGCAGCCGCTCGGCGAGCGTGGTGGCGCCGACCAGCACCTGCTGGCCAGGCGACACCTCCAGGCACCAGCCACAGAGCAGCTCAGCGAATGCGTCGGGATCGGGTCCGGTGGCTACGGTCACAGTGCCTCCATCTCGGGGAAGTGCTCGGCGAGATGCACGCGCAGAGACTCGCGCACGAACGTCCGCTCGGTGGCCGAGGCCATCCGGTAGCGGCCGATCAGCTCTTTCTGGCGGTCGGTCTCAAGGCCGGAGATCGTCCACGAGACCGCCAACCGCTCAAACAGCAGCTCGATCGCGCGCTGACGTGCATCCTCGCGATCCAGGCCGCCGTCCAGGGTCTGCGCGTACTCGCGGCGGGTGGCGGGCGTGAGCGCACCGCGCAGCTGCAGCACGTTGTCCTCGGCGTCGCGGTAGGCATGGGTGGGAGCGATCAGCTTGGTCTTCTGACGGTGGCGACGTCCCACTGAGATCAGGCTAGTGCCCCGGCGAGCTCGTGGTGGCCTCGGTGCGCGCAGTCCACGTATCGCGAATATGGTGCGAAGATGCCACCGCGCAAAGAGCTCGGCCGCGGAGAGCGGGTGCTGCCCGGGCTCTGGCGTCTGCGGCTGCCGCTGCCGTGGCCGGGGGTTCCGCACGGCAACGCCTGGGCGATCGCCGCCGGTTCCGGGATCGTGCTCGTCGACTGCGGGTATCACGAGCCCGGGTCGCTGGCTCATCTGGAGCGGGCGATGGAGATGGTCAACCTCCGGCTCGAGCAGGTCCGTCTGCTGGCGATCACCCATGCCCACACCGATCACTGGGGCCAGGCGGCCACCGTGGTCAACCGCGCCGGCTGCGAGATGTGGATGCATCCCGACAGTGCCCACGGGCGCACGCGGCTCGACGACCCCGAGGCCGCGCAGGCCCGTCGTCTGGAGGTGGCCCGCCAGAGCGGCGTGTCCGCCGAGGCGCTGGCCCGCTATGCCGAGCGGGCCAAGAGCTGGCCATCGGGACTGGCCGGGCCGATCGACGCCGATCGCCCGCTCGTGGACGGGGTGCAGATCGAGACCGACCTCGGTACCTGGATCGCGTACGAGACGCCCGGGCACGCCCCCTCTCACGTCTGCCTGTACCAGCCCGAGCGGCGGGTGCTGATCTCGGGAGACCACCTCCTGGGACGGATCTCGCTGTTCTATGACTACGGCTATTCGCCTGATCCGGTCGGCGAGTTCCTCAGCTCGCTGGATCGGATCGACGCCCTCGACGCCCGCCTGGCGGTGTCGGGCCACGGCAAGCCGTTCCTCGACGTGCCCGGTCACATCCAGGGCAACCGCACGCTCGTGCACGAGCGTCTGGAGCTGACCGCTGCCGCCCTGGGTCGCGAGCCCCGGACCGTGGTCGAACTGGTGCCCGAGGTCTATAGCGAGCCGCTGAGCGTCCACAACGCCAACTGGCTGATCAGCCAGACGCTGTCTTACCTGGCCCACTTGGAACGAGCCGGGCGGGCGCGACGCGAGGCCGACGGCGAGCTCGAGCGCTGGCGCGTCGCCTGAACGCCGATCGGGCGCCGCGACGGAGCGAGCTTCCCGCAACCCGACGTTCATGGAGCACGCGCCGTGGCTCGCGCTGCGCCGCCACAAGCGACCCAGCGCAACATTGACACGATCTTGTCAAGGTTGCTAGGCTGACGCGATGCGCATCGACCGGATCATCGCCGAGGCCGACGAGCCTCTGTTCTCGTTCGAGTTCTTTCCGCCCAAGAGCGACGCCGGCGAGCGGGTGCTGGGGCTCGCGCTGGAATCCCTGCGCGCGCTCGCGCCTGATTTCGTGTCGGTCACCTACGGCGCCGGCGGCAGCTCGCGCGGCCGCACGCTGGAGCTGACCAAGTGGATCAAGCAGGAGCTCGGAATCGAGGCGATGGCGCACCTGAGCTGCGTCGGCTCCACGCGCGAGGAGCTGCACGCGATCGTCCAGGACATGAGCGAGGCGGGGATCGAGAACATCCTCGCGCTCCGCGGCGACCCGCCCCGCGGTCAGACCGATTGGGAGCCGCACCCCGGCGGCCTGAGCTACTCCACCGAGCTCGCCAGCCTGATCAGCGCCGACTTCCCGGACCTGTGCATCGGCGCGGCCTGCTTCCCCGAGGTACACCCCGAGGCGGCCGATCGCGACCACGACCTGCGCTTCCTCAAGCAGAAGGTCGACAGCGGCGCCACGTTCCTGATCACCAACCTGTTCCTGGACAACGAGCTGTACTTCCGGTTCGTCGACGAGGCGCGCGCCGCCGGGATCGAAGTGCCGATCCTGCCCGGGATCATGCCGGTCACCAACCTGGGCCAGATCAAGACGATGACCGGCATGTGCGGCGCGAGCATCCCGGAGTCGCTGCTGGAGGCCTTGCAGTGGCGCTCGCACGATCCCGAGGCCGTCCTGCAGCTGGGCGTCTCCTACGCCACGTTGCAGTGCGCCGAACTGTTGGCCCGCGGGGCGCCGGGGATCCACTTCTACACCCTGAACCACTCGCACGCGACCCGCGCGATCCTGTCGGCACTGAAGCTGCTGCGGCCCTGGGTCAGCGGCGACATCGTCGCCGGGGTTAGCCCGGCGGCGTGATCTTCAGCGCGTTGGCGACCATCGGGCGGCCGTCCAGCTCATAGCGGACGTCGATCTCGTCGTTTCGCTGGTAGGTCCCGATCCCCCAGAAGCCCATGAACCATGCCCAGCCGCTGAGCTTCTGGCGGACCAGCTCACGCTCGAACAGCAGCTCTCCGGCGGCGATGCGGTAATCGTTGCCGAGTTCCTGGCGCACGCCGTTGACGTAGACCTCAAACGGTGGCCGGACGCCCGCCGGCAGGCTGACCCGCCACTGCTTCACGGCGCCACCAGGTCAGCCGGGATCAGCGACACCACGCGGACATCGGCCCGGTTCCGCGCACCCCGACCTGCAGCCCGGCCCGCGCCCCGGCCGGCGCGCACATAGGCGCGCAGGACCCCCTCGACCGAGAACCCAGCGGCCGTGGCCGCCCGGGTCAGCGCATCGTTATCGGGTTCGCTCAGCAGCTCGACACGCATCAGTCCGCACACCATAAGCAGCCAGCGCCCCGCCAGGTTCAGAGCGGCCGTGCCCAGGCCGGCGCCGCGGCGCGCCGCGACCACCCAGATCCCCAGCTCAGCGCGCAGATGGTCGGGGTCGACATCGTGGACGTAGACCTGCCCGCAGCACTCGTCAGACTCGCTCGGACCCGGCGGCAGGATCGTCAGCCAGACACCGACGCCAGCGGCACGGTCGGCGGCCTCGCGCTCGATCCGGCGGCCCAGCTCGGCGCTGCTGGGCGGGCGCTCGAGCCCGAGCACCGCGTGCAGTCGCGAATCGTCCTGGTGGGCGATCAGGATCTCGGGAATGTCGCGCTCGGCGGCGAGGCGCAACCGCGCGCCGGGGCCGCTGAGCGCAGCATCGATGTCGGGGAACGACAGCATGTCGGGGTCAGAACGTAGTCTGACTGAGCCGTGGCTGAGATCGTGTACACCGTCCGACGCTCCGAGCGCGCTCGCCGGGTCCGGGTGACGGTCGACGCGGCCCGCGGCGTCGAGGTGGTGCTGCCACGCCGGGCGCCCGAGTGCGACGCGACCGCCGCGGTGCGCGAGCTGTCGCCGTGGATCGGACGGCGGATGGCGGAGCTGGAGCTGGCCCGCGACACCGTGGCGGCGCGCGGCGGCGCCGTTCCGTATCTCGGTGCGCTGCTGGCGGTGCGTTCAGAGCCCAGTCGCACGCGCGTGCACCGGCGCGGCGACGAGCTGCTGGCGCCGGCCGGGCCCGACCGCGAGGCGGCGCTCGAACGCTGGTATCGGCGCGCAGCGCGCGCCGAGATCGCCCCCCGGCTGACGCGAGCCTGCGCGCAGGCCGGCAGCTCGTACACGCGACTGTCAATCCGCGGCCAGCGGACCCGCTGGGCGAGCTGCTCTCGCGACGGCGCGATGAGCTTTAACTGGCGGCTGCTGCTGGCGCCCGAGGAGATACTCGACTACGTCGTCTGGCACGAGGTCTGCCACTTACAGGTGATGGACCACTCGCCGCGCTTCTGGGCCCTGCTCGCACGCCACCGGCCGGGTTATCGCGACCAGCAGCGCTGGCTGCGCCGCCACGGCCAGACGCTCGTGCTGTGAGCGATCAGCGGGACTCGGTGACCGCGCGGCGCAGCGCCGCAAACGCGCTCTCGGCGCGCTTCGGCTCGATCACCTCGCGCTTGATGCGGCCGCGGTAGGCCTGCACCGAGCCGTCGCCGCGCACGTCGACGCCGGCCCGCACGCTGGGCACCAGCCGCTGTGGACCGGAGACCTCCAGCCGCGCGACGACCTGCTCGCCCGCCTCAAACCGCTTGAACCTGACATCAACCGCCCGATCGGGCGTCTCGGTCGCGAGCTCGCGGCCGCGGTCCTCGAGCGCGTCCAGCGCCTGCTCGGCATCGGGGAACGAGCGGCGCTTGACCTTGGGGCCGGCGCGTTCGGTCAGCTTCCAGCGCACGCCGCGATGATCGCAGGCGCTGGGGCTTCACGCCGCCGTCGCCTCGTGGCCATCCGACGCCGGAAACGGGATCAGCTCTGCGGTGCCGGCGGACGTGAGGTCGATCTCCACCTCCGACACGGAGCCCAGGTACTCCCGGCGCACCGGGCCATGGGCCAGGCGGGCCACGACCCTGGCGATCGCGAGGTTGTCGGCCAGCATCGTGGCCCGGAAGCGCAGCACGCCGCGCGCCACGGCGGCGTCGGCGAGGCGCCGCATCAGCTCGCCGGCCAGTCCCTGGCGCTGATAGGGATCGCCGACTACGATCGCGAACTCGGCCACCGTCGGGTCATCCGGAGCCCGCACGTAGCGCGCAACCGCGACGATCGGCTCACCGGGAATGTCTGACCGGGTCGCCACCAGCGCGAAGTGATCACAGCCGTCAAGCTCGACCAGGTAGCGGGCGTCGGCGGCGCTCAGCTCCGGCTTGGTCGTCAGGAAGCGGCGGTAGCGCGACTCCGGTGACAGCCGGGCGTGAGATTCGCGCAGACGCTCGCGATCGTCGGCCTCAATCGGCCGGATCGCCAGCGCGGTTCCGTCCTCGAGAGCAAAGATCTCCATACCGTGAGCATACGGAGAAACGTGCGCATTCATGTGTGCGAGCGCGCACGCTTACCTTACTCATAACTCAGGCTTATGTATTCAGCGGGCGGTTACGCGAGGTTGAACGGGTCCCGAGTGGCGCCGGTGAGCTCGATCCAGACGGTCTTGACCTCGGTGTACTCGAGCAGTGCCTGCATGCCGTTCTCGCGTCCCAGGCCGCTCGCTTTGAAGCCGCCGAACGGCGCCATCGGACCGACGGCCCGGTAGGAGTTGACCCAGATCGTCCCGGCGCGCACGCCGAGCGCCATTCGATGCGCCCGCTGCACGTCGCGCGTCCAGATTCCGGCCGCCAGGCCGAACGGCGTGTCGTTGGCCAGCGCCAGCGCCTCCTGGTCGGTGGAGAACCGGATCGCCGCCGCGACCGGGCCAAACACCTCGTCGCGGGCCAGCCGCGATCCAGTGGCGACATCACCGAACAGCGTCGGCTGCACGAAGAAGCCCCTCGCCAGCTCGGGCGCGGTCGGCCGGCCGCCGCCGCTGATCAGGCGCGCTCCATCGTCAAGCGCCTCGGCGATGAACGACTCGACCTTGTCGCGGTGGGCCGAGAACGCCACCGGGCCCATCTCGGTGTCCGGCTGGAGCGGATCGCCAAGCCGCACGGCGCTCGCCCGCGCGCCGACCCGCTCGACGACCTCGTCATAGACATCGTCGGCGATCAGCAGCCGTGAGCCGGCCATGCACGTCTGCCCGGTGGCGGCATAGATCCCGGCGACGATCCCGTTCACAGCGGCCTCGATGTCGGCGTCGGCGAACACCACGTTGGGCGACTTGCCCCCGAGCTCGAGGCTGACGTGCGCGACGTGCGACGCCGCGCCGGCCATGACCGACGACCCGACCGCGGTCGAGCCAGTGAATGCGACCTTGTCGACGCCCGGATGCTCGGCCAGCGGCGCCCCGCAATCGGGTCCGAACCCCGTGACGACGTTGAACACCCCTGGCGGGAACCCGGCCTCGTCCACGAGGCGCGCGAACTCGAGCGTCGATGCGGGCGCCTGCTCGGCCGGCTTGACAACGAACGTGCAGCCGGCGGCCAGGGCTGGCGCGAGCTTCCAGGTCATCAGCAGGACCGGCGAGTTCCACGGCGTGATCGCCCCCACGACACCGATCGGCTCGCGCACCGTGTAGATGAAGAAGTTGGACTTGTCGGCGGGGATCGTCTCACCGTGCAGCTTGTCGGCCGCGCCAGCGAAGTACTCGTAGTAATCGGGCAGTCCCTTCAGCTGACCCTCCATCTCGCGGATCAGCTTGCCGTTGTCGGTGCTCTCGATGATCGCAATCTCCCGCCCCCGCTCGGCGATCAGGTCCGCCAGCCTGCGCATCAGCCGGCCGCGCTCCACGGCGGTCATGCGCCGCCACGGGCCGTCGTCAAACGCTCGGCGGGCGGCGCTGACGGCGAGGTCGACGTCGGCCGTGCCGGCTCGTGGCACGACCGCCCACGGCTGACCCGTGAACGGATCGACCGTCTCAAACGTCTCACCGGAGCGGGCGTCCAGCCACTCACCGCCGATGTACATCTGGTACCGGCGCGGCGGTCCCGACGGACGAGTCGGGGCCTCGGGGGTGGCGGATGCCGTCATCGGCTGCGCAGGCGTCGCGCGCTCAGCGCTCAGCGCTCAGACATCGGTACGTAGTCCAGGCCGCGGCCGCCGGTGTAGATCTGGCGCGGCCGGCTGATCTTCTGCTCCGGGTCGTCGATCATCTCCAGCCACTGGGCGATCCAACCGCTCGTCCTCCCGATCGCGAACAGCACCGGGAACATCTCGACCGGCATCCCCAGCGCCTCGTAGATCAGCCCGGAATAGAAGTCGACGTTGGGATACAGCTTGCGGCTGATGAAGTACTCGTCCTCGAGCGCGATTTTCTCCAGTTCGGTGGCGATCTGCAGCAACGGGTTCTTGCCCGTCACCTCGAACACCTCCTCGACGGCCGTCTTGATGATCTTGGCCCGCGGGTCGAAGTTCTTGTAGACCCGGTGGCCGAAGCCCATCAGCTTCTCATCACCCTTCTTGACGCCCTCGATGAAACCGGGGACGTTCTCCTGGGTCCCGATGCGCGTGAGCATCCGCAGCACCGCTTCGTTGGCGCCGCCATGCAACGGTCCGTAGAGCGCGCCGACACCGGCGGCGATCGCCGAATAGGGATCGACCTGGGAGGAGCCGACGCTGCGCACCGCGCTCGTGGAGCAGTTCTGCTCATGGTCGGCGTGCAGAATGAAGAGCACGTCGAGCGCGTGCTCGAGACGCGGATCTGGCTCGTACTTGAGCTCGGCGATCTTGTAGATCATCGAGAGGAAGTTGCCGGCGTAGCTCAGGTCATTGTCGGGATAGACGTACGGCATCCCCCGGTTGTGGCGATAGGAGAACGCGGCTAGCGTTGGCATCTTGGCCAGCAGGCGGATCACCTGGATGTAACGAGCCTCGGGATCCTTGATCGCCGACGCCTCGGGATAGAACGTCGACAGCGCCCCGACCGACGCCAGCAGCATCCCCATCGGGTGCGCGTCGTAGCGAAAGCCCTGCATGAACTCCTTGACGTTCTCGTGCACGAACGTATGGATCGTGATCAGATGGTCCCAGTCGCCGAGCTGCTTCTGGGTCGGCAGCTCGCCGTGAACCAGCAGGTAGGCGACCTCCAGGTAGCTCGACTTCTCGGCCAGCTGCTCGATCGGACAGCCGCGGTACTCGAGGATGCCCTTGTCGCCGTCGATGTAGGTGATCGCCGAGCGACACGACGCCGTCGCCATGAACGCAGGGTCGTAGGTCATCAGGCCGAAGTCATCCTCGTTGACCTTGATCTTACGCAGCTCGGTGGCGCGGATCGTCTCGTCCTCAATCGGGATCTCGTACGTCTGGCCGGTGCGGTTGTCGGTCACCGTGAGGGTGTCGCCCGACGTCGCTACGCCGCCGCCATTCTCTGGTTGCTGAATCTCGGTCGTCATAGCACTCCTGTCGCGCGATTGCCGGGGGGTCGCAAAGCCCGCCCCGGGGTCGAGCGGACGACCTTCTGGACAACTGTATTACCCGCGGCATGGCGGCTCTGACACGCCGCGGCGTGCCGGACCGCTCAGGAACTGATGATCGCGGCGCCGATCGCGAGCACGATCAGCACGAAGCTGATCCCGATCACGCCGCGCTGGCCGCTCAGGTTGTTGGGGAACTCGGGGCGGCTGAGGCCGATCGCCGCGAGCGTCACCGCCCACACCGCGAGCAGGCCACCGCAGATATAGAACGGGACCTTGGAGGGGTCTGAGACGGCGAGCAGTAGCAGCGACATCAGGGGCGCGAGCCTATCCGATTGCGCCGCGATTCGGCGTCGCTCCGTACCGGCTCGGGGTGGCCGCCCGCTGGCCCTGATAGTGGCTGCCCAGCTCCGGACTGCCGTAGGGGCGCAGCGCCGGGCGATCGAGCGTCATGAACGACAGCTGGGCGATTGGCAGGCCCGGATGCAGGATGATCGGAACCCGCGTGAGGTTGTTGAGCTCCAGGGTCAGCGTCCCGTTCCAGCCGGGATCGCAGAAGCCGGCGGTGGCGTGGACGATGAGCCCGAGACGGCCGAGGCTGGACTTACCCTCGATCCGGGCGACGATGTCGTCGGGCAGCTCGACCCATTCCAGCGTGCGGCCGAGGCAGAACTCACCGGGGTGGATCACGAACGTCTCGCCCGCTCCGACGATCACCTCCTCGGTCAGGTTGTCCGGCGGCTGGCGCAGGTCGATCACCGACGCCCGGTGGTTGTGGAACACGCGGAACGAGTCCCCGAGGCGCAGGTCAACGCTGGCCGGCTGGACCAGCGTGGGATCCCAGGGGTCGATGCCGATCCGACCTGCCGCCACCAGCTCCGCGATCGTCCCATCGGAGAGGACGGAGGTGGCAACGGTGCCTGGGTCAGCGCTCATCGGGCGCAGTTTGACAGCGGCGAAGGTCGGCGGGGATGCCAATCGCGACGCGAGGATTTCAGAGCGGGCACGGAGCGGACTGCGCGTGCTCGCTCCGCTGGCCCCGTCAGACGAGGCTCGCAGAGCGAGCTCGGCGCGGAGGTCCCCACCCCGCTCTGAAACTTCGCCCCCCACCCCGCTCGGAGATCCTCAGCCCACCCCCAGCTCTTGAGATCCTCGGCCCCACCTCGCTGGGAGATCCTCGCCCACCCCCGCTGTGAGGCGAGCGCGCGCGCTGCCGGGGCAGCGTTGACCCGGCCGGACCCGTCGGGTCGGGTCGGAGGCGCCGGCTCGGCTCGCTCGGCTCAGTGCCCGAGCGTGCGCGCGCGGGCGCGCGTAGTACGCACCCGGGCCGGAGGGGCCGGCGCCGGATCGCCGTGGGGGCCGCGGCGCGGGCGCTTCGGGAACGGCTGGCGCGGATGCGGACGCGAGTGGCGCTTGACGCCACCGTCGTCATCGGACGGCGACGATTCGTCAGGCTCCTGCTTGATCGCCCACCAGACGAGGTAGATGAGCGCTGCCAGCGGCAGCTTGAGCGCAAGCATCAGCCACAGAAATCCCCAAGTCACGAGGGCGCGATCCTACCGATTGATCACGGCGAAGCCAAGCGATTCGCGCCCGGATCGGGCTACGGATCCGACCCGGGGGGCTCGTCAGCGAGCAATCCCGTCGTTGACCAGCGGCCAGCCGTCGATCCAGTTGAGCTGTCCGAGCATCAGCTCGCGCAGCCCCGAGGTGTGATGCGCGATCGGATGAGTGAGCGCGTGGTACAGGATCATCTGCTGCCCGTGGGGTCCGATCACCGGAGCGGACTCGCCGCCGGGCCCGAGGAAGCCGTTGCCCGCTCTCAGAATCGGCTTGGCCAGCTTCTCAAACGGCTGCGTCGGATCGAGCACCGCGCTCGAGGAGGCCACGCCGACTGAGTAGGTCGAGTCCCAGGTGCTGGCGCCGCTGTAGAGCACGTAGAACCGGCCGTCGTGGTAGAACGGTTGCGGGCCCTCGATCGTACATTCCGCGTCGTCGGGGTCACATTCCCAAGGCTCTGAGACCGAGAGCGCGAGCCGGATGTCGGGACCCATCGTCAGTCCGTTCGGGGACAGCTCGCTCTCCCAGATCTGCTCGCGCTGTTCGGCCCAGAAGATGCTGAGCTTCCCGGTGCGGGGATCGCGCACCACGCCCGGGTCGATGTCGCCGCCGACCCGCTCCTGATTGGGGCTGCTGCTGGACGCGTTGAGCTGACCCGGGTAGTGCAGGAGCTCGGCGTGCCACGGCCCGGCGAGCGAGCTCGAGCTGGCCACGCCGAGCACCATCGTGTGCGGCTTCAGCGTCGCCGAGCCGATCGCACCCGACGCCGGGTTGTAGATCGTTGCGAAGTACAGCACCCACCGGTTCTGGATCCGATAGATCGACGGCGCCCAGTACAGACCGAGGCGGCTGGTGCCGGTCGAGGGCACCGCCCACCGTGGCTGATGATGGGCGGGAAACACGAACCCGTCCGGATACCAGTGCACGAGGTCCGCGGACATCCAGATCGGGAACGCGTTGCGAGCGTTGTCCGAGGTGCAGAACAGGAAATAGTTCCACCGGCCGCGACTGGCCTTGATCACGCTCGGATCGGGGCAGGACAGCGGCTTGCCGGTGCGCCCGTCGCGCATCGGATTGGAGTACTGCAGCTGGGCCGCGCGGGCCTGTGCAGGCGGCCGAGAGCCGACGGCGAGGATCGCCAGCAGCGCCACCAGGAGCAGCCAGGCTGGGCGTCGCACAGCGCCTCCGGTTCGGATCTCGTTCAGCAAGATGCTCAGATGGACCTACGTCGCCACCCCGCAGTCGGATCATACGGGCGCCCTCGCCGCTCGGCGTCAGGATCGCCGCTGCGATGTGGAAACTGGCGGATAAGGCTCGCTTCCTATACCTTCGCCGGCGTGAACCTCGACGAGCTGCGGGAGCTGGTGCAAACGGGCGAGATCGACACCGTCCTGCTGGCCCTGTGCGATATGCAGGGGCGCCTGCAGGGCAAGCGGCTGAGCGCGCGCCATTTTGTCCAGGAGGTGGCGCAGCATGGCGCCGAGGGCTGTAACTACCTGCTCGCCGTCGACGTCGAGATGAACACGGTGGCGGGCTACGCGATGTCCTCGTGGGAGCGCGGCTACGGCGACTTCGCGCTGGTGCCCGACCTGGAGACGCTGCGCCTGCTGCCGTGGCTGCCGGCGACCGCGCTGGTGATGTGTGATCTGCGCTGGGCGGACGGATCCGATGTGGCCGCCTCGCCGCGCCAGGTGCTCTCAGGCCAGCTCGGCCGCCTGGCACAGCGCGGCTGGAGCGCCAACGCCAGCACCGAGCTCGAGCTGATGGTGTTCCGCGAAAGCTATGAGTCGGCCTGGCACAAGCACTACCGCGGGTTGGAGCCGGCCAACCTCTACAACCTCGATTACTCGCTGCTGGCCACCTCGCGCGTGGAGCCGCTGATCCGGCGAATCCGCAACGGGATGGAGCAGGCCGGGCTGTCGGTGGAGAACTCCAAGGGCGAGTGCAATTTCGGCCAGCACGAGATCAACTTCCGCTATGCCGACGCGCTGCGCGCCGCCGACGACCACACGATCTACAAGAACGGGGCTAAGGAGATCGCCGCCCAGGAGGGGATGGCGATCAGCTTCATGGCCAAGTTCGACGAGCGCGAGGGCAGCTCGTGTCACATCCACTTCTCGCTCGCAGATGACACGGACCCCGCCCACCCGATGGTGTTCGCCCGCGACGCGGCGACGTTCGATTCCTTTTTGGCCGGCCAACTGGCCTGCCTGCGCGAGCTGACGCTGCTGCTCGCACCGAACATCAACTCCTACAAGCGCTATGCCGAGGGCTCGTTTGCGCCGACGACGATCGCGTGGGCGCCGGACAACCGCACCTGCGCGTTGCGCGTGGTCGGCCACGGCGCCGGGCTGCGCTTTGAGAACCGGGCCGGGGGATCGGATCTGAACCCGTACATGGCGCTCAGCGCGATCATCGCGGCTGGACTGCACGGCGTCGCTGAGGGCCTCGAGCTCGAGCCCGCCCATGTCGGCAACGCCTACCTGGCGACCGACAAGCCGCGGCTGCCGCGCACACTGCACGAGGCGCGGGATCTGTTCGCTGGATCCGTGGTGGCGCGCGCGGCCTTCGGCGACGAGGTGGTCGATCATTACGTCAACGCCGCCGACGTCGAACTCGCCGCGTTTGGAAGCGCGGTCACCGATTGGGAGCGGGTTCGGGGCTTCGAGCGGCTGTGAGCCCGCAGGTGGGCGTGCCTCCAGCGATCGCCGAGCCCGCGCGCTCACTGGAGGTGGTGTTCGCGCCCGTGCACTCCCAGACGGCGTTCGAGGAGACGGTCGAACGGCTGGGCACCGCGATCAAGCTCGGGCTGCTTGCCCCCGGCACCCAGCTGCCGGCCGAGCGGGAGTTGTGGGCGCGGCTCGGAATCGCCCGCTCGACGCGGCGCCAGGCGTTGGGGGCGCTCGGCCAGAGCGGCCACCTGCGCGCCACCCGCGGCCGCGGCGGGGGGACGTTCGTGGCCGATCCCCAGCCACCGGCGCTGCCGCCGTCGGCCGACCTGCTCGCCGGCTGGCGCTCGGTGTGCGAC
>JBPCPC010000107.1:0-27054 GCA_050999585.1 Solirubrobacteraceae bacterium | reverse complement strand
CGGTGTCTGACTGCAGCGTGCGCAGCGACTCGATCCCCCCAGCGGCAAGCGCCAGCAGATCGTCGAGGTGGGCCCGGGACAGCGGTGTGCGCTCGGCGGTCGCCTGCACCTCGACCAGGCCGCCGTCACCGGTCATGACGACGTTGGCGTCGACCTCGGCGGTCGAGTCCTCGGAGTAGTCGAGGTCGAGTAGGGCGGCCCCGGCGACGATGCCCGCCGACACGGCGGCCACGGTGCCGGTCAACGGCGTGCGCTCCAGCCGCCCGTCGGCGACCAGCTGGTCGCAGGCCAGCGCCAGCGCGACCATGCCCCCGGTGATCGACGCGCAGCGGGTTCCGCCATCGGCCTGGAGCACGTCACAGTCGATGTAGATCGTGCGCTCGCCGAGCGCCTGGAAGTCGATCACGCCGCGCAGCGAGCGGCCGATCAGGCGCTGGATCTCGACCGAGCGGCCGTCGGGCCGGCCCTTGCTGATGTCGCGCTGCTTGCGCTCACCGGTCGACGCCGGCAGCATGCCGTACTCCGCGGTGACCCAGCCGCGGCCGGACCGGGCCAGCCAGCGGGGCACGCTCTCCTGGACCGAGGCGGTGCAGACCACGCGCGTCTCGCCCATCGAGATCAGCGCGGACCCGGTGGCGGTGCGCACGAAACCGGCCTCGATCGCGGCCGGGCGCAGCCCGTCGGCGGCCCGCCCGTAGCTGCGTTCGCGCGCGGAAACGCTCATGCGGCCACCCTAGCTCGTGCGCCCGCAGCGAGGTCGACGTGCCGCACCTCGCCCAGCGGCATCTGCAGAAACCGGGTCGCCAGCGCGGAGAACGAGGCGACCTCGCCGGTGCACTGGAAGCGGTAGCTGCCCTCGTCGCCCGACGCGGTGCGGGGATTGAGCCGCTCCCGCGCGGTCAGCGCGCGCTCGACACTGCGGGCAACGCCGGCGCCCGAGGTCACGAGCGTCACGCCGCGCCCGAGGATGCGCTGCAGCATCGGGGCGACCAGTGGATAGTGGGTGCAGCCGAGGATCACCGTGTCCACGCCCGCATCACGCAGCGGCGCACAGTAGCCGCGGACGGTGCGTACCACCGACTCGTCAAACGGGAACCCGCCCTGGATGATTGGCGCCAGGTCGGGGCAGGCGACCGGCTCCACGTGCACGTGACGGTCGGCGGCCAGCACCGCGCGCTCGTAGGCGCCGCTGGCCACGGTGGCGGGCGTCGCCAGCAGCCCGATGCGGCCGTTGCGACTTCCGGCGACGGCCAGCTGCGTCGCCGGTCCGACCACGCCGAGCACGTCGATGTCGCGCCCGGTCGCCTCCAGGTGGCGCTCGAGCGCATCGAGCGCCGCCGAGCTGGCGGCGTTGCAGGCGACGACCAGGAGCTTGGCTCGGTCGGCGGGATCCGATTCCAGCAGATGCTCGGCGATCTCGATCGAGAACCGCTCGAGCTCGGCCTGCGTGCGCTCGCCGTAGGGGAACCGCGCGGTGTCGCCCAGGTACACGTAGTCCTCGCCCGGCAGGGAGACGAGCAGCTCGTGCAGCACGGTCAGACCGCCGACGCCGGAGTCAAACACGGCGATCGGAAGCTCGGCGAGACGAGAGGCGGGCACGCGTCCATGGTGCCAGAGCCGGCGGCGCTCCTGAGAAGATGCGGTCGCCGTGCGCGCGCTGATCGTCACCAACATGTACCCGTCGCCCGAGCACCCGGCGCTGGGGAGCTTCGTGGCCGACCAGGTGGCGGCGCTGCGGCGCAGCGGGCAGGTCGAGGTCGAGGTGTTCGCGTTCGCGCCCGGTGGCTACCGCGCCTACACCGGCGCCGCCCGGGGGCTGCGGGCGGGCGGGCGAGAGCGACACGAGCGCTTTGATGTCGTGCACGCCCACTTCGGCCTCACCAGCTGGCCCGCGCGGATCGTCCCCGCCACCGTGCACGCAGTCACCCTGCACGGCACCGACCTCGCCCACCCGCGCTCGCGTCCGGTCACGCTGGCCGGGCTGGCGCTGAATGACCTGGTCGGCGTCGTCTCGCCGGCGCTCGCGGGCGAACTTCCGCGCTGGGCGCGACGGCGCCGCGTCAGGGTGCTGCCGTGCGGCGTCGATCTGCATCGCTTTCAGCCGATCGATCGGACCTGGGCACGTACGGAGCTCGGGCTGGACCCCGACGGGCGCTACCTGCTGTTCCCCTCCGATCCGCGCCGCGCCGAGAAGCGCCATGACCTCGCTCGCCTGGCCGCCGGGGACACGCCGCTGCTGACGCTCGGGAACGTCGCCCCGGACCGAGTCCCGCTGTGGGTCAACGCCGCCAACGCGGTTCTGATTCCGTCAGACCGCGAGGGCTTCGGGCTGGCGGTGCTGGAGGCGCTGGCCTGCGACGTGCCGGTGCTCGCGACCCCGGTCGGGATCGCCCCCGAGGTGCTGGCCGGCGTTCCGGGCGACCTCTGCGCGCCGTTTGACCGGCACGCCTGGCAGCGCACGCTGAAGCCCCACCTGAACCAGCGCGATCCACGCGTGCCCGGCCGCGCCCGAGCGCAGCCCTACTCGTCCGACGCGATGGCGACCCGCGTGCTCGACGCCTGGCGCGCGCTGCTCGACTAGCGCGCGCCGCCAGCGACCCCAGCGCCACAGCGGCCGCTCCGGCGACGCCAGCGACCCAGAGACCCCAGCGACCCAAGACCCCCAGCGAGAGCGGCGGCCCGCTAACCGCCGGACAAGCCCGGCCACCACTGCGCCAGGCGCGCGCGGGCCGCCCGCGCCTGATCGGAGCGTCCGGCGGGGGTCGGCGCCGCGGCGCGGGGCGGCGCGGCCAGCGTCTCCATCGTCGCCGCCACCGACCGGCCCAGGGCGTCCAACGCGTATCCGCCCTCCAGGACGGCCCCCACCGGCACCTCCAGTTCCGCCGCGACGTCGGCCAGCGAGCGGGCCATCGTCGAAAACCCCGCCTCGGTCACCTGGCAGTCGGCGAGCGGATCCTCGGCGTGGGCGTCGAACCCGGCGGAGATCAGCAGCAGCTGCGGCGCGAACTCCCGCGCCAACGGCACCGCGACGTGATCAACGAGCGCCGCGAACACGTCATCGCCCGAGCCGGGGGCCACCGGCAGGTTGACCGTGAACCCACGACCCGCGCCCGAGCCGACGTCGCTGGCGGGCCCGGTGCCGGGATACAGCGGCGACTGGTGGATCGAGAGGAACAGCACCTGCGGATCGGCGTGGAAGACGTTGTTGGTGCCGTTGCCGTGATGCACATCCCAGTCGACGATCATCACCCGCTCGCACCCGCGCTCCGCGACCGCGTGGCGTGCGGCGACGGCGATGCTGTTGAACAGGCAGAAGCCCATCGCGCGGTCGCGCTCGGCGTGATGGCCCGGCGGCCGGTGGGCGCTGAAACCGGTCGGGGCGGCGCCGTCCAGGAGCAGGTCGACGAGCGCCACCGCGCCGCCCGCGGCGTGCGCGGCGGCCTGAAACGAGCCCGGCGAGACGACCGTGTCGGCGTCGATCTGCGCCCCGCCACGGTCCGCCGCGCGTTCGATCAGCTCGATCTGGCGCTCGGGGTGGACGGCCAGCAGATCTGACCGCGCGACCTCGGGGGACTGCCGTCGCGCATAGCCCAGCCACCCGCGTCGCTCAAGCTCTTGGGAAATTGCGACCATGCGTGCCGGCCGCTCGGGGTGAGCGCCGGTCTCGTGGGCCAGTGACGCGGGGTGATCCAGAAACACGGGGGCGGCCGTCATCGACGGATAACGTACCGGTCGGTGCAGCAGCTCAAGGCTCAGGTCGCGGTGGTGGGCGCCGGTGCCGCCGGGCTCTACATAGCGCTGCGCGCCGCCCGCCTGGGCGCCGCGGTCACGCTGGTCTCGGCTCAGCCACTGGCCGGCTCCTCGAGCTATTGGGCGCAGGGCGGGCTGGCGGCCGCGCTGGCCGCGCAGGACAGCCCCGCCGCGCATCTGGCCGACACGATCGCCGCCGGTCGCGGCGCGGTGCGCGAATCGGCGGCCCGCGTGCTGTGCGACGAGGCTCCGGGCGCGGTGCGCGACCTGCAGGAGCTGGGCGTGAACTTCGACGCCGATCGTCACGGCCAGCTCGCGCTGGGGCTCGAGGGCGGGCACTCCAAGCGCCGCGTGGTGCACGCCGGCGGCGCGGCCACCGGCCGGCGGATCATCCGGGGGCTGTCGGCGCTGGCGGCCCAGGACGAGCGGATCGAGGTGCTGGAGGGCCATCGGGTGACGCGCATCGTCGCCAGCGACGGCCGCGCCACCGCGATCGTGCTCGACGACGCAACGGTGCTGACGGCGGGCGCGATCGTGCTCGCGACCGGCGGCGCGGCCGCGATGTGGTCGCGGACGACGAACCCGCCGGGAGCGATCGGGGGCGGCCTGATGCTGGCCTTCGACGCCGGAGCGCAGCTCGCCGACCTGGAGCTGATGCAGTTTCATCCGACCGCCGTGGTGGGCGCGAACGGGGCCGACGGCTTCCTGGTCACCGAGGCGGTGCGCGGCGAGGGGGCGTGGCTGCTGGACGCCGCCGGTGAGCGCTTCGTCGACGAGCTCGCGCCGCGCGATGAGGTTGCCCGCGCGGTCCAGCACCAGATCGACACCAGCGGCAACGTTTCGGTCGGACTCGATATGCGTCACGTCGACCCGGCGCTGTTCCCCAACGTCGTCGGCGCGCTGCGCAACGCCGGGATCGACCCCGAGCGCGAGCTCGTGCCGGTCGCTCCGGCCGCGCACTACATGATGGGGGGAGTGGCCACCGACCTGCACGGGCGCGCGTCGCTGCCCGGCCTGTTCGCGGTCGGCGAGTGCTCCTGCACGGGGCTTCACGGCGCCAACCGGCTGGCCTCCAACTCGCTCAGCGAGTGCTTCGTGTTCGGTGCCCGGGCAGCCCAGAGCGCCGTGCAGACCGCGGCGCAGGCGGGCGACGCGCCCGCGGTCATGACCTCCCGGCCGGGCCCGCCGAGCGGGATCACCGCGGCCTCGCGCGCCGCCCTGTGGCGTTATGCGGGGCTGGAGCGCGACGGCGACGGCCTGCGCCGACTGAGCGCCGACGAGCATCCGCTGGTACGTCTGATCGCCATCGCCGCACTGCATCGCCGGGAGAGCCGCGGCGCCCATCTGCGCCGGGACTTCCCGGAGCGCGATGCGGGCATGGGGGGTCGCCACGTGACACTCGCCGACGGCCGCGAACCGATGCTCGTCAGCTGGTCATAGTCGCCCAGCCGTCGATTTGCGGGAAGACTCCAACTTCTGGCTTAACAAGCAGTTAATACAGGATCGCTGATCAAATTCACAAGTGGGGCGGATACTCGTGAGTAGGAAAGGCACGACCTTGCCGGCCAGGGAGCATCAAGGAAGGAGCGACCGCACATGTATCGGTTCAGCCGCGCGATCTACCGGGAGATCGCAGACGAGATCATCGAAGCTCCGAATGCGTGCAGCTGCCACGCCAACCACGAGCGCGTGCTGCGCTCCTGCGAGGCAGCGGTGGAGCGACTGGCGACCGATCGTCACTACTTCGCGCGACCGTCGCGGACGCTGTTCCACGACATCCGCGCGTACTTCCCGATGAGCGCTCAACCCCGCGTGCTGCGGGTGATCGAGCGCTACCTCGCCTGCGCCGACGAGTTCATGGTCAGTCAGCCCCAGAACGGCTATGACCTGTACGGCAACCCATTGCAGTGCCGCGCCAGCACCCGCAAGGGCACGCCGTGCCAGCGGATGCCGCTGCCCCAGAACGGCTACTGCCCGTCGCACCAACACCTGGCGGAGACCGAGGAGCTGGAGCAGGCGCTAGCCGCGTAGTGTCCCAGACGGGACACTAGTCGCCCGGTCAGATACCGTCGACCGATGTTGCTCGGCGTTGATGTCGGGGGAACGTTCACCGACGCCGTGCTGGCGGTCGGCGACGGGCGGCTGGTCACCGCGAAGGCTCCGACCACCCCAGGCGATCAGTCCGAGGGCGTGGTGGCCGCGATCAGGGCCGCGTTGACCAAGGCCGGCGCTGACCCGCAGGACGTGACCGAATTCGCACACGGCATGACCGTCGCCACCAACGCGCTGCTGCAGGGCACGGGGGCGCGCACGGCGTTCGTGGCCACCGAGGGGTTCACCGACATCATCGCGCTCGGCCGCCAGAACCGACCGGAGCTGTACCGCCTGTGCGCCGCGCGCCCAGCGCCTCTGACCCCCGACGAGGGCCGCTTCGGCGCTCCGGAGCGAATGACGCCGGACGGCCCGCTGCGCGCGCTCTCAGACGAGGCGGCAGCCGAACTGGCCCGCGCGGTGGCCGGCTACCGGCCTGAGTCAGTCGCCGTCGCACTGCTGCACTCCTACCGGCACCCTGCACACGAGCTGGCCGTGGGCGAAGCACTGCGACGGGAGCTGGGCGGGCCCGATCGCGTCCACATCTCCCTGTCGCATCAGGTGGTCGGCACATTTCGCGAGTTCGAACGCGCGAGCACGACCGAGGTCGACGCCTCCCTCTCCCCGCTGCTGGCCGGTTACCTGCGGCGGCTGCTTCAGCGCTGCGAGGAGCTCGGCGTGCCCGAGCCGGCGATCATGCAGTCCAACGGCGGCTTGATCGACCTGGAGTCAGCCGCCGGCCATGCCGCGTGGACGGTGCTCTCGGGGCCGGCCGGGGGAGCCGCCGGCGCCGCCTACGTGGCGCGGGCGGCCGGGACCCCGGATGCCCTGTGCTTTGACATGGGTGGCACCTCGTGCGACGTCTGCGTCGTTGATCAGGGCACGGTCCAGGAGCAGAGCGCGGGCACGATCGCCGATCGCCCGCTGGCGCTGCCGATGGTGGCGGTGCACACCGTCGGGGCCGGCGGGGGCTCGATCGCGTGGTGTGATCCCGGCGGCGCGCTGCGCGTCGGGCCCGCCTCGGCGGGGGCTGACCCCGGTCCGGCCTGCTACGGGCGCGGCGGCACCGAGCCGACGGTCACCGACGCCCACCTGCTGCTCGGCTACCTGCCCGCCGACGCCCCGTTGGCCGGCGGCGTCCAGCTCGACGCCGACGCGTCGCGGACGGCGATCACGACGCTCGCCGACCGGCTCGAGCTCGATCCTGACGCGTGCGCCGAGGGGATCATCCGCGTCGCCAACGCCGAGATGGTGCGCGCGCTGCGGGTCGTCACCGTCCAGCGAGGCGTGGATCCGCGCCGCTATGCGCTGCTCGCGTTCGGCGGCGCCGGCGGCCTGCACGCCGCCGCGGTCGCCGACGAGCTCGGCATCGGCGAGATCGTGTGCCCCCGGGCCTCGGGGGTGCTGGCGGCACTGGGGATGGTCGTCTCGCCTCGGCGCCGCGACGTGCAGCGCAGCGTGTTCCTGCGCGGCGATGCGCTGCACGCGCACGCGATCGCCGAGCTGGTGGCCGAGCTCGGCGAGCAGGCGCGCGCCGAGCTGAAGTCGACCGGCCCCGACGCGGCGCAGCTGACCGCCAGCTATGAGCTGCGCTATCGCGGACAGGCCTTCGAGCTGACCGTGGCCGGCGGGCTGCGCCCCGAGCCCGACGAGCTGCGCGCGGCGTTCGAGGCAATCCACGAGGAGCGCTACGGCTACCACGATCCCGAGCAGGAGCTCGAGCTGGTCACGTTGCGGGTGTCGGCGAGCGTGGCCGGGGCCGAGGTATCGCTGAGCGCCGACGGAGATCGCGAGCCACCGGACCCGGCGGCATCGGCGCACGGCAGCCGCCGGGCGACGCTAGGCGGGCAGCCGATCGAGCTCGCGGTGCTCCGCGGCGCTCCCGCGCCCGGCACCGCGATCGTCGGACCGGCGGTCGTCGAGCTGTCGGAGTCCACGCTGCTGGTGGCCCCGGGCTGGGCCGGCGAGGTCGACGATCAGGGCACGATCCACATCCGCAAGGCGGGTGGCGGCTAGTGGACGCCGTCGAGCTCCAGGTGCTGACCGGCGCGCTGCACGCGATCTGTGAGGAGATGGGCGCGGTGCTGATCCGCTCGGCGCACTCAGCCAACATTAAGGAGCGGCGCGACGCCTCGACCGCGCTGTTCAGCCCGGCGGGCGAGATGGTGATGCAGGCTGAGCACATCCCGGTGCACCTGGGCGCGATGCCGGCCGCGGTCGCGTCGGTGCTTGACGAGGACCACGCGCCAGGGCGCTCGTGGATCCTCAACGACCCCTATCGCGGCGGCACGCATCTCCCCGACATCACCGTGATCACGCCCGTGTTCGACGATGAGACGCTAGTCGCATTCGCCGCCAATCGCGCGCACCACGCCGACGTCGGTGGGCCCACCCCGGGCTCGATGCCGGCCGACAGCACCACCCTGGCCGACGAGGGCGTGGTGATCGAGCCGCGGGTGCTCGACGACGCCGCGATCGCCGAACTCACCCGGCAGATGCGCCGCCCCGACCAGCGTCGTGCCGATCTGCGTGCCCAACTGGCGGCCGGCCGGCTGGGCGCGCTGCGCCTGACCGAGCTGCGCGACCGGGTCGGCGCCGACACGCTGGGGGCGGCGTTCACCGCGGTGCTCGACTACGCCGAGCGGCGCACCCGCGCCTGTATCGACGCCCTCGACGACGGCGTGCGGACCGCTCACGACGTGCTCGAGGCGCGCGAGGGTGACCTACGGATCGCGGTCACCGCGCGCGTGGCGGCGGACATGCTGACGCTCGACTTCACCGGCACCGCCGACCAGCACGAGGGCAACCTCAACTGCCCGCTGGCAGTCACCCGCTCGGCGTGTTACTTCGCGATCCGGGTGCTCACCGATCCGGACATCCCGGCCAACGCGGGCGCCTATCGCCCGCTGCGGGTGATCGCACCGGAGGGCTCGCTGCTCAACGCCCGCTCGCCCGCGGCGGTCGTCGGCGGCAACGTCGAGACCTCATCGCGCGTGGCCGACGTCGTGCTCAGAGCGTTCGGCCATGCGCTCGGGCAGGGGACGATGAATAACCTCACGCTCGGGGACGAGGACGTCGTTTACTACGAGACGATCGGCGGCGGTCAGGGCGCCTGCGAGGACGCCGACGGGCCCAGCGGCGTGCACGTGGCGATGAGCAACACGTTGAACACACCGGTTGAGGCGCTGGAGCTCGAATTCCCGATGCGGGTCGTGCAGTACGCGCTGCGCCGCGGCTCGGGCGGCGACGGGCGCCACCGCGGCGGCGACGGGGTGATCAGGGAGCTCGAGGCGCTCGCGCCGCTCCGCTATTCGCTGATCACCGAGCGCCGACGCCACGCCCCGGCCGGCGCGGCCGGCGGCGGCGATGGGGCCCCGGGGCGCAACCTGCTCGACGGTTGGCCGCTGGCGTCCAAGGCGATCGGCGAGCTCGCACCCGGGCAGCGGTTGCGGATCGAGACGCCGGGCGGCGGGGGCTACGGAGACTCCCGCTGACCGCTTACGATCGCGTAGCTTCGACGTCTGTACATAGGTATAAACGCCCATGATTTGCAGGTAGATTTTGCGATTCTGCGGATCTCGCATACAATCTCCTTCGTCCCGGTGCTGACGTTTGCAACGACAAGCTGCGCGCGCTGGACGTCTCTAAAAACCGTCTTCCCCTTTAAATCTCACATGCCGATTGCTTTTAAAGAATGGGCCGTCACTGTGCGGGCGCTCGCCGAGGGCGAGCAGCTTTTAACGCTTCGCAAGGGCGGTATCCGTGAACCGGAGAAACACTTCAAGCTCGACTACGAGCGGTTCTTCCTGTACCCGACGTTCGACCACCAGCGCGCCGACCTGGTGCGCGAATCCCACCGCCCCGAGCTCTCGCGAGCGCTCGAGGAGGGCGTCTGGTCAGACGGCGAGCCCCATCCGCAGGCGCTGCACCGGGGTGAGCAGCTGAACCAGCCCGACCGCGTGCGGATTCGCGCGTGGGCGGAGGTGGCCGCTCACTTCACCGTCAGCGACCGCCGGGCGGTCGATGCTCTGTCGCCGTTCTACGTGTGGACGACCGACTACGCCGAGAAACGCCTGGCGTGGAAGCGACGGCATCCGCTGCACGTGATCCTGCTGCGGACCTATCGCATCCCCCGGCCGGTCACGGTCAAGGTCCGCGACGAGTACGGCGGTTGCCGTTCGTGGCTGGAGCTCACGCGGGATCTCCCGTTCGAAGGCACCCCGGTGCTGTCTGACGAGGAGTTCGGCCGGGCCCACGAGGAGATCGCCTCGATCGCCTCCGATCGTCAGCCCGTTCTGGTCTAGCCAATGGCGGAGGCGTCGTGCGCGCGTCGTGCGCGCACGACTGTTGAGTAATAGAGCCTGGGTCGAGAGCGTCTCCGCGTCGTTCCGCGCCCGGCACAACTCGGCCGATGCCGACGACGCGCACACGGTGCTGCTGTCCCTGGAACGGGCCCGCGATCAGCTCGGGCAGGTGTTTCCCCATGCGCCCGAGGGCATCACCGTGGTCCTGCACGGCGGACCGGCCGGGCTGGCGCTGACCAACCCGCTGCTGCCGGTCACCTGGATGCTCACTGCTCCGGCGGCGCGGCGCTACGTGGCCGGTTGGGCCGGCCGCGAGGACCTGCATGTGCTCTCCCCCGCGGCGCTGCAGGCGCGGGCCGCCAACGTCTCGGGGTCCCGCGAGATGCTGCAGCGGACCGCCGCCTGCCTCTACGCGCGGCGCGTGATCGCCGAGAACAACCCCGACCTGGCGCGGGTCGCGGGGCCGATCCGCACGCAGCGGGCGCTGCGCTGGGCCTGGCTGCTGGAGGGCTCGGCGCGCTGGTTCGGGGGCCAGACCGAGCACGCCCGCCCGGCGATCGCCCGGCGTCTGCGCGAGGGCGGCCGACCGAGCTTCCCGCCCAGGCTGCGTGACGCGCCACTGCTGGGGGGCACGGTGATCGACCTGCTGGTCGCGCGGTCCGGCGAGCGCGCCGCCGCACGCTTCTGCTGTCGGCTGCATCCGCAGGGCCCGCGGGCAGCGTTGACGCGTGCGTTCGGGGGCGAGGGCGGCTGGGACTTCGTGCATATTGAGGGCGCCTGGCGCACGCACCTGGCCCGGCTGGCCGGCGCCGCCGACGCCTGACCGTCCGCCTAGAAGCCTCCTGAAATAGTCGCGGGTCTGTCCGGGGTGTTTTGGACCCTGTGGGGATGCTCGCGATTCAGTCTGCTCAGGTTGGGATGTTTGATGCGGCGGGGTTGGTCAGGCCGTTGCCGGAGGGTTCGTTTTTCGCGTTGTTGGCTGAGCACGGTGATCGGATCGTGGGTGATGAGGACTTCGCGGGGTGTTACTCGTCGCGGATGGGTCGTCCGTCGATCCCGCCGTCGTTGCTGGCCAAGGTGATGTTGTTGCAACACCGCGCCGGGGTGTCGGATGAGCAGGCGATGGAGTGCGTGGCATGGGATCTGCGCTGGAAGGTCGCGCTGGGCCTGGCGGTCGATCATCAGGGGTGGCACCCGACATCGTTGACGAAGTTCCGCGCCCGGTTGTTGTTGCATAAGCAGGAGGGGCTGGCGCTTCAGAACACGCTGCGGCTCGCAGAGGAGCTCGGGATGCTCGAGGGGCGCGCCGAGCAAATCATCGATTCCACGCCGATGTTGGGAGCGGCGGCGACGCAGGACACCGTCAGGTTGGTTCGCCACGGCGTTAAGAAGCTGATCGACGCGGTCAGCGCAGCGGATGAGCAGGCGGGCGCGGCGCTGGATGACGGCTTGGAGTTTGACTACCAGCGGCCGGGTGAGAAGCCGGACTGTCGTTGGCGGGAGAAGCCCGAGCGTGAGCGGATGCTGACCCGGGTCGCCCAGGACGCCGAACGGGCGCTTACGGCCGTCTGGCAGGTTGAGGGCCTGCTCGGCGACGAAGCGGTGAAGGCCGCACATGATCTGTTGCGCGAGTTGATCGGCCAAGACTTCGACATTGACCCTGACGGGGTGCCGCGCCTGCACCGGGGGACCCGGAGCGACCGGATTCTCTCCCCGGTCGACGTCGAGATGCGTCACGGGCGCAAGAGCAGCCAGACTCGGTTTGACGGCTACAAGCTGTCGGCCGCCGCGACCAACACCAAAGAGCCGCTGATCACGGCCGTGCATGTCGCGTCCGCGGGCGCGACCGACGGCCCGCAGGCAAAGCACCTCATCGACGCCCAACCCCCCGAGCGGCGCCCGGCACAGATCTTGGGTGATACCGCCTACGGCAACGGTCCGGTCCGCGCCGAACTTGCCGAACGGGCGGTCGAGGTGCTCGCCCCGGTGCCAGAGGGCAAGACCGAAGAGGGGGTGCTGGGCAAACAGGACTTCGACATCGACATGGACGGGAACACGGTCACCTGTCCCGGCGGGCACACCGTCGCGGTCAGCATCTCCACGAGTGGCTATCGCTCGGCCAATTTCTCACGCGCGATGTGCCGCGACTGTCCGCTCAAGCAGCGCTGCTGCCCCGGCCGTTCCCGTCGCCAGATCCGCATCATGGACCACGAAGGCCGGCTGCAAGCCGGACGACAAGCGCTCCGAGACCCGGCCGCCCGCGAGCATCTGCGCCGCACCAGACCTCGGATCGAACGGCTGCTTGGACTACTCGCCCACCGCTACGGGGCCCGCAAGAGCCGCTACATCGGAAGCGCCAAAGCACGATTGCAAGCGGCGTGGGCCGCCGCCCTGGCCAACCTCAACCCCATCAGACACCGCCTCACCGCTCAGACCGCTTGACCCCCGACGCTCACGCGAACCCAACAACCAGCGCGACAAGCCCGCGCGGTCACAGATCCCCGGCACGTCCTCCAGCGCCACGATCACAACTCCCACTTCTTCAGGGGCCTTCTAGCCCGGTGCGCCGCTTCCGCGGGATAATCGCCCGATGCCAGCCGAGATCGCGCCTCCCGCTTGCCAGCTTCCGGCGGATCGCCCCACCGACCTGGCGTACGTGGTCAGGGGTTCGTGCCGATCGCCGATGCCGCCCGCGATCTGGTGACCGGCGGGTACCTGCCTCAGGCGACCTACGTGCTCCCCGACGGCACGGCGATGGTCCCGGCCGACCACCAGGCGCTGCTTGAGCACGCGGGCGGCGATCCCGAGGCGATCGGTCCGCTGTTCAGGACGCGCTTCCTCGCGCCGCCGGCGGCGACGCTGCCACCGTGGACGAGGAATACCAGGCGTGGCTGACCGGCGAGTACGGCGCCTGCCTGAACACGACCTCGCCGGAAGCGATCGTCGTCAAGGCCGGCCTGATGACCGCGATCCAGGCGCTGCTGGTGGGCGCCGCCCCCGAAGATCCGCAGTGGCGCGCGTCGCTGCGGGTGGGCCGGATCCAGCGCCGTCAGCACGTCGGCGTCGGCGATGTGGTCATAGGGCATCGACAGATGCTCTCCCTGATCCTGCGAGCACTGGGATTGCAGCGTGATGTTGGTGACGTTCGGACCGCTCAGGAACGCGGACGTGTACGGGGTCACGACCTCGTCGTTGGTCGACTCGATCACCGTGTAATCAACCCCCGCAACGGTGTCGCCGCCGGCGTTGAGTTTGGTCATGAACGTGGAGCCGGCCTGCTGCTCGGCGCAGGCGGGGCACAGCGTCAGCGCGGCGCTGGGCGCCCGGGAAGTGGCCGGCCAGCGTGAACAGCCCGTCGCGCGTCGTCCCGTGATTGGACGGTGCCGGGCCGACGAGCGTGTGCACCTTGGCCGCCCCGCCCAGGAACTTGAGGTAGTAGCGCGGCATCATCCCGCCCTGTGAGTGACCGACGAGGTCGACCTGCCCGGCGCCGGTGGCGGAGAGCACGCGGTCGACGAAGCCAGACAGCTGCGCCGCCGAGGTCTCGATCGGGCCGGTGGCATCAACACCGACTAGGCCGCTGCCGTCATAGGAGCCGTAGTTGAGCGCGAACACGCAGTAGCCCTGGTTGACCAGCAGCGGACTCAGCGCCTGCCAGCTGTCGGCCATGTCGGCGAACGGCCGTGGACGAGCACCAGCGGCCGCGGATGCGCCGCCGTCGGTTTGCACGACCAGTTGTTGGCGCCGGGAGGGGCGGCCGTAGGGTTGGCGTGCGCGTAGCCGAGGATGCCGTTGTAGACGACCGGCAGCTGGGCAGCCGAGGCCGACGAGGCGACCATCGCCGCGATCAGTCCAGCGAACAGCGCGACCAGGAACTGCGCATGAAACCTCCCTCTCTGGCGAAGAACACCGGCGGCGGCAGCTTTACCCGGTTCGTCCGGCGTCCAATCGGGGCCTCAATGCGTTCGCGGGTCGTCCCCGGCGCGCCGCGCCGCGCGCGTCCCCCAGCGGTGGATGCCGTATCCCAGTCGGCATCGCGACCGGTGAGGTGTGCGGCGAGGCACAGGCACACGCCGCTGATGATCACCCCGCCGACGGCGGCGCCCGCGACCGCCCAGGCGCGCTCGTCGACGGACAATGCCGATCAGTCTGCCAACGCGCGCAGCGCCCCGGCGGCCGCCGCGCGATAGCGAGCGACGTTGGCGGTCTTGATCTCCTCGTAGCCGCGGATCATGTCCGGCAGCGCGGCCACCGCCGCGACCTGAGTCTGGGTGGCGGGCGTGAGCACACCCAGCGCTCGCCTCACCAGTGCGCGGTGCTCGACGATCAGCTCGCGCTCCAGACGGCGCAGCGCGGTGCGTCCGAACGGGTCAAGCGCGGTCCCGCGCAGCCGCCGGCCCGCGCGCAGGCCGGTGAACAGCGGCCGGGCGCCGGCCCCGAGCGCCAGCTTGCGCTTCATCCCCAACGCGCGCAGCATCGGTGGGTGGAGCATCACCCGAAACGTCGCGTCGGCTCCGAACTGATCGTCACGCCGGGCATGCTCGAAGGAGTCCAGGTGCAGCCGCGCGACCTCGTACTCGTCCTTATAGGCCATCAGCTTGTAGATCGCCGCCGCATAGGCCTCGGTGACCGTCCAGATCCCCGGCGCGCCGCGCTGCCGCTCGGCCGCCAGCACGCCCAGCACGTCCTCGATGTAGTCCAGCGCGTACGCGGCGTCCTGATACGCGCACAGGTCGGTGGCGCGCCGCGCCACCAGGTTGCTCACCGACCGCGGTAGCTCAGCCTCCGCTAGCCGGCGGGCGACCCCCGGGTCCGGCGTCCCGGCCAGCGACGAGCCAGCGCGGCCGGTGGCGCCGCGGCGGGCCATGCCGGCGAGCGCTCGCGCGACCGCGGCCGGGTCGGCGGCGGCAGCACGCCCCCAGGTAAACGCGGCTTGGTTGATCTCGACGGCGGCGCCGTTGAGCTCGATCGCGCGCTCGATCGCCTCCGCGCTGACCGGCAGACAGCCGTGCTGGAAGGCAGCCCCGAGCATGACCACGTTGGCCGGCATGTGGTCGGAGAACAGCGCCTGCGCGATCGCGCCGGCGTCGAGGAACAGTGCCCGCTCGCGCTGCGTCGCGGCCTCGATCCGGGTCACCAGGTCCGGCAGCGGCGGGAACTCGGTCGCCGTGTCGGACACCATCCCGGCGGTGGCGGTCTGATGCAGGTTGACCACGGCGATCGTGCGCTGTGGATCGAGCGTACGCAGCGTGTCGGGCGCGATCGTGCCGAGCAGGTCGAGTCCTAACAGCAGGTCGACCTCGCCGGCGGCGGCGCGGGGGGAGCCGGGGTCGGGCACCGGCCCGATGCGCACGTCGGAGATCACCGGGCCGCCCTTCTGCGCCAGACCGGTCTGATCCAGTCCGGCGGACCAGCGGCCGTCGAGCACGGCGGCCATCTGCAGGATCTGGGACACCGTGACGACGCCGCTGCCGCCGATCCCCGGCATCCGGATCAGCACGGTCGCGTCGGTGCCGAACGCCGGCTCGGGCTCACCGATTGTGACCGGTGGCGCCGCGATCGGCCGCGGCTCGGGCCGCTGCTGAGCGTCCGGCTGGGCCGATGGGGTGACGAGCACGAACGACGGGCAGTCGCCTTCCAGGCAGGCCAGGTCCTGGGTGCAGGAGGACTGGTGGACCTGCGTCTTGCGTCCCAGCTCGGTGTCCACCGGGACGACCGACAGGCAGGTCGACTTGCGTCCGCAGTCGCCGCACCCCTCGCACACGCGCTCGTTGATCCAGACGCGCTGGGCGGGGGTCGGCAGCTTGCCTCGCTTGCGCAGGCGACGCTCCTCGGTGGCGCAGCGATCGGTGTGCAGCAGCACCGTGGTGCCGTCGACGCCGATCAGCTCGGTGAGGACGTCATCGAGGTCGTCGCGGTGGCGCACGGTGGCCACATCCGGCAGCGTCAAGGCGGCCAGCGCGCCGGGATCCTCGGTGGTCACGATCACCCGCTTGACGCCCTCGATCGCCAGCCACTGGGCGAGCTCTGAGATTCCTAGCCGACCCGGGGCGGCCTGGCCACCGGTCATCGCGATCGCGTCGTTATAGAGCAGCCGGAAGGTGATGTTGACCTTGGCGGCCACCGCCGCCCGGATCGCCAGCGAGCCCGAGTGATGAAACGTCCCGTCGCCGATGTTCTGGACGTAGTGGCGATCGCTGGTGAACGGCGCCATCCCGTTCCACTGGGCGCCCTCCCCGCCCATCTGCGGCGCGCCGAGCAGGTGGCCGCGCTGGTCAGAGGAGTCAACCCAGATCAGCGCGTGGCAGCCGATCCCGGCGCCGACCAGCTGATCCCGGGGGGTCCGCGTCGAGAGGTTGTGCGGGCACCCCGAGCAGAAGAACGGCGTGCGGGCCAGCGCCACCGTGGATCCGGTCGCGGCCGCGACCTGACGCACGCGCAGCGCGGCCGCGTCGACATGTTCGCGTGCGCGCTGTGGGAGCCGGTCGCCCCAGTGACGGGCGAGTACCCGCGCCACCGCGTCGGCATCGACCATTCCCGCGAGCTCGATCAGTGACCGGCCCTCGGCGTCGCGCTTGCCCAGCACCCGGGGGGCATCCGGCACTCCATACAGCAGGTCGCGCAGCTGGCGCTCGACGAACGGTCGCTTGTCCTCGACCACGATCAGGTCCTGCACGCCGTCGGCGAACGCCAGCACGTCGTCACGGTGCAGCGGCCAGACGAGCTCGAGCGCCACCAGCCGGATCCCCATCCTCTCCAGCTCGCCGGGGCCGATTCCCAGCTGCGACAGCGCGCGCCTCAGCGTCGCGAACGCCGGGCCAGGGGCGACGAGCGCGCAGCGGGGCATCGACGGCTCGAACTCGATCCGGTTCAGCCGCTGGGCGCGCCCGTACTCGCGGGCCGCGTCCAGGCGCGCACCCATCAGGTCGTGCTCGGCGGCGACCGAGCTGAGGCCGAGCAGCATCGGCGGTGCGCCGCGGCTCTGCACCGGCGGCGCGGGGATCGCGGACGTCGGCTCGTTGAGATCCACGGCGGCCGACGCGTCGGCCACGTCGGAGACGATCTTCATCGCCGTCCACAGACCGGCGGCTCGCGAGAGGGCGACGGCGTGCAGTCCCAGCCTGACGATGTCCTCCACGCCGGCGGGTGAGAACAGCGGCAGCATCAGGCTCTCGGCCATCAGCTCGCAGGAGCTCGGCAGCGTCGAGGACTTGCACACCGGGTCGTCGCCGATCAGCGCGACCGCGCCGCCGAGGTGCGCGGTGCCGCTCACGTTGGCGTGGCGGATCGCGTCGGCCGCGCGATCCAGGCCCGGCGCCTTGCCGTACCAGAAGCCGACCACGCCGTCGTGCGTGCGGCCGGGCAGCTCGGCGACCAGCTGGGTGCCGCCGATCGCGGTCGCGGCCAGCTCCTCGTTGACCGCCGGCTCGAACACGATCCCCTGCGGGTCCAGGTGCTGCCGCGAGCGAGCGATCTCGCGGTCCAGTCCGCCGAGCGGCGAGCCCGGGTAGCCGGTGACGTAGACGCCGGTGTTCAGCCCGCGCGACGCGTCGAGCCGGCTTTGGGCGATCAGCAACCGCACCAGCGCCTGGATTCCGCTCATCAGGACTCGCCCCGCGTCGGCGGTGTAGCGGTCGTCCAGCTGCGCCTGGTTGGCAATGGGCGCGAGCACCCAGCCATGGTGCGCGACGAGTTGACCGACACGCAACCGTGTGCGACTGTCTACGCAGGTTTATCTCGTCATGACCGCTCTGCGCGCACAAAACACAACCGCCGGCGGGCTCGACGCCGTCGACCTGGAGATCCTGGCGCTGCTGCAGGAGGACGCGCGGCGCACCGTCGCCGACATCGCCGAGCACGTCACGCTGTCGGCGACCGCCGTCAAGCGGCGCATCGACCGCCTCGAGGCGGCCGAGGTGATCGTGGGCTACTCGGCGCGGGTGGATTACACCAAGCTCGGCTGGGGCCTGGAGGCGTTCACCGAGCTGCGCTTCACCGGCGAGACCCGGCCCGACGAGATGGACCGTATGGCCGCCGAGTTGCCGGAGGTCGAGGCCGTGTACACGACCGCCGGCAACCACGACGTGCTCGCGCTGATCCGCGCCACCGATGTCGACCACCTGCGCCGGGTGATCGATCGCCTGCGAGCGACCCGGCAGGTCATCTCCACGCGCACGCACGTCGTTCTGGCCTCACACGTCAAGGCCGGCTGGCGCCCCGAGCGCGGCAGCTGAGGCCGCGGACCTATTCGCCGAGCTCGTCGCGGCGCTGCGCCTGATTAAGCTCGCGCTCGCGGCGTTCCTCGGCCCGGGTGCGCTTGCACCCCTGGCGCACCGACATGCCGCCCATGATCGAGACCGCGGTGATCGTCGCCTCGTGATCGGACAGCTCGACCTGGGTGAGGTCGAGGTCGGTGCCGCCCATGATGTTGACCACGTTGCAACGCGGCGCGATCCGCCAGTGCCCGGTTCGGTCGTGACCGGCCATGATCGAGACCACCATCCGGGTGCCGCCGTCGCCGGGGCGCACGACCACGCCGGCGAGCGTCGCTGGCGCGTTCGCCGGGGTCACGACGACATCGGCGGTCAGCGCCTCGAGCTCGACCCTGGTCTTGAGCGAGTACGCCCGGGCGAGTCGCTCGTCCAGCTCCTCGACGTCCAGACGGCCCTCGCCGGCCGCCTCGCGCAGCACGTTGACGGTCTGCTCACGCTCGGCGTCGGAGGCGCGCAGCGCCGGTACCGCGGGCCGATCGACCGGCGTTCCGGGGGCGGACTCTGGACGGGGCGGATCGCTCATCGGCGGGTGGCGGTGAGACTGCGCGTGCCGCCATCATAGGTCCTGCGCGGCCGGCTGACCCGATCGGCACACTGTGTCGATGCGCAGATCGCTCGCGCTCTTATTGGTCGTGCTCGGACTCGCCGGCTGTGGGAGCAGCCGCCACGCGACCACCACGCCTAACGGACACACGAAGGCTGCGTCGGCTGGCGTGCTTCACCAGGCCCGGCCGCAGGTGGTCGAGCCGAGCGCCGGCACGCACGCGAGCGTGCTCCCCACCGCCGGCGATGCCCCCGTCGGTGACGTCAACGCCCACGCGCCGTCGCTGGCCAAGGTCAAGCAGCAGCTGCGGCTGGAGCTGGTCTACGCGCGCGTGACGAGCACGACCTACATCGATCCGCTGCGCTACGTGAACCACTGGGAGCGCACCGACCAGGGGGTCGACGCCAACCTGCCGGTCGGCGCGCCGATCCTGGCGCCGTGTCAGATCAAGGTGCTCGCGATCATCCCGAACTGGTACGCCGGCCAGCCCCTGGTGTACTTCGAGTTGCTGCAGGGACCGGACGCGGGGAAGGTGCAGTACGTCGCGGAGGAGATCACCGCGATCGCTCCCGCGGGCACGATCCTTGCCCAGGGGCAGCCGATCGCCCGCTATGCGGCGGCGGGCACCGGGATCGAGTACGGCTGGTCGACCCGGGATGGGGTGACGCTCGCGAGAGCGACCACCGGGTATGAGGAGGGGCAGATCACGCCGGCCGGCCAGTCGATGCGCGTGTGGCTCAACGGCGTGGGCGCCAACGCCGGCAGCAGCTGAGCGCTGCGGCCGCCGACACACCTGCTGCCGCGCCTGAGATGGGATCGGGCCCCCATGTTCAACCGCGCCCCCGCTCGCGATCGTTGACCCCGACCTAAGCTAAGCGCAGCCCACCAACCGCCCAGGAGGTTCCGATGGTCAACGCCGCCTGATGCCGCGGATGACCGGGCTGCGGGCGGTTGCCGAGCTACGCCGGCGCAAGCCGCGGCTGCGCACGCTGATCCTCTTGATGCACCAGAACGAGCGCTACCTCTACTAGGCGCTGAAGGCGGGCGCGTCCGGCGACGTGCTCAAGGCGGTGGCCGATCGCGATCTGGTGGAGGCCTGCCGGGCCGCGATGCGCGGCGAGGCGTTTCTGTACCCGGAATTTCAGCTACGTCTTGTGCCCCACCGCCGTCAGCGACGCGCGGCCGCCAGCGCCTCCTGCATCAACCGCATCGCCTACCTACCGCCGATCCGAGCCTTCAGGAGAGTCGCGGTTGCGCGAGGTGGGTGGCCAGCGGAGTCGGCATCGCCGCTTCGATTATAGAAGCAGAGCCGGCCCTCGGTGACTCAGATGCCGAACGTGAACTCGACGTCGCGCAGGCCGAAGCTGATCAGCCGGCGGGCTCCGTTGACGAATGCCAGCGGACTGTCCGGCGGCGCGGAGATGGAGCCCCGGCCGAGCGCTGGTCGCGAGCGGACCCTCGAGCGCACGCCCACGAGGCGCCCGTTCAGCGGCTGGACGGTCCCGCCGGTTCGACCGATCGACCATGGCGCGATGATGAGCGACTGGAAGCTGCCGCGGGCCAGCTCGGCGCCCCCGGGCTCGCACGCGCGGGCGGTGCCCGACGGGTTGATCGCCAGCTCGAACGTCGCCACCCGCTTGGGGTAGCCCCATAGCTCGCGGCCCCCGGCACACGACTCGGGACTGTCGACCCACATGTGGGTGACCGTCGCCGACAGGCCTCCCGCCCAGCGTCCGACGACCGCCGCCAGCAGCTCGCCGTAGTTCAGGATGCTGCCGCTCTGGTAGTCGACCCAGCCGGCGATCGCCAGGCCCCGGCCGCCGATGATCAGCGGGCTGAAGCCGTCGGGCGTCGCGGGCAGATGCGCGGCCTGGACTGCGAGTAGATGAAAGTTCGCCTGGCCCTGCAACTGCCAGGGGGCGGGGGGATAGGCGACCGCCGGCCCATCGGTGTGGGCGGTGTTCACGGTGGGCGCCCCCGTCATCAGCGCTCGTCGGCCCTGACCTCGTGCACCCGCGCGGCGGCGTTCGCCAGCCAGCCGGTGCGTTCGGCCTGCACCGAGTCAAACGTCGGCACGTAGGGCTTGATGTCCAGCACCGGGGTGCCGTCGAGCAGGTCGAGTCCGGCGACTTCGAGGGTGGCGCCGTTGACGCTCAGCAGGCGCGCCACCGAGATCCCGATCGGATTGGGATGGCGTGGCGAGCGGGTGGCGAACACGCCGCGCACGGTGTCATCGAGGTAGGGCACCACCTCGAGCTTGCCGGGCACGGAGCGATGCAGATGCGTGATCAGGTGCAGATGTGAAAATCCGTCCAGGTCCCGCAACCCGGCCGCGAACGCGGGCTCCAGCTCGATCTGACCACGGACGTCGACGGCCGCGACCGACTGCAGCGGCATCCCCGCGCGTTCGGTGAACGGCGAGCGCACGACGCCGATCGGGTGATAGGTGACGGCGTCCACGGCATGCCCGACGTTAGCGACGCTGCGCGACCACGCTCGCCACCGCTCGCGGTCTGCCCGAGCGTTGCACCACGCCCTCGTGGTAGTGGAGCACGCGCAGACCGGTGAAGGCGGTCGCCAGCTCGCCCGGCTGGAGCGCGAACGCCGGATCGAAGGGGTGCTCGAGCTGTTCGATGTGCGCGCGGGTGACCGTTTCGGCGAGCACGATCCCCCCCGGCCTAAGCGACTCCCCGATCGATCCGAACAGGTCGCGCTGCAGATAGTTGAGCAGCGCGACGACGTCGTACTCCTGCTCCGGTAACGACTCGTGCTCCAGGTCGGCCTCGCGCGCGTGAACCGCCGCGCGCTGCTGTGCGGCGGATGCACTCAGCTGGGCGATTGCGACGTCGGAGACGTCCAACGCGTCGACGGTGAACCCCAGCTGTGCCAAATGCAGGGCGTTGCGACCCGTTCCGCACGCCAGGTCAAGCGCGCGGCCGCCGGTGTGCCGCTTCAGCTCAGCTTGGTTCTCGGTCAACCACTCCGAGGGCGCTGCGGGCTCGGCCGACGCGTCGCGCTCTCGGTAACGGCGATTCCATTTCTCGCGAGCGTCGTCCATCGGGTCAGTCGATCAGCCGGCTCTCCAGGCGCCAGATCGCCAGGCGCCACATCAGCACCGCGAACACGATCAGCACCGCGGCGTGCAGCAGGTCGCCGGTCGCGAACGTCTGCAGCGAGACGTCGCGCACGAGGGCGACACAGTGATACAGCGGGTTGACCTGGGCGATCGTGCGCAGCACGTGCGGCAGTGACGAGATCGGGAAGAACGTCCCGGCAACCAGGAACATCGGTGTCAGTACCGCGCTGGTCACATAGTTGAAGTTGTCGATCGTCTTGGCCACCGCGGCGATCAGCACTCCGAACGCAGCGAACCCGAAGCCGGTGACCACGCCGATCGGCACCACCAGCAGCATTCCTGGTTCGGGCGTGAGGCCGAACGGAATGCCGACGACCAGCGGCGCCAGTCCGTAGACGCCGGAGCGGACCGAGATCCACAGGATCTCGGCCGTGACCAGCTCCTCGACATCGACCGGCGCGGCCAGCAGGGCGTCGTAGGTGCGTTGGAACTGCCAGCGAATGAAGGTGTTGAACATGCCCGGAAACGCGGACGAGAACAGGACCGCGGTGGCGACCACGCCAGTGGCGACGTACGGCACGTACTTCACGTGCCCGACGTGGGAGACCAGCGAGCCAAAGCCGAGCCCGAACGCCAGCAGGTAGATCGTCGGCTGTACGACTGAGGAGAACGTGGTCGCCTTCCAGTAGCGCCGGAACAGGACGACGTCGCGGGTCATCACTCCGGCCAGGGCGGCCGGCTCCAGACGCCGTATCCGTGGCGTCTGATCGGCCCGCCGGGTACTCATTCGATCTCCTGTCCGGTCAGTGCCACGAACGCATCCTCCAGGTTGGCCGGCCGGCGCACGCCGTCGGGCGCTTCGCCGTCCAGTTCCTCGGCGCCGAGCAGCGCGACCGCCGGACCGCTGCGGCGATGGCGCCAGCCGCGCTCTGCCGCCTGGCGCTCGACCTCGGTCAGCCTGGCAGGGGGCCCGTAGACCTCCAGTACCTCGCGCCCAGCATGAGCGCCGACCAGCTCCGCCGGCGTGCCCTGGGCGATGATCCTGCCGCCGGACATGACGGCGACCGTGTCGGCGAGCCGCTCGGCTTCCTCGATGTAGTGCGTCGACATCAGCACCGTGACCCCGTCGGCACGCAGCCCGTCGATCAGCGACCACAGCTCCTGGCGCACCTGCGGGTCCAGACCGACGGTCGGTTCGTCGAGCAGCACCAGGCGGGGGCGGTGGATCAGCCCCCGCGCGACCAGCAGCCGCCGGCGCATCCCGCCCGAGAGCTCGCGCACGATCGTGTCGGCGCGCGCGTGGAGGTTGGCGATCCCCAGCGCTCGGTCGACGGCTCCCTGACGGTCGGCCCGCGGGACCCGGTAAAGCTGCGCGAACACGCCCAGGATCTGCCGGCAGGTCAGCTCCACGTCGAGGTTGTCAAGCTGGGGTACGACGCCCATCGCCATGCGCGCCTGCTTGGACTCGCCGGGCAGCCGAAAGCCGAGCACCTCGATCGTGCCCTCGCTGGCGAGCGTCTGCGCAGTCAGCATCCGCATCGTCGTCGACTTGCCGGCGCCGTTGGGACCGAGCAGCCCGAAGCACACACCGGGCGCAACCGAGAGGTCCAGCCCGTCGACGGCGACGATCTCGCCGAAGCGCTTGCGAACGCCGCGCAGCTCGATTGCCGCAGTCGCCTCTTCCACGTCAGCGAGCATAGCCCCGGCCTTCGCCGGCGCGATGATGGTGCGCGAACGGCCGTTCAGCGCGGCGCGTCGCCGGGATCGGCGCCGCCCGCGCCGCCCGGCATCCGGAACAGCTGCGCCATCTTCGCCGCGACCATGATGTCCCCGGCGAGCTGGATCCGGCCCTTGAAGTACGCCTGCATCGGATCGAGGTTGCCGCTGACCAAGCGCAGGAACTCGACCCCGTCCATCGTGATCGTCAGCCTTGGCGGCTCGCCGTCGGCGCCGTGCGCGGTCCGCGCCGTCCCGTTGTCCAGCTCGAGCATGTACGTGTCCACGGCCCCGTCGGAGCGCCCGGTGATGTCCCAGCGGATCGACGTCGTGACCCCGACAGCCTGCGCGGCGTCCAGCTGCTTGGGCATCGACCAGAAGATCCCGTCCAGCACCGGCTTGCGCGCGGGCGAGCGCATCACCTGCTCCAGCCGTTCGGGCGGCACGTCGCGCACCACGCGGCCGAATCCCTCGGCCAGATGGGCCGGAGCGTCTGCCGCGATCCGCTTGACCTGCTCGAGCGCACGCTGGGGGTCGAAGCCGAAGTCTTTCAAGGCGATTGACGGTACTAGGTGGCGAATCTCGCTGGCTGCCACGGGCCCCAACGGCCTACCATCCCTGGCCGCGGGCGGTTAGCTCAGCTGGTCAGAGCGCCTGCCTTACAAGCAGGAGGTCACTGGTTCGATCCCAGTACCGCCCATATGTAAGAAGCCCTGGTAATCGGATGCTTCTTCACCAGGATCCATTAGAGGCAATTTTACCGGGCAACGGTTGCGGGCAACGGTCCGGGGCTCGTCAGCGGACGGCGGGTCTCTGCAAGCAGGAGGTTTCCGGCTTGGATCTCAGCCGGAAAGCGATCGGTAGCCGCAGGTGCGGGAGTGAGTTCGCAGCGCTCGACCGCCCGAGCGCGAAAGGGCTTGTTCGGAGATGACTCGGCCTCGAGCCCGCAACGACCGCATCGCTGAATCTCCGAAGAACGTGTCCGGCAGTCGACGGCGCCATGCGCGCTATCGCGGCAACGCGGATACGCCGCGCGGCTCGGCGGCACGATCCAGATGTCGCCATAGGACTCGTGTGCTGCGCGTACGGCGATCCGTGTAAGCGCTCGTCCCCCGGCTACCGGCGCCGCGTGCTGCCGGGAGGACGCGGGATGCCGTCGCTCGTCGCGGCACCGACCGCTGATCAGTCGCGTGACCGACCTCCGGTGCGCCGACGCGTTAGTGGCGCGGTCTGAATGAGAAGTGGATCTCGCCGGCGGCGACCGCGATCCAGGCCGTCAGCGCGACGACCAGCCAGCCGCGGCCGATCGCGTGCATCCACCCCAAGCCGAGGATCCGGCCACCGAGCTGCCCACAGGCGCTGTACATCCCGAGCGGGAAGACCATGGTCCAGCGCTCGGGCGTGAATCGAGGCCAGAGCGCCCGCGCACGCCATAGCTCCGCGGCGGCCAGCACGGGGATCCAGAAGCTCGCCATCGCCCAGCCGGCGAGTCCAAGCACACCGATCGGCGAGGACAGGCCGCCGCTGTCGAGCGTCGCGGCGGCGAGGGCGCAGATCGCCGGCGCGCCCAACACGATCCACCAGTCGGGCGTCAGCTCGTGCGGGCGCATGTGCGAGCGCGCAAGGCGCTGCGCGAGGAGCGCCATGACCATCGCGTACAGCGCGCCGCCCAGCGCTCACAACGCGACCGCCAGCCAATGCAACGTGTTCGATAGATGGGCGAGCAGGATCGCCAGCCCCTCTGTCGCGACCGTCGCCAGCAGCCATTCGGCGCGCGCTCGCATGTTCACGACGCGCCCCGGATAGCGGACCAACTCGGCCGCGATGACCAGCCACACGATCGCCCCGACGATCAGCAGGATCGTCGCAACCGCACGCCAGGGACCGGCCGCGGTCACAACTCGAGTGCCGAGCACCGCCGCGTCGGCAACGAACCCAAATGCCGGAAACGCCTGGCCTGGCTGGGCGGCGCGGTGGAGCATCGTGACCGGGTGTCGCAGGCGCACTGCGTTCAGCGCCGCCAGCGGCCCGACCGCCAGCAGGGCCGTCACCAGCAGCACGTCCGAGATCCCGTGCAGCCCGGCCTGGCGCGCCGCGATCGAGACGATTGCGGTGGCCATCACGACGTTAAACGCTCCCGACCAGGGACGGCCGTGGGGTGAAGGGATCCGGAGGCTCACCGCTCTTGCTCGGCCGTCGCGCGCTGGAGGGCCATCGTCGATCAGTCTGCTCGATCCAGCCCACTGCAGCGAACCCAGACGTCCATTGACCGGCGGCTGCCCTGAGAGCGGCGCTCGCGCTTGACCGCAGGATGCGTCAGCGCGTCGGCTGCGGGCTTCTCCCTCCGCCCAAACATGCGCGTTTGACTTCAGGCTGTCCAACACGACCGCTTTTCGCCTTTCCAGCCGCCTCGTGTCCGCCCATCGAGTCAGCGACCGAAGCCTCGTCGGCGCGGCCGCGGAGATGGGACGATCGCATTCGTCTTCGCGGAGCGCTAGGCCCGCAAGCGCTTCGGCGACCAGGCGATTACGCGCGCCGGGGATCCCGGGCGAGCGCTTGGCCGCGAAACCTATCGACCGGCCGCAGGCCGGCCGATAGTCCTTCACCGCCATTCCGCGCGTCCCGGGCAGGACTCTGTAGCGTCGGTTGCAGGGCGGACGCCGAGGGGGTGCGGATTGCGGCGGTGCGTAGGCAGCGGCCGACGGCGGGGACCAACTACTCAGACCGAGCTGGCTGGCGGTTGAAGGGCCGGAGCCTATACAGCGATCGGTCGGATCTTGCCTCGGGCTTGCGCTTGCCGTTTGAAAGGGAGCATCAGCCCGGGCGAGAAAAGCGAGCGTCCGAGCTGGCTCGAAGTCCCTCTTATCGCTGCCGCCGCCGACAACCTGATCGCGGCAGTCCTTCTCGGGCGAATCCAATCGTCCTACGCGGCGATCACCGGGCTGACCCGGGCCATCCAGATGTCGCGAGGCTGTCGGAGTATTTCGGCGGTCGACGACTCCTTGTACATCACTGATAAGGAGTCGATTCTGCGCTGGGTCATTTCGGTCTCAGACGCTCCGCTTCGGCCGTCTGCCGCGCTCCTGTGAGGTTGCCTCAAAGCGTAGTTGTCACTTTCGTACAACCGCTCGGAATTCTGCGACAGCGTCCGGGACGGCTGGCGCCGTCACCCGTGAGGGGTGAGAATCCCTGGGGCCCGGATCGACGCCGGCGAGGCTTGGTGCGTTAGAGCCCGTGCGACAGCGTGGCGCGGAGACCTGTGGGACCGTTGATTGCTGCTGCGAGCGCGTAGGTCAGACT
>JBPCPC010000002.1:0-18229 GCA_050999585.1 Solirubrobacteraceae bacterium | reverse complement strand
CTGGGGCTGGATCCGGTGAAGGCCAAGCGCCGGGCGTACCGCCATCTACCGGACGCCACCGTGGCCGCCTACCTGGGTCTCCCGGGCGTCCTGGTGTGGGACGTGGAGAAGCCTTAGTGCAGCGGGGTTATTTGGCGTCCCGGCGACCCGCGATCCCGACGGCGTCGAGGACGGCGGCGGCCACGACGGTGTCCTCCCAGCTCATTCCCTTCGACTTAAAGACCCGCGGCCGGTCATCGGCGACCGACCGGCCGGCCGCGAGCTCGGCCAGCGTGAGCAGCGCGGAGCCCGCCAGGCCGGCGAGGATCACGTCGCCGGCCTCGCGCAGCGCCGACTGACGTGACTCAACCGCCACGGTGGCGCGGCCGACGAGCCGCGCGTCGAGTTCCCGGGCCGAGCGCTCGTGGGATCCGATCGCCACGACAACGGCGCGATCGGGCACGAGCGCGCCGTCGAACAGCGGCGCGCGCGCTGTGGTCGCACAGCAGATCAGATCGGCCCGGCTCACCGCCCGCCGCACCTCATCCTCCGGCGTGGCCCGGTGTACGAACATGACGTCGGTCAGGCCGAACTCGGCCCGGAAGGCGTCGGCGTGCAGGCTGGCCTGCGGGCCGGCTCCGAACACGAGCAGCCGGCGGGGATCACCGGCCAGCATCCGCCGGACCGCCAGCAATGAGACGGCCGGGGTCCGCAGGTTGGTGAGCCCAACGCCGTCGAGCAGCGCCAACGGTGACAGCGTGCGAGTGTCGAACACGGCGCAGATGCCCTGGATCCGCGGCGTCCCGCCGATCGTCACCAGCTTGACGGTGGCGTGGGGTCCGACCTCGGCGGGCATCATCAGCAGCTGGCCATCGCCGATCGAGATGTGATCGCGCGCAGGCTCGAGCTCGGGATCGAGGCCGGCGCGCAGAGCAGCGTGCAGAGCGTCGGCGGCGGCGCCCACGCTGAGCGCCTCGCGGATCCGGTTTCCGTCGACGAACGGCGGCGCGCTCACCGCGGGACCGTCGGCACCGGGCAGCGGGATCCGAACCGCCGCGGGTCAACCGGCGACGGGTCACAGACTGGGTCCTCGCCGGCGATCAGCTGCGCGAGCAGCAGCCCGCTCAGCGGGCCCAGCCCGACCCCCGAGCCCTCATGGCCGCACGAGGTCCAGACCCGGTCCCCGATCGGCCCCACGGCGGGCAGCCCGTCCGGCAGCCAGGGCCGAAAGCCGCACCAGGCGCGACGCACCGGCAGCTGCGCCAGCGCCGGGACGAACCGCGCCGCCCGGCCGATCATCGCCGCGGTGACGCGATCGTCGACGCGGGGGTCGAATCCGACCCGCTCCCGGCTGGAGCCGACGAGCACCTCGTCGCCGTCGAGCGTCTGCTCGACCACGGTGGCGATCAGACGCTCTGCGCCCGTGCTGGCCACCACATCGGTGTAGGCGGCCTCGATCAGCTTGTGACGGATCAGTTCCGGCGGAGCGCTGAGGGCGGCCAGCTGTCCCTTGCGGGGCTGCACCGGCAGCCCGGTCAGCTCGGCCGCCCAGGGGCCGGTGGCCACGATCACATGATCGGCGTGGCGTCGGTCGCCGCCGGCCAGGGTCACCGACCCGGCGTCCACGGACAGCACCTCGGCGCTGGTGATCACCCGCAGCGGAGCGAGCATCGCCCGGGCCAGCCCGGCCGGGTCGACCTGGAGCTCATCGGGCTCGTGGACGCACCGGATTCCGGCGGCGAGGCTCGGCTCGAGCGGGCTCATGTCGGCTCCGTCGGGATGGTCGAGCACGAGTGCGCCCTTGCGCGTGACCCGCGCGGCCGCAAAGCGCTCGCCGAGCCGGCCCCACAGCTCACGGCCCCGCACCGCCAGGTCGCGCTCGATGCCCGGCGGCTTGTCGCACACCAGCACGTTGCCCTCCCCGAGCCCGGTGGTGCCCTCGGCGACCCCGGCGCGGTCGAGCACCAGCACCTCGGCGCCGCGCTCGGCGAGAAAGTGGGCAGCCGCTGCGCCGCAGATTCCGGCCCCGACGACGATCGCGTCAGCCGACACGAAAGCCGCTCGGGAACGGATCGGTGGGATCGAGCATGTAGCGGCCCGTCCCCGTGATCCAGGCGCGGCCGGTGATCTCCGGCACGACGGCCGGGCGGCCGCCGACGGACGTCTGTGCGAGCAGTCGGCCGGTGAAGCGCGTGCCGATGATCGATTCGTGCACGAACGGAGTGTCGAGGGCGAGCGCGCCCCGCGCGTGTCGCTGGGCCATTCGGGCGCTGGTTCCCGTACCGCAGGGCGAGCGGTCGACCCAGCCGGGATGGATCGCGGTCGCCGCCCGGGCGTCCGCGCCGGCGCTCGGCGGACCGGTCCAGATCACGTGGTGGCAGCCGCGGATCGCCGGGGTCTCGGGATGCACCGGCTCGGGGAGCGCCTCCATCAGCGCGAGGCCGGCCTGGATCAGTTGCGGCGCGCGCTCAGGCACGACCGTGAGTCCCACGGCGGCGGCCTCGGCGATCGCGCAGAAGTTACCGCCGTACGCCATGTCGTAGTCGATTCCGGCGGCCGTGCCGTCGAGCTGGTGCACGAACGACGGCACGTTGCGCAGCGTGACGCCGACCGCTCGGCCGTCTAGCACCCGCACCCGCGCCTCCACGAGCCCGGCCGGCACGTCAAGCCGGATGACCGTCTCGGGCTCGGTGACGGCGACTTGGCCGGTCTCCACCAGCACGGTGGCGACGCCGATCGTCCCGTGGCCGCACATCGGCAGATAGCCGCTCACCTCGATGAACACCACGCCCCAGTCGGCGTCGGGCCGAGAGGGTTGCTGCAGGATCGCTCCCGACATCGCGCCGTGGCCGCGGGGCTCGTTCATCAGCAGACCGCGGAGGTCGTCGTGATCGCGCGCCAGCAGCCGCTGACGCTCGAGCATCGTGGCGCCCGGCAGCTCGCCCACTCCGGACGTGATGACCCGGGTCGGCATCCCCTCGGTGTGGGAATCGACGGCTTCCACGACGTCGGCCGGCAGCATCGGATGAGCTTAGGAGCCCGGAACCGATCGCGCCAGGCGAGGGTCGGCTCGGGCAGCTCAACGCGCCACCTGTGCTCGGCGACTAGATTGGCCACCCAGTCGCGTCGCCGTGGCGTCCCGGCGGCCGGCGCCCGTCTCGCAACCGCCAGGAGCTGCCATGCGCTTCCCCGGAATCATTCCCGCTATCACCACTCCGTTTCGCGACGACGACTCGATCGACGCCGACGCTCTGCAGACCAACGTCGAGGCGCTCTTGGACGCCGGCGTGCACGGTCTGGCGGTGACCGGCACGATGGGCGAGAGCGCGAGCCTGGACCTGGACGAGCGTCGCACCGTGATCGCCGCGGTCAGTGCGGTCGTCGACGGCCGGGTTCCCGTGCTCTCCGGGATCGCCGCGCCGACGGCGCGGATCGCCTCGACGTACGCGGTGACCGCACGCGACGCGGGCGCCAGCGGCCTGATGGTGCTGCCGCCGCTCAACTACGCCGGTGACGCCCGCGAGATGTGCGCGTTCTACCGCAGCGTCGGCGAGGCCGCCGGGCTGCCGGTGATGGTCTACAACAACCCGGGCGCGAGCGGCGTCGAGCTGAGCGTCGAGGTGATCGCCACGCTGGCCGCCGAGGTCGACGCGGTGGTGGCGGTCAAGGAGTGCTCGGGTGAGACCCGCAACGTGGCGGCGATCGCCGGCGCCGTGAGCGAGGGGTTCGAGGTTCTGGTGGGCGGGGACGACTTCGCGCTGGAGGGCTTCTGCGCCGGGGCCACGGGCTGGGTGTCCGGAGTCGCCAACGTGATCCCCGGCGACTGCGTGAGGCTCTATGACGCCTGCCGATCGGGCGATCTCGGCCAGGCGCGCGACTTATATCAGCGGATGCTGGCGCTCGCCCGGCTGGACTTCGATCCCAAGCTCGTCCAGTACTTCAAGGCAGCGATGGATCAGGTCGGCTTCGCCGGTGGGCGCTCGCGCGAGCCTCGGCTGCCGCTGACCGCGGTCGAGCAGCAGATCCTGGCCGCGGCGATGGGCTCGCTGCGTGCGTCGCCGGTCGCCTGACGTTGTACGAGTCCGGCGGCTGAGCCCGCGCGACGCGCCGGGCAATCAGTAGAGAGCGGTGGCCAGGCGCCGGCGCGACTCGCGCGCCAGCGGATGCTCGACGCCGAGCTCGTCGAGGATGCCGACGACCATCCGGCGGATGTCGTCGCGTGATCCGTCGGCGGACGGCAGCGCCTCGAGCAGCAGATCCAGCGCCCGCGCGTGATCTCCCGCGTCCAACGCGGCGAACGCGTTGAGCAGCTCGGGGCTGGGCGAACTGCGCGTGAGCTCGATCCGCGCGGCTAGGCCGTCGGCGACGAAGCTGCCGGGGACCTCGCGAACCAGCGCCAGAGCGCCGTCAGCGTCTCCGCGCGAGAGCAGCAGCCGGGCTAGGGGCACGGCGGCATCGGCTCGCGACGGCTCCAGCGCGACCGCCTGACGCAGGGAATCCTCGTCGCCGTGAGCGACGAGCTGGTCAGCTGCGGAAGGCAGCAGCGAGTCCAGGAACTGGACGACCGCGGCCGGCGGCTGTGCACCCACGAACTCGGCGGCCACGCTGCCGTCGCGGAATGCCTTGACTGCGGGGATGCTCTGGATCGCGAACGTGCGCGCCACCTCGGGATTGGCATCGACGTCGATCTTGGCCAGCTCGATCTTCCCGTCGCGGGCGGCGATCGCCTTCTCGATCACCGGCCCGAGCTGGCGGCACGGGCCGCACCACTCGGCCCAGAAGTCGACGACCACGGGCAATGCGCGCGAGCGCTCGATGACGGCGGTCTGAAAGGTTGCGTCGGTGACGTCCATGGCGTAGCTGATGGTAGCCGCGGCGATCGTGTAGATAGAGAGGGATGAGTGACCGGCTGATCGAACGAGACGGCGTGTCGCTGGCCGTCCAGGACGGTGGCGAGGGCCCGCCGGTCGTGCTGCTGCACGGGCTGACGGCGACCCATCGCTATGTCGTGATGGGCTCCACCGCGCTGCAGCGCTCCGGGCACCGCGTGATCGCCTATGACGCGAGGGGCCACGGGGCGTCCTCGCCGGCCGGCGATCCGGGCGCCTACGGCTACGAGCAGCTGGCCGACGACCTGCAGGCGGTGCTGGACGCCAGCGGCGTGCAGCGCGCGGTGCTGGCCGGGGCGTCGATGGGCGCGCATACGCTGCTGCGGCTGGCGCTGTTCGCACCCGATCGGGTCGGGGGGTTGGTGGTCATAACGCCGGCGTTCAGCGGGGAGGAGGTCGACGATCCGGCCCGGCTGGCGCACTGGGACGCGCTGGCTCAGGGGTTACGCAGCGGGGGCATCGACGGGTTCGTGGACGCGTATGACACCGCGGCGGTGCCCGAGCGCTGGCGGGAGACAGTGGTCAAGGTGATCCGTCAGCGCTTGGCGCTGCACGAACACCTCGACGCCGTCGCTGACGCGCTGGGTGTGGTGCCGCGCTCGCGTCCGTACCGCGGGGTGGCCGAGCTGGCCGCGATCAGCGCGCCGACGGTCGTCGTCGCGTCCGCCGACGAGTCCGATCCCGAGCACCCGCAAGCGGTCGCCGAGGGCTACGCGGCCGTGATCCCGGGGGCGCGGCTGATCACCGACGAGCCGGGCCGGTCACCGGTCGCCTGGCAGGGCAGCCAGCTGTCGCGGCTGATCGCCGGGGTGGTAGAGCAGGCGGACCTGTGAGCCGCGGACCCGGCTACTCGGGCACGCCGCTGGCGCGCAAGCTCGGGATCAAGCCGGAGGCCCGCGTGCTGCTGGTCAACGCCTCGGAGAGCCTGCACCAGGCGCTGGGTGAGCTGCCGCCGGGGGCACGGGTGATGCGCCGCGCGGCTCGAGGTCAGACCGAGGTGATCATCGCCTGCTGCCGGCGCAGCGCCCAATTGCAGCGCGGACTGCCGATATGGCGCGAGGCGCTGACTCCGACGGGCGGGCTGTGGATCGCGTGGCCCAAGCGCGCCTCGGGGGTGTCGACCGACCTCGGCGACGGCATCGTGCGCGAGCTGGGTCTGGCGGCCGGGCTGGTCGACAATAAGGTGTGCGCGATCGACGAGACCTGGTCGGGGCTGCGGTTCGTCTACCGCCTCGCCGACCGGCCGCGCTGAGCCTGCACGAGCACGAACACCCGCGCGCACCCGAACCGGTGCACGGTGGCGATCATCGGGCCCAGCGGGCGGGTCAGGTCGGCACGGTGCCTGCAGTCCGCGACCAGCATCGTCGCGCCCGTGCGCTCGACGAACGCGCGCGCGGCCCCCGGTTTCATCCGGCCGCTGAACAGCGCGTCGGCCTGCCGGGCGTGACCGAGGTAATCGCGGCTCCAGTAGCCGTGGCCGACCCAGACGGCCCGGCCGGTCTGCGCGGGCACGACGACGGCGAACGGGGTGGCGGCAAGCACCCCTCCCGGCGGCGCCTGGTGCGACACCCAGTCCAGGGCGCGGGCGTCGGGACGCGGCAGGTAGTACTGCACCAGGCGGGTGTTGCGGGCGGTGTTGACGAACTTGCGGGCGTCGTAGGCCAGTCCGGGCACGGTCAGCACGCCGATCGCGACGACCCCCAGCGAGACCGCGAGCGGGCGGGGCAGCCGCAGCCGTTGGAAGCCGCGCACGGCCAACACCGCCAGGGGCAGGCTGAGCCCCTGGAGCGCGTGGGGGGCGAACGAGTCGTTGATGAAGTAGGTGACCAGGCAGGCGCCGATCCACAGCAGCAGTGCCTGTTCGATCATCTCCCCGCGGGGGCGGCGCACGCCGAACGCGGCGATCAGCGCCAGCGGCCCCAGCCCAGCGAGCAGCACCAGCGCCGGCAGCCGGGGGATGACCTCATAGCGGGAGGCCAGCTTCCACGCCGGGTCAGAGTGCGACAGCAGATAGTAGTAGCCCAGCGGCAATGCGGCGGCGACCGCCGGCACCGCCAGCGCCAGCCAGTGGCGCAGGCGTGAGAGCACCGCCAGCCCGACGAAGATCAGGATCAGCGTGATGCCCTGCCACGGGTGTAGCCAGCAGGCCATCAGCGAGGCGAGCGCGGCGACGATCACCGGACGGCGGGCCGCGCGGCCGCTCGCCGAGCTGCCGGCGCGCCCGGCAAGGACCGCATCGCGGCCAGGGTCCAGCGCGCGCTCGATCGCCAGCAGCGCCACCGGGAGCAGCGCCAGCCCGATCGCGCTCGGCACATAGCCCCACAGCTTGTTGGCTGCGAGCAGCTCATCGGCGAGCAGATACAGCGAGAACCGGAACGAGCCCGAGCCCAGCTGGGTCCAGCTGAACAGCGCCGCCAGCGGCGTGTACAGGAACAGCGACAACGCCACCACCGCGGCGCGCGCGCCCAGTTGGTCAGGCACCGTCCGCCGCGCCCACGCGACCGCCGCGAGCGCCAGCGCGAGGATCGCGATCGGCTTGAACAGCAGGTAGGCAAGCGGCAGCGACAGGCCGATCCGGTACAGGCCGCCGACGATCGTGAAGATCGGCTCCAGGTAGACGTGTCCGCTTGGCGACAGGCTGAACAGATCAGACGCGAGCCCGTGCGCGGCGGCATCGCGCGACCAGGCCAGATACTGAAGCTGGTCTGCCCCGAGCACCCCGTCGGCGCCGATCAGGCCGTCCGCGCCGGTGAACTGGGCGTGGGTCTGGCCGGCGTGAACGAGCAGCAGTACGAGCGGGAACAGCCCCCAGGCCGCGAGCGCGGCCAGCAGCAGGATCTCGGTGTGCGAGACGCGCGGCCCAGGTTGCCCCATCGCGGCAGCCTAACCTCGGCGCGGACGGCGGCTGGGTCTCAGCCGTCCGCGCCGAAGCGGCGCATGAGGTGGTGCCGGCCGGTTACCCGGCGGTCACGTGGCTGGTGCGGTTGACCGGCGCGATGTAGCTGTTGCCACGAAAGCTCACAGTCACGCGCAGCGGCACGGCGCCCTTGCCGCGGGTGTGCCTGAACGACGTCTGAGCGCTGAACTTGCAGTCACCGCCGACCTGCGCGACCACCACCGCCAGCTGGCGCTTGCCGTTGTAGAAGCGGACCCCGACCTTGCCGGTGCAGCGATACACGGCGGGGATGAAGCTCGCTCCCGTCAGCGTGCCGCTGGTGGTGAAGGAGTAAGGCGCCTTTCCGTCCTTGCCGGGAGTGGTCCGCGGGGAGAAGCGCGGTGACGGGCGACGGTCGGGCTGGGTGAAGAACGTGGCGTCGGCGCCGACCGATGCCAGGCTGCCGTGGTAGGCCACGATGCGATAGTGAAACAGGGTCGCCGGCGCCAGCCCCGGGATCTCCACCGACACGGGCAACGGCGATGCGACCACAGGCGCCAACGCAGTGACGGTCGTCGACAGGCCATAGGTCGCGCCCAGCCCGTACTGGACCTGCCACGACGTCGGGGCACCGTTGGAGTTGATCAAGCCGGTCGGGGTGGCGACCGTCTTACGAACGTTGATCGCGGGACCGGTGACCACTGCAGGGGGGAGATGACCGGTGGTCGTGAAGGTGCGAAGGGCTCCGGTGGCGCCGCCGGCGGCGCTGAGCGCGCTGATCCGGTAGTAGTAGACGGTGCCGGGCGTCAGCCCCGTGATCGCGGTGGCGACATCGACGCCCTTGCTCCCGTGTCCGGCCGACTTGGCGACGCTCTCGGCACCCAGCGCTGCCGTGGTGCCGTAGTCGAATAGGTACGTGGTCGGCACCGCGTTGGGGTTGACGCGACCGTGCAGCACCGCGGATGTATCTCCGACGCTGGACGCCGCGCCGGAAATTGTGGTCGGCGATGAAGCCGCGCTCGCGATTGCCGGGACGCAGCCCACGATCACCACCAGCATCACGAGAACCTTCAGGATGCGCTTCATCTCCAGCCTCCTCGGCACGATTTGACACTGCTGTATACCGGCGGCTAAACGTAAGTTGCGCCTGCACCCGCAAGCGGTCTCGCGCGGCCCACGGCCAGTAGGTTGTTCGGCATGATCTTCTACCGACCTGCCGAGCACGATCAGGCTGTGCTCGCCCACGACCCGTTCAAGGCGCTGGTGGCGCCGCGACCGATCGGCTGGATTTCGACGATGGCGGCCGACGGATCGGTCAACCTCGCGCCGTACAGCTTCTTCAACGCGTTCGGGGAGATGCCGCCGATGCTGGCCTTCTCCAGCCTGGGGGCCAAGGACTCGGCCACGTTTGCCGGCGAAATCCGCGAGTTCGTCTGGAACCTGGTCACCTGGGAGCTGCGCGAGGCGATGAACCAGACCTCGGCGGCGCTGGCGCGCGGCCAGAGCGAGTTCGAACGGGCCGGCCTCGAGATGGCGCCGTCTTGCTTGGTCTCGCCACCGCGGGTCGCCGCCTGCCGTTGCGCGATGGAGTGCCGGGTCGTACATCACCTGCAGCTTTGCGACATCGAGGGCCGTGAGACCGACCAGCACCTCGTGATCGGCCAGGTGGTCGGAGTGCATCTGGACGAGTCCGCGATCGCCGACGGCTCCGTCGACACCGCGGCGCTGCGCCCTGTGGCCCGGCTGGGTGGACCGGCCGACTATGCGTCTGTGCAGGAGACGTTCCAGATGTGGCGCCCGTCGGACTAGCCGCTGCGGATCAGGCCTAGTATCGAAACGATGATGATCAATGTGGAGCACATCGAGCAGTGGCGCGGTCAGCAGGTACTCGATCCCGCCGGCGAGCAACTGGGCAAGCTCGAGGAGGTCTACCTCGACGAGACCAGCGGGACGCCGATGCTGATCTCGGTCAAGAGCGGTCTGCTCGGCCGGCGCTCGAAGCTGGTCCCGATCGACGGCGCCACCGTCGGGCGTGACTACGTGCGCGTCGCGCACGACAAGGGGACGATCGACGCCTCGCCCGACGCGTCCGGCGACGCCTCGCCCGACGCGGCCGCACTCGACCAGCTGGGCGCCGCCTACGGGCTGAAGTTCTCCGACCGCGTAGTGCTCGAGACCTCCGCGGTCGCGGAGGCCCGCCGTGCCGAGGCGCAGGCGGCGCGCGAGCGCGCCGATCAACTGGCCGAGGACGCCCGCGATAAGAGCGCGGCCCGCGACGTCGCCCAGGAGCGCGCCGAGGGCGCCACCGATCACGCGACCCAGGCTGAGCGCGAGGCCGAGGAGGCCAACCAGGCCGCGCTCAAGGCGCGCGAGGAGGCGCAGCGCTTTGAGCACGACTGAGCTCTCGCACCGGCGCTTGGGTGACAGCGACCTCGAGGTCTCCGAGATCTCGCTCGGCTCGTGGCTGACCTATGCCGGCGGGGTCCAGCGCGAGCAGACCGAGGCGTGCACCCGAGCCGCGTTCGAGGCCGGGATCAACTTCTTCGATACGGCCAACGCCTATGGTCGCGGCGCGGCGGAATCGGCGTGGGGCGAGATCCTCGCCGATTATCCGCGCGACTCCTACGTGCTGGCGACAAAGGTGTTCTTCCCGATGTCAGACACCGACCGGGGACTGTCCGCGACCCAGATCACGAAGCAGCTCGACGCCTCCCTCGCGCGTCTGCAGACCGACTACGTCGACCTGTATCAATGTCACCGCTTCGATGTCGAGACTCCGGTGGAGGAGACGATGGAGGCGCTCAGCCAGGCCGTGCGCTCGGGTAAGGTGCGGTATCTGGGCTTCAGCGAGTGGACGCCGCAGCAGATCCAGGCCGGGCTCGGGGTGCCGGACACGATCAAGTTCGTCTCCTCCCAGCCTCAGTACTCGATGCTGTGGCGCGCCCCCGAGGCCGAGCTGATCTCGTTGTGCGAGTCGCGATCGATCTCGCAGGTCTGCTGGTCACCGTTGGCCGAAGGCGTGCTCACCGGCAAGTACCGACCGGGTGAGGAGCCGCCGTCGGACTCGCGCGGAGCCAGCGAGGCGATGAGCAGCTTCATCGGGCGCTACCTCAACGCCGAGACGCTGACGGCGGTCCAGCGACTGGCACCAATCGCCGAGCAGGCGAGGCTGAGCATGGCCCAGCTGGCGGTCGCCTGGGTGCTGCGCCAGCCCAACGTCGCCTCGGCGATCGTCGGCGCGTCGCGGCCCGAACAGGTCCGCGACAACGTCGCCGCCGCAGGCGTCAAGCTGAGCCCCGACACGGTGGCGGCGATCGACGAGGCGCTGGGCGACGTCCCGGTGACCGAGCCGACACTCGCCCCCGGGGCCTCGGCCGGCGTCCTTCACCGCTGAGCCACCCGCACGCGCTATGTCAGCGGTGGTAACTGGGCTGGACCATCAACTCAATCGTGACGGCGCTGACGCGGAGCCTGATCGATCATCCGGCCACGGCAGGATCGTGAGCCGCGGCCATTCCCGCGCCCAGCGCTGTGTCTTGGCCACGTAGACGGCAGCGGGAGCGAGCACGGGGTTCGGGCGTGCCGTGAGCGCAAACAAGTCGGTCATCCCAAACGGCGCGAACACCTCAAGCCGTCCGTCGCCGGGGCGAACCCCCAAGCACGAGCTGCAGTTCGGGAACGACGCGATGGCGTGCCGGGTGCTCCGGTACGGGGGGCAGCTGACCCCGAACTTGGCCACGTACCAGAGATGGACCCTCGCCTCGTTGCGAACCTCGACCCGGCCCTCGACTCCGTCAAAGACGGCAGCGGCGCCGGCGATCGCCTTCTCCTCGGCCTCCCAACTCAGATCTGAGGCGTCGTAGTAGTTGACGTCATAATCGAGGATTCCGGCCGCCGGATCGCGATCGGAGAGGACGTTCCAGACCGTCTGGACTAGGCCACCGGCGGCCAGCCAGCGATCCGGGAGATCCAGGACCGCCATCCGTTCGAGGATGGCGACCACGACCGGGTTGCAACAGATGATCTGCTCAAAGGCCTCGAGCTGATCTCGCACCGACGCTTCGCACAGATTCACAACTCCGATCGTGACAGTACGCTCGGCCGCTAATGCTCGATCTGGCCCGTTGGTCCGTAAGCCTCGCCGCGGCCAACCCTCAGCAGTTCCCGATCCAAGCGATAAGGAGAGGGACGACCCCTGACATCCACCCGGAATCCTGTCAGCCGCACTCAACGCACTTCAACGCTCGATAATCGGGCTTATGTAGACCAAGCATCAAATTGAGGCGCGCCCGCTCGCGTACCGCGGGAGAATCGACGGGCTGATCGCGCCAGCAGCGGCCGTGGTGGCGGTGACGGGTACGCTCACGGCGATGATCAAGCAAGGGAGGGCGCCTTCGGATCGCTCGGATCTGCCTCCGGTCGATCATCGTGTGGTCTGGATCGCGTGGGGACTGACGCTGCAGGCTCTGGGGGTCGGAATTCCCGTCACTGCGGCGCTAAAGCGGGCCAATACGGACGGAGTCCTGGGGAGCTTCACGCATTACAGCGTGCGGCTTGTCGGCCGTGAGATGCTGCGCAGCCGAGCGGACGTAGCCCTGATTTTGCTCGGGATCGTCGTGTTCGCGGCAGGCGGCGTCGTCCTCGCCCGGCCGTAGCCTCGCAGCCCTGCTCGGATCAAACTCGGTGGTGCGCACGTGATAACTCGGCCTGAAGCGAACATCGGTGCTCGCACCGCGCCGGTGCGGACGCCATCGATCGACGTCTACGTCGCGGCGTTCGTCGCGCGCTGCGACGTCGTGCGGCGCCCCGGCCAGACGGAGCTGGACGAGCCTGGCGTGCGCGGTCTGCTCGCCTTCGCCGACGATCCGCTCACGCGGCTGCTGGTGACCGACGACCGGGCCTACCCCATGCTCGCCGCACTGCTGCTGGACACCCGAGCCGGAATCATCAACGTGTCCGCGACGGCCACGCGGTGCACGAAGCTGATCGATGGCCACCCGGCGTGGAAATCATCGGCGGGGACGGCGATGATCTGCCGCGATCTGGACACCGTGCCCGCCGTCTCGCTGCCGAGCGAGCTGACGTTGCGACCGGTGCGGCGGCTGGCCGACGACGCACCCGACGGCGTGGCGCTGGAGCAGGCGGCCGCCGCCGCGAGGCTGGGGGATCCGAGGATCGACGGCCCACCGGATGCGTTCGCGGACTACCTGCGGTCGTTGTCGCCCGCGAACCAGTTGTTCGCCGCGGTCGACGGCGACGGCGCGGTGCGCGCGACATCCGGCTGCGGAGCGTTCGGCCTTGACGCGAATGTGTTCTTCATCAACACCGCGCCCGGCTGGCGCGGGCGCGGCATCGGGCAGGCGATGACGGCCGCGGCGTTACGCGCCGCCCAGGACTCCGGAGCACAGCGGGCCTGCCTTGACGCGACCGACGCCGGGCTCCCGATCTACCGGCGGCTCGGGTTCGAGGCCGTCGACCGGATAACGCGCTGGGCCGCCGTGAGGCGAAAGGACCGATGAGCCAACCCGAGTGTGCCGTGGCGCGGAGCGCCACCGAGATCCCCGACGAGCTTGAGCCTGTCGAGCTGACCGAGGTGGGCTACGAGCTCAGCCTGGTCGACGTCGAGCTCGAGACGCCGAGCTGCCCAACGCCCGGGCCGGCGGGGTCGACGTGCGCACGGCGAGGGTGCGCAAGGTCGACCTCTCGGGCTCGCGACGACATCATCGAGCAGAGCGGCGTGTGGGCGGCCGCGCTCGGCATCGAGGTGCTCGAGGACCGGGTGCCGCCGCAGTGATCGTCACCTAACCTCTAGCTGCGATGCCCTGTTCCTCTGCGGCAGACGACGCCGGCGCGCGGCTGCCGGGCCGGCCTCTGACCAGCGCCGAGCTCGACCAATGGGTGCTGTTCGGTGGCACCTGGCGCACCGTCGCCGTTGACGACCGGCGGGGTATCGTCGAACTCTGCACGTGTGCCGGTGAGGCCATGGACAGACGCGAGTCCGGCGACCCGGCCGTGATCGCCCGCCTCAGAGCCGGCGAGTGATACCGCAAGCGCGCGCCCACGCAGATCGCGAGCAGGTTCCGCTCCACCGACGCGAAAAGACGGTTAGGCTGCGGCCCTCGGTGTGGCCGGCCCGCCCGGGCGGTCGCCGCCACACCTGGCCCGACTCCCTATGAGCACCGGTCTCCGCGTCACCACCTGGCTCACCTCGCTCGCGCTGCTGGCGCTGGCGGTGACGCTGCTTGCCGCCCCGGCGCTGGGCGCCGGCGGTGGGGGCACGGGCCTGACCCCGCCCGGGACCAACGGACCGGGCTCGGGCGCGCCAACCTCCGGTGGCGCGGCGATCCTCGGCGGCGGCCTCGCCCCCATCCACCACGTCTCGCCAAAGCTTCCCCCGCCGCCGAGCAAGCACGCCCGCGGCCGGTGGCTCACGGGCGTCACGATCACCGAGTACTGGCCCGCGCCCGAGGCGTGGTTCAAGGGTCGAATGGTCAAGGCACCGGGGCTGCCTGGCCTGCACAGGATCGACTGGCTGTACTCCGCCACCGGACTGTCGATGCAGGGCGACGGGATCGGGTTGGACGGTCGCCAGTACCACATCAATGCGCTGGGCGACGGCGGCTGGGTGACCGCCGCTGGCGTGCCCACCGACCCGTCGGACGGGTGGTCGGCGGGGGCGCCGTACTGGCGAGCGGGCGGATACTGGCGCAATCGCAGGCATGCGGTCACGTTTCCGTTGGCGGCAGGCGGCTGGTCTGACCGCGCCGGACGCAGCTACGTGCCGCTTCGCGGTGTCACGTTCGCCGCCGGCGCCTCGCTGCCGCTGCGCTTCTATCAGTCGATCGCTGTCGATCCTGGCGTGATCCCGCTGGGCAGCCGCGTATACGTGCCGGCATATCGCAACGACGGGCATGGGGGCTGGTTCCTCGCGCAGGACACCGGCGGCGCGATCAATGGCCATCACATCGACGTCTATCGCTCACCGCCGGCCAGCTCGTCGGATTCCGGTCAGTACCACGTCGGCGAGCGTATCTTTGTGATTGCACCGCGGAAGTAGACTCCACGAACATGGCAAAGCAACAGCGGACGATGCGGGTCGAGCAGAAGAGCCAGCTCGCAGCGATGCAGCAGATGGAGAGCCGTTCCGACGAGGAACTGGCGGCCGAGACGCGGTATAAGGCGGCGGCCCAGGCAATCCTGGGTGCCCGCGCTGCGGAGAAGTACGACGCTAAGAAAGCGCGCGCCCACTTCCAGCGGGCGATCGCGGCCGCCAAGCCGCAGGAGCGCCTCCAGCTGCGGCGGATGGCCGACGCGTCGCTCGCGTTGGCCGATCGTCGCGCCGACGAGTTCAAGCGCGCGACCGAGCGTCTCGGTGTCGAAGGACCGACCAACCGCCAGCTGCTCGGCCTGAAGTTCATGGGCATCGTCGCGCCGCCCGCCAGCGCGGGCACGCTCGCCCGGGTGCGCGGCGTCGTGATTGTGATCTCGCTGATCGTCGCGATCCTGCTGCTCGGCTTCGGGATCGTCAACCTGGTCTCGCTGCCGTTTGGTGGCCTTTCCCTGGACCTCGGGATCTTCTACGGGCTGCTGCTGGTGCTGGCGGCGATCGGCGTGCTCGTGTTCCTGGGACGACGCCGACAGGCGCGAGCCAAAGCCGAGCGGGCCGACAAGGTCGCCGGACGTTCTCGCTGACCAGGCGGTGAACTGAGCATGTGCGGCCGCTACACGCTCGCCACCCCCGACCCGGCGGCGATCCGCGGCCGGTTCGCAATCAACGAGGCGGTGCCGGTGAGCCGGCGTTTCAACGTCGCGCCGGGCGACGACGTGCTGGCAGTGACGACCGACCGTGAGGGGCTCCCCCGCGGCGAGTTGCTGCGGTGGGGGCTCGTCCCCCCTTGGTCGAAGACGGGCGGGCGGGGTCCGGAGAGCCTGAAGCTGATCAACGCTCGCGTCGAGACCGCCGCGCAGCGCCCCGCGTTTCGGCGCTCGTTCGAGCGCTTCCGCTGCCTGATCGTGGCCGACGGCTTCTACGAGTGGCGACCTAGGGAGGGTGCAAAGCGCTCGCCCAAGCAGCCGTTTCACATCACCCGTGACGACCGCGGGCTGTTCTCGTTCGCGGGCCTGTGGTCGATCTGGCACGGCGAGGAGGGGCAAACGCTGCGGACCTGCACGATCCTGACCACTGCCGCCAACCCCAAGATCGCGTCACTGCACGATCGCATGCCGGTGATCCTCGCGCCCGAGCACGAGGCGCTCTGGCTGGACACCTCGACCCCCTCAGACCATCTGAGCGAGGTCCTCGCCGGCCTGCCGGCGTCTGAGACCGAGCTGACCGAGGTCGGTCTCGCGGTCAACGATGCGCGCTACGACGGCCCCGATTGCCTGGCGCCGCCGCGACCGGCCGCGCAGGAGGCACTGTTCTGAATCGTTAGTGCTCGGCCCGCGCGAGCACGAGGTTTCCCGCCGGCCGCGCCTTCATGGCACCGATCCGGTCGACCGGCGCCGCACCGCCCCCGGCGTTCTCAGCGGAATCCGCGGGGATCGGCTCCTGCACGAGCGGCGACTCTTCCAGCCAGGCGCTGAACGCGGTGGCCGCCATTGGGCGGCTGAGGTGGTAGCCCTGCGCCAGGTCACAGCCGAGCGTCGCCAGACGCTCGAGCGTGGCCGCGTCCTCCACACCCTCGGCGATGATTCGTAGCCCGAGGTCGTGGGCGAGGTTGATCGTCGAGCGCACGATGATCAGGTCGCTTTCGTCCTGCAGCATCGGCGAGACGAACGAGCGGTCGATCTTGAGCTCATCGATCGGCAGCCGGCGGAGATTGGCCAGCGACGAGTAGCCGGTCCCGAAGTCGTCAACCGACATGCGTACGCCGAGATCGGACAGTCGGCTCATGGTGGCCAGGGCCCGATCGGGGTCGGTCATGATCATGCTCTCGGTGATCTCCAGCTGCAGCGCATCGGCGGGAACGTGGAAGGAGTCGAGCATCCGCTCGATCTCGCGCGGCAGGTCGCGGTCCAGCAGGTTGCGCACCGACAGGTTGACCGCGACCGACAGGGCGCGACCATCACGCCGCCAGGATGCGCACTCGGCGATTGAGTGCTCGAGCACGCGACGCGTGAGCGGCCCGATCAGACCGGTCTGCTCGACCGTCTGCACGAACGCGCCGGGCGGGATCAACCCGTGCTCGGGATGCTGCCAGCGGACCAGGCCCTCGGCACCCTTGACCGTGCGGTCATCGAGGTCGACGATCGGCTGGTAGTGAACGACGATCTCGTCCCCAGTCAGAGCGTGGCGGATGTCTGACAGCACGTTGAGACGCTGGACTGAGTGTTGGTTCTGCTCGGCGGCGTAGACCTTGGAGCCGGTCTGGGCCTCCTTGGCGGCATACATCGCGATGTCGGCGCAGCGCAGCAGCGCGTGGGAGTCGGCGCCGTCCTGTGGGTAGCGGGCCACACCAATGCTCGCGCCCACCTCGAGCGATAGCTCGTCGACGGTGAACGGCTGGCTGACGGTCGCGATCAGGCGCGCGGTGATGCTGTCCAGCACGCTGGCGTCGTCGGACTGAGGCGCCGGAAGGATCCCAAACTCGTCTCCGCCCAGCCGGGCCACCAGGCCCCCCTGCCCGACCGCCGCCACCAGCCGCGGGCCGAGATCGCGCAGCAGCACGTCACCGTAGTGGTGACCGAGCGTGTCGTTGACCTCCTTGAACCGATCGAGGTCCATCAGCATGATCGCGAAGCGCCCACCCGAGTCAGCGGCCGCGATTCGCTGCTCGACCGCGTCCCGGAAGCGCTCGCGGTTGGCCAGGCCGGTGAGCTCGTCCGTGGTGGCGATCCGCTGCAGCTCCTCGCTCCGGCGTTTGGAGACCAGGAGCTGACCGATGAGGTACTGAAAGATGCCGAGCACGAGTCCGAACAGAACCAGTCCCGCCGTGCCCAGCTGATCAGCCCCGTAGGCACCGATCAGCGTCAGCAGCGCCGTCAGCAGCTCGGCCGGCAGCACCGGGAGCAGCGTCTCGCGAATCTCGACGGCGAGCCGCGTTCGTTCCTTGCCGTAGCTGAGGGCGAGCACGAAGGTCAACATCATCGTCAGCAGGTAGGTCACGAACACCAGCAGGTAGTGCGAGGGTGAGTCCGAGCTGACGTGCGCCATCGATGAGGTCAGATGAAAGAACAGACCGCCGAGCAGTGGACACCACGCGTAGATGGTCAGGTTGCGCAGGAAGCGAGCAAGGACCCAGCGCTCGCGCGCCCAGCTGACGGTGATCGTGATCACGCCGATGAGCGCGGCCGGGGCGGGGCCGAGCAAGACCGAGGCCAGGATCAGCGCCAGGAAGCTCGAGGAGACATACAACTTGCCGGTCTGAACGGTCGTGAGCTCCCCGGCGATCGCGAACGCCGTGATCAGCCCGAGCGCGATCAGCGACCAGCGATCGAAGCCGGATGTGAGCCAGACCACCGCGCCGGCCAGCAGCAGTCCCAGCAG
>JBPCPC010000292.1:0-5362 GCA_050999585.1 Solirubrobacteraceae bacterium | reverse complement strand
CTCTTCGCACCCGTCGCGCCTCGGCCTCGGCTATCTCCCGGACGAAGGCGCTCAGCCCCTTGCCTTGCCCACGGGCTGCCGCTTCCAGCGCCGCCCGGTCATCCGCACCCAATCGAATCGTCAGTGTCTGAGACATACACACCAGTGTACTACGGCTTCGTGTCACGCCTCACCAGCCCCCGGAAGTGCCGGCGCAGCCCAGGTCGCTGCGGCGCGACTCGGAAAAGCCTCAGCCGGCGCGCAGAGCGCGCGCGTGACGGCGCCCGGGTGTGGCTCCTGATAGGAATTGGCCAGATGGTTGTGCGCCGCGTTGTGCTCGATCCGGATCGGCACCACGTCAGAGTCGTCTGCCCCGCGGACGATCACTAGCCACGATGCAAGTCGACTTTGCCCCTCAATATTTGCGCTGCCCGGCCTGCCGGGGTGAGCATGCGCTGGGCTTGCAGGCGTCGCAGTCAGATGAGCGCGAGGTCCGAGAGGGGACGCTGCTCTGCGCGCGCTGCGCCGCGCAGCATCCGGTGCATCGCGGGGTCGGCCATCTGCTGCTCGATCCCCCCGAGCACGTAGCGCGCGAAGCAGCCGGCCTGGGTCGATTTGCTGAGTACATGCGCGCCCAGGGCTGGGACCGTCAGAAGGTTCTCAAGCTGCCCGATATCGACGATGGCTACTGGTACGTGCAGGGGATCTCGATCAACCAGCTGCTGACCGAGGTCCCGTTCACCGAGGGTCAGACGCTGCTGGACGTCGGATCGAACACGTGCTGGGCGTCGAATCGCTTCGCCGGGCGGGGGCTGAAGGTGATCGCGCTGGACATCGCCACCGCCGAGATGCAGGGGCTCTACACCGCCGACTACTTCTTCCAGGACGGCGGCAGCTACTTCGAGCGCGTGCTCGGGTCCATGTACGACATGCCGATCGCCTCGGGCAGCCTGGACTACGTCTACTGCTGCGAGGTCCTGCATCACAACGACAATGACAGCCTGCGGCGCACGTTTCAGGAGTGCTTCCGCGTTCTGAAGCCCGGGGGCAAGCTGCTGGTGATCAACGAGACGCTGAAGACCCGGCACGATCCCGTCGGTGTGCACGCCGAGGCGGTGGAGCAGTTCGAGGGCTACGAGCACGCTCACTGGGCGCTGCGCTATCGCGGTGAGGCCGTTCGGGCCGGCTTCTCGACGCGGCTGCTCGAGCCGTCATACCACTGGTTCTTCGGGACGCCCCCTGGCCAGGCGCCAGGACGCAGAGACTGGCGGCGGCGCCTGCAGCACGAGCTCAAGTCTCACCCGCTGGGCCGGCGTCTGTACCTGATGTGGATCAACCACATCGCCGGGGGAGTCTCCTTCGGGATGATCGCCACCAAGCCGGCAAAGGCGACCGTGGCGCTCGCACTTGCGTCGCTCAGAGGTCCTCGGCGACGTGCGGCGCGGTCCGGTTAAACACCCAGAAGCCGAGCACGAAGATCACCACCACGATCGCGATCGGCTCGGCGAGCGCGGCCATCGACCCCAGCAGCGCTCCGGCGCTGGGGGTGGCCGGAGCGATGAAGGCATGCCGAAACTGCTGAAAGATCACCGCCAGCGGGTTGAGCATGTAGAGGTGAAACACGAACGCGCTGAGGTGGCTCCTGATCTTCAGGATCGGGATGATGATCGGCGAGGCGTAGAAGATGACCTGGGTGAAGACCTCCCAGATCGGCTGGATGTCGCGGAAGTAGACAAACAGCGCCGACAGCAGCATCGCGATCCCGGTGCACAGAACCGCGAGCATGATCACGATCAGCGGCAGCTCCAGCCAGGTGAGCATCGGCCGCACGCCCTCAATCAACGCGAAGATCGTCACCACGAGCAGGTTCAGCCCGAGGTTGAACATCGCCAGCATGACGACCGACAGCGGGATCACAAGCCGCGGGAACTGGATCTTGCGTACCAGCGTCTCGTTGTCCACGACGCTGCGCACCGCGCCCGTGGTCGCATCACCGAAGAACGTGAACAGCACGATCGAGGCCAGCAGCTGAGAGCCGTAGTCGTTATAGCTCGCTCCCTCTCCAGCCCCGATCTTCTCGATCTTGGTGAAGAACACGTAGAGCACCGCGAACAGCAGCAGCGGCCGCACCAGCTGCCACAGGTAACCGAGCGCCGAGCCGAAGAAGCGCTGCTTCCACTGCATCACCGCGATGTTGAAGGTCAGATGCCAGAACCGGCGCCAGTCGTTGGTCAGCGCACTGGGTCCGTGGATCGGGCGGCCCAGCGCCTCATAGCTGATGGTGTCGTCGTAGCCCGGCGGCGTTTCCAATGGAGCGAGTCCCGCGCTCACACCCGGGTCCCCTCGGCGTCGGGAGCATGGGTGCGGCGCAGCGTGGCCCGCACTGGGAGATCGACGATCCCGCCGAGCGCGGCGGCGCCGGTGACCACGAACGAGAACGCGCCCTCGAAGCGGTCCAGCAGATCCAGTCCCGACCCGCGATGGGCGACGGTGAACATCGGGCTGTAGCGACCGGGCGCGAGCACGTTGTCGAAGGTGAAGGAGAACACGACCTCTTCGCCGGGCCAGAATTGCCCGCTGCGCTCGTGCTCGATTGCGGTGTTGGCGACGATTACCGCCTTGTGCTCCTCGTTGAGCACGTACACGCTGGCCGACGGGTCCTCGACATCGACCATGAACGCGACCCGGGCATTGAGCGTGACGCGCTCGTGCTGGCCGACGGCGGCCAGCCGTTCGCCGGCCGGGTTCTCCACCCACGCCTCGAGCACCCGCGCCTCACCATCACCGCTGCGTTCCTCCTGCGCCGTGTCGGCCGATTCGGGGTCGCGTCCGAAGTTGATCTCCAGATAGCGATCGGCGACGTCTGGGGGTTCGCCCACGTGCACCATCGATCCTCGCTCCAGCAGCAGTGCCCGGTGGCAGAAGCGCTGCATCGACCCCATGTCGTGGGTGACGAAGATGATCGTCTTGCCGCTGTCGCGCATCTCGTTGAAAACGTCGAAGCACTTCTGCTGAAACGCGGCGTCACCGACGGCCAGCACCTCGTCGATCAGCAGAATGTCGGCGTCGACCTGGATCGCCACCGAGAACGCCAGCCGGACGTGCATGCCCGAGGAGTAGTTCTTGAGCTTAAGATCCTTGAACTCCTGCAGCTCGGCGAACTCGATCACGCTCTCGTAGCGCTTGCGCGCCTCACGCGGAGAGAGTCCGAGCATAATTCCGTTCATGACCACGTTGTCGCGCGCGGCCATGTCGGGGTTGAAGCCCACCCCCAGCTCGATGAACGTCGACAGCCGCCCCCGGCACCAGATGTCGCCCTCGGCCTGGTAAATCCCGGCGAGGCACTTCAACAGCGTGCTCTTGCCGCTGCCGTTGCGACCCGCAATCCCGAAGAACTCGCCCTCCTGTACGGCGAAGGAGATGTCCTGCAGCGCTCGGAAGGTGTTGTGACGAACCTGTCGGCGAGGGTGCAGCGCACGCTCCTTCAGCGTGTGCGAACGCTCCTCGGGAACGGTGAAGGACTTGCTGACCGAGCGCGCGACCACTGCGGGCAGGCCAGCATGACCAGGGCCTGAGCTGGGCATGGCGACAGCGTAGCGACCTCCGGAGGCGTTCAGCCGGGGCGTCCCTCCAGCGATAGCCGTGCCCTCAGCCCTCGCGGCAGACGCTCGGCGCGGCCACCCAGCGTTGCGCCGGCCGTGCGCGCCACGTGATACGCGCTCGAGTCGGCCAGCAGCTTGAGCTGGCAGCTGCGATCGTGGAGCCGGCGGCCGTCAGCGAGCTGCCAACGGCGGTCGGCCCCGACGCTTCCCCAGAGGTTGCGCGCCACCAGGCGGGGCGACGCCGGCTCGACCCAACCGTAGATCTCGCGCAGCGCTCGGGCCTCGTCAAAGCTGCGGCGCAGCCGGTCGGTCAGGCTGTACTCGTGCGAATGCACGACGGCGGCGTCGGGCACGAACACCTTGGCGTAGCCGGCCCTCAGCATGTCGTGGGCGAGGATGTGGTCCTCGGCATAGGGCACGTCACGGAACCGAACCCGCTCCCAGGCCGCTCGGCTGACAACGCCGTTGGCGTCGGTGAAGAACCCGCGGCGCCCCAGCAGCCACCGGGGCTGGGCGGATCCCTCGCCGCTGGTCAGCCGATCGATGACCGGGGCACCGTCGGGAGCAAAGGAGGCAAACCAGGCGGTGAGCTCGCGCGCCACCATCGGACTTGCCCCGGGCCGGGGCCGATAGGGGCCGAATGCGATCGCCACGTCCGCTGCCAGCGAGAGACCTCCGAGCAGCCGGTGAAGCCACCGCTCGTCGGCCGGCACGGAGTCCTGAGTTAGGAAGGCCACGTACTCGCCGCGGCAGCGTGACATCAGCAGGTTGCGCGTCCGTCCGTGCGAGAAGTCGGCCGGAGCGATCTCAAACACTGTCGCGCCGGACTCCCGGGCCAGCGAAACCGAGCCGTCGGAGGATCCGGAATCGCAGACCACCACCTCGACCTCGCGGTCCACGCGCTGAGCGGCGACCGCGGCGAGGGTCGCCGCCAGCGCCGGGCCGGCGTTCAGAACGGGAATCGCGACCGATATCGGGAGGGTCATGTCGGGGATGGCCCGGTAGAGCAGACGGAGGGCTCACGCCGGTTGGCTACCAAAGCTAACCTGCCCGACGATGAGGCGCTCGCGCGAACAGGCGCCGGGGAGGTTCAGGCGGACGGCGGCGCGAGTGCCCGCCAGCCTTGCCGGTCTGCTGGCCACCGTGGCGCTGATCGGGTTGGCCTGGGCGCTGACGGTGCCGCCCTGGCAGTCCCCGGACGAGGTCGCTCACTTCGCCTACGCGGAGAGCCTCGCCGCACGGCACGCGCTGCCACGGACCACCGGCGGGTCTCAGGCCTCGACCGACCAGCAGATGGCCGACGGCGCCGTGGGAGCCAGCCGAGGGGCATTCGAGCCCCCGTCATCGCCCCCGAGCTGGAGCGGTCAGACCTTCCGGGCCTATGTCGCCGCGTCGCCGCGGTACGCGCACTCCAACGGCGGTGGCAGCAATCCCAACGCCACCAACCCGCCCCTGTACTACCTCTATGCGGACGTCGCCTACCTGATCGACGGGAGCGGCAATGCCTTCGGCGAGCTCTACGCCATGCGTATCTGGGGAGTCCTGCTGCTGGGCTTGACCACGCTCGCCGGATGGCTGCTGGCCGGCGAGGTGCTGGGCCGGCGCCGGATACCACAGCTCATCTGTGGCGCCGTGATGGGGCTGCTGCCGATGACGACGTTCATGTCGACCAACGTCAATCCCGACGCGTTGATGATCGTGCTCTGGAGCTGGGCGCTGTGGTTGGGGGCTCGGGTGATCAATCGGTCCGCCCGGAGGCGGGATGCGGTTGCCCTCTGCGC
>JBPCPC010000285.1:0-8170 GCA_050999585.1 Solirubrobacteraceae bacterium | reverse complement strand
CGCGACCGTAGGGGCCAGCGAGAGCCGATGGGCCGCAGAGGGAAGCAGCGACTTTTGACGCTCGACCTGCCGGATCAGCCAGGTCGAGCCCAGCGTGGACACGAACGAGGCACCCGCGCCCAGCGCGAACGGCAGCGCGGTGCCCGGCGGCAGTCCGCGTTTGCTCAGCCGCACCCCCTTCAGCAGCGTCGCCCCGGCGATCAGCGGCAGCGCCGCGTGGCGCGACAGGCGGTTGGCGTCCGCGCGGGTGAACCCGCGCCGGCGCGCTGCGGCCAGCGTGGCGCCGTTGCGCGAGACGCCGGGGACCAGTGCGCAGGCCTGGGCCACGCCCAGCCACAGCGCGTCGATCCAGCCGGCGTCCAGCGAGCTGCGCCGCTGCGGAGCGCGGTCGGCCCAGGCCATCACCAGCGAACCGGCGACCAGCCCGGCCGCGATCGTCGCCGGCGTTCCCAGGCGCCGCTCGATCGGGCGCTCGAGCGTGTAGCCGGCCAGGGCCGCCGGCAGGAACGACAGCAGCACCTGGCCGGGCGGGTGTGAGCTCATGTTGTGCAGCGCGTCCCGCACCTCTGCTCGCAGCGTGATCAGCAGCGCCGCCGCGGTGCCGGCGTGCACCGCGACCTCGAACGCCTTGCGCAGCTCGGGGTCGGCCCGGTCGTACTCCCAGCCGGCCAGCCACGGGATCAGCGCGATGTGCCCCGAGGATGAGATCGGCAATAGCTCCGCCGGGCCGTGCAGGGCACCCAGGACCAGCGCCCGGCTCAGGCGGACCCCGCGCGGCTCGCCGCTCCCGCCGTCTGCCGTGTCCGGCTCAGCCTCAGTCGGGGACGGCATCCACCGCCGTCCCGGGCGAACCGGGGTTCGACGGCCGGCCGCGCAGCTTACGGACGATCAGGTAGACGATCGCCGCCACCAGCACCACGGCGCCGACGTAGTCGACGTACTCCAGGTGGTGGCGCCAGGCCTGCCACTGGTGCCCGACCTCTCGTCCCAGCAGCCCGAGTCCGCCGATCCAGACGATCGAGCCCAGCGTGGCCATCACGATCAGCCGCCAGAACGGCATCCGGGCAACGCCCGCGGCGTAGGGGAAGGCCGCGCGGATGAACGGCAACAGGCGCGAGATGAAGATCACCGGAGTTCCGTAGCGATCAAACCAGCGATGCGCGCGATCCAGGCTCGAGGCCTTGACGTGCAGCTTGGAGCCCTGACGCTCGAGCAGCTCCTGGCTTCCGTAGTAGCCGATCGAGTACGCGATCGAGGCCCCGGCGACGTCGCCGATCACGCCGGCGACGATGATCCCCGGCAGCGTCAGGTGGTGCGAGAACACATCGAATCCGGCGAACAGCATCGTCGGCTCGGTGCCGGGCACGCCGATCACGCCCGAGGACAGAGTTAACAGCGCGACCCCGGCGAGCCCGAGATCAGCGATCAGGTTCGTGGCCAACCGCACGAGCGGTTCGGTCAGCGAGGCATGGAGGAGCAGCACCGTCGCGAAGCGTAGCGGCAGGTCCTTAGCCCAGTGTGAGAGATAGTGTGGAGCCGATGGCCGTCCCCCTGTTCGACACCGAGACCCCGCTGGCGCCGCTGCGAGCCGAGATCATGGAGCGCCTCCAGGCCGTGGTCGCGGGCGGCCAGTTCGTGCTTGGCCCCGAGGTGCGGGCGTTCGAAGCAGAGCTCGCCGCCTACATCGGGGTGCGCCACGTGATCGGGGTCGCCAACGGCACCGATGCGCTGTCGATCGCGCTGCGGGCGCTGGGCGTGCGGCCCGGCGACGACGTGGTCGTGCCCTCGTTCACCTTCTACGCGACCGCCGAGGCGGTGGCCGGGATCGGCGCTCGGCCGGTGTTCTGCGACGTTGATGAAGGCACTCGTAACGTCACCGTGCAGACGGTCTCAGCCGCGCTCACCGTCAACACCACGGCGGTCATCGCCGTCGACCTGTTCGGGGTCCCCGCGCCGGTTCCTGAGTTGCGCGCGACGCTCGGTCTGCCGGTGCTCGAGGATGCCGCCCAGGCCGCCGGCGCCAGCCTCGGCGAACGCCGGGCGGGTGCGCTCGGGGACGCCGCCACGTTCTCGTTCTACCCGTCTAAGAACCTGCCCTGCTTCGGCGACGGAGGCGCGATCGCCACCGACGACGACGACGTCGCCGAGCTGGTCCGCGCGTTGCGCTTTCACGGCTCACGCGACAAGCAGACGTTTCAGTACGTGGGCTACAACTCGCGCCTGGATGAGCTGCAGGCCGCGATCCTGCGGGTGCTGCTGCGCGAGCTCGATGGTTGGAGCGACGGCCGGCGCGCGGGCGCGCGCGCCTACCTGGATGCCGGCCTGGCCGATCACGTCACCGTTCCCGTCGTCCCCGCCGGCGCGGTCCCGGCCTGGCATCTGTACGCGGTTACCCACCCCCGCGCGGATGCGTTATTGCAGGCTCTCGCCGCCGTCGGCGTGCAGGCGCGCGCCTACTACCGGGTGCCGCTGCACCGCCAGCCGGCGATGGCGCCGTACCTCGAGGGTCTCGCGCCGCTGCCGGTGACCGAGGCGCTGGCGGCCGACAACGTCGCGCTGCCGATCAGCCCCGTGTTCGGCGCCGAGCAGGCGCGCGAGGTGGTGGCGGCGATCGCGCGCGCCGTCTAGTCGGGCCGGTCGGCCGTGCGCGTCTGGGTGGACCTCACCAACTCTCCGCATGTGCTGGTGCTGCGCCCGGTGATCGAGCGGCTGCGCGCCCAGGGCCACGACGTGCAGGTGACCGCGCGCGACTTCGCCCAGACGCTGGCGCTGTGCGAACGGTTCGGGATCGACCACACCGAGATCGGTCACCACCGCGGCGCCGGCCTGCTTGACAAGGCGCGCGGGCTGGCGGACCGCTCCTTCCAACTCGCCCGCTGGGCCCGGCCGCGACGCTTCGCGCTCGCCCTCGGGCACGGCTCCAACGACATCACGGTGGCGGCCGCGCTGCTGCGGATCCCGTGTTCGACGACGTTTGACTACGAGTGGGCGACCGTCCAACACAACGTCAACTGCCGCCTGGCCCAGGGCGTGGTCGTCCCCGACGCGATCCCCCCCGAGCGCCTCTACCGGTACGGCGCGCGTGGCAAGCTGCACCGCTACCCGGGGCTCAAGGAGGAGTACTACCTGGCGGACTTCACCCCCGATCGCGCCGTGCTCGAGGAGCTTGAGCTCGACCCCGACGAGCCGATCGCGGTGATCCGAACCCCGCCCGCGGTGTCGCTATATCACCGCTTCGAGAACGATCTCTTCGGCCAGGTGCTCGAGCGGCTGCGCGGCCGTCAGGCGGTCGTGCTCCCGCGCACCGGAGAGCAGCGCGCGGCGTTGACTCGCGCCGGGGGTTTCACGATCCCTGAGCGGGCAATCGACGCGCAGTCGCTGATCGCGTTCTCCGACCTTGTCGTCTCCGCCGGCGGCACCATGAACCGCGAGGCGGTCGCGCTCGGCACGCCGGTGTTCACCGTCTTCGAGGGCCGGTTGGGGGCCGTTGACGAGCGGCTGATCGCCGACGGCCGGCTGCAGCGTTTGCAGCATCCCGAGCAGGTGCAGCTAGTCAAGCGCGACCCCGCTGCGGCGGGGGCGGTTCAGCGCACACGCCGCGATCCCGCGACGATCGTGGACATGCTGTGCGCTGCGGTGCACGGCATGTAGGCGGCCGGTTAGGACCCGCGCGGGCGCATCGGTACAGGGGCAACACCGGGTCCGGCGGCTGGTACCGTCCGTGCCTTCCTCGTGTCTGACACCACGCTATAGACGCCGCACGTCCTCGGTTCCGAGGACGGTCGAGCCTCGCAGGAGGGCGGCCCCGACCACCGGCCGTTCTGGCTGCGCCACGTCTGGTGGATCGTCGGCGTGCTCGTGATCGTGGTCTCGGCCGCGATCGTGCGCTGGACCAACACGCGCCCCGGCTATGACCCCTACGGATGGCTGATCTGGGGCTATCAGACGCTGCACCTGCACCTGGATCTCGGCGGCGCTCCCTCGTGGAAGCCGCTGCCGCTTTTGTTCACCGTGCCGTTCTCGCTGTTCGGCCACTACGCACTGTGGCTGTGGATGGTGACGGCCGAGGCGGCGGCGTTCGCCGGCTCGATCTTCGCCGGGCGGATCGCCTACCGGGTGGTCAAGGTCGACGATCGCTATCGCTACGCGGCGATCGCGGCGGCGGTGTTCGCGGGCCTCGGGATGTACGGGATCCAGGACAGCATCAACGGCGCGCTGAGCAGCTACATGCACTACGTGCTCAGCGTCCAGTCAGACCCGATGATCGTCACGCTGGTGCTGGCCGCGATCGATCTGCACATGAGCAAGCACCGGCGTTGGGTGATCGTGATGCTGACGCTTGCCGGCCTGGGACGGCCCGAGGTGTGGCCGATCCTGGCCCTGTACAGCCTGTGGTGCTTGATCAAGCGGCCCGACATGCGGCTGTTCATCGCGGGCGCGGCGGCGCTGACCCTGTTTTTGTGGTTCGGCGTGCCGACGATCACCAACGGCCGGCCGTTCGTGGCCGGCGACCTTGCCCAGGGGTCCCCGCGCGCGTGCGGCAGCGGCAAGATCATCTGCACGCTCGACCGCTTCAAGGCACTCAACCTGTGGCCGGTGTGGGTGTTCGCGCTCGCCGCCGTGGCGTGGGCCGGCTACCGCCTGTGGCGTGCCCGCGCGGACCGCGTCGCCGGGGCGGCCACGCTCACGCCGGCGCAGCAGACCGAGCGCAGCCACCAGCTGCTCGTCATGGGTTTGGTCGGGGGGATCGTGATCTGGATGCTCGTCGAGGTCGCGTTCGCCCTGAAGGGATTTCCTGCGGTCCCGCGCTACATCTTCGAGCCTGCGGTGGTGGCGATCGTGCTCGGCGGGATCGCGTTCGGCTGGCTGCTGCGCGAGATCCCCAGCCGCCTGCGGCTGCCGTCGTGGTCGGGTGTCGGGGTCGCCGTGCTGCTCGCGCTGGCGCTCGTGCCGGGGGCGCTGTCGCGCACGCGCAACGAGCACAAGGACATCCGCCACGAACGGATCCGCACCGCCTCGATCGGGCAACTGGCCGGTGTCATCGATCGCCTCGGTGGGCGCCAGGCGGTGCTGAACTGCGGTCGGCCGGTGACCAACGTCGAGTACGTCTCGATCCTCGGTTGGCTGACGCATCAGAACGACGGCAAGATCGGCCACCGTCCGCAGTTCGAGTTGCATCAGAAGTATCCGATCGTGCTGTTCACCCAGCTCCCGAACGGTTGGGCGACGTGGCCCTGGCACACGGCAAAGTCCAAGCTCGCGGCGTGTCAGAAGATTAAGGCGGTGTACGCGGTCACGCCCGGCCATCCCGACGGCGTCCTGGTCCGCAATCGCATCGCGCCGAAGGCGATTCCGCCCATCCCGGACACCCCGACCGCGGGCTAGTGGCCCCGCGAACGACCCGCTCGGTCCTAACCTGGTCTTAGGGCGCGCGGGCGGGAATCACGGCTCCTTCACACTAGACTTTCGCGCTGCATGCGCCGACGGCTCAGACCCGCGGCCTTCCCCGTTCACCGTCACGCGCTCCCTCAGCTGCTGGTGGATGGGGTCCTGGTCGCGTTCGCGTACTTCCTTGCCTTCTGGCTGCGCTTCGAGGGGACCTTCCGCGGGCGCTACGGCCACCTGTTCGCGGTCACGATCATCGGCGTGGTGGTCGTCGCACTGGGTGCGCTGACCGCCTTCGGCCAGTACCAGCGGCTGTGGAAGTTCGTCGGCCAGCGTGACTACGAGGCGGTGCTCAAGGCGATGGTGGTGGCCACGGTGGTGATCGTCGGCGTGATCGCGTTCCTGCATCCGGTGACGGCGGGCACCACCCAGCGCGTGACCCATTTCCACTTCAGGCATCACGCCTATCGCCCCTACCAGGTCACGGTCCCCGGCCCAACATCGCCGGTCACGCTTCCGGGCAGCATCATCTCGCTGTTCTTCCTGCTGTCGCTGGCGATGCTGGTGGGCGCGCGCTTCATCGTGCAGCTGCGCGCCGGCGGACGGGTGCGCAGCCTGACCTCCGGTAAGGGGGCGCGCAACGTGCTGATCGTCGGTGGCGGCGAGGGCGGTCGCCTGGTGGTGCGCGAACTGCTGCGCAATCACACCCTCGGCCTGCGCCCCGTCGGCTTTCTCGACGACGATCCGACGCTGGGCGGGATCAAGGACGAGCACGGGCTCAAGGTCCTCGGCACGACCTCCGACGCTGACCTGCAGCGCGTGCTCGACGAGGTCGAGCCCGAGGAGGTGGTGATCGCGATTCCGTCGGCGCCGGGCAACCTGCGCGCCCGGGTGGTCACCGCCTGTCGCGAGCGCGGGATCCCGGTGCGGACCACGCCGACGGTGTTCGAGCTGCTGCGCGACGGCTCGGGTCAGCTGCAGGTGAGCCGTCAGCTACGCGAGGTCCGGGTCGAGGACATCCTCGGGCGGGCGCCGGTGCGCGAGGAGCTGGAGACGGTCGGGGCCTATCTGCGTGGCCAGGTGGTGCTCGTAACCGGCGCTGGTGGCTCGATCGGCTCCGAGCTGTGCCGCCAGATCGCCCGTGTCGGCCCGCGCCTGCTGGTGCTCGTCGACCATGCCGAAGACAACCTGTTCGAGATCCGGCGCGAGCTCGAGGAGGACCGCCACGTGAACACCGCCGTTCCCGTGCTGGCCGACTGCAAGGAGGAGGAGCGGATGCGCGAGGTGATCGCCGAATACCTGCCGTCGGTCGTGTTCCACGCCGCCGCCTACAAGCATGTGGCGATGATGGAGCTCAACCCGGTTGAGGCGGTCCGCAACAACGCGCTCGCGACCCGGCTGGTGGCGCGGATCGCCGGCGAGCTGGGCGTGAGCCACTTCGTGCTCGTCTCCAACGACAAGGCGGCTGAGCCCAAGACGGTGATGGGCGCCTCCAAGGCGCTGGCCGAATGGGCGGTCGAGGCCGAGGCCGCCAAGCACCCCGGGACGCGCTACGCCACCGTGCGGTTCGGCAACGTGCTCGGCTCCTCGGGTTCGGTGGTGCCGATCTTCCGCCGCCAGATCGCCGCCGGCGGGCCGGTCACGGTCACCGACGAGCGCATGACGCGCTACTTCATGACGATCCCCGAGGCGGTGCAGCTGATCATCCGCGCCGGCTCGCTCGGCGACTCCAGCGGCGAGATCTTCGTGCTGGAGATGGGTGAGCCGGTCCGGATCATCGATCTCGCGGACACGATGATCCGGCTCTCGGGTCTCGAGCCCGGGCGCGACATCGCGATCCAGATCGTCGGCGCCCGCCCCGGCGAGAAGTTCCACGAGGAGCTGTTCGGTGTGCAGGAGCGCCCGCAGCCGACGATGGTGCAGCGAATCATGCGCGCCGACCACGAGCGCCTCGATCCCGACTGGGTGCAGCACACGTTCACCGACATCAACCTGCTGGTCCTGGAAGGTGACGCCGCCGCGTTGGCGAAGCATGTAGCCGAGCTGTCCGGTGCCCGCGTCACCCGAGCCGCGGATGATGGTCCGGAGACCGCCGCCTCGACCCTTAGACTGCGCCCCTTATGAGAGCGATTCCGTACGCCCTCTCCGTCCACCACTTCATCTCCTCGGTGGGCGCCGACGCCGGCTTTGCCGCGGTCATTGGCCTGGCGCTGCTGGTGCTCCTGTTCTTCGCCCATGCGCGGGAGACGACGGCGCTGCGCCGCCGCGCCGACGATGCCGAGGACGCGCTGCATCGCCTCGAGCTCTACGTCGACCAGTTGGCCCGCTCGGCGACCGGTCCCCCACCGCGCCCCGCGCCCGCGCCGGCGGTCATGGGCCACCCCAGGAGCGGCGTCACCCCGCCGCCACAGAGCGCTCGTGTCGCCGCTGCCCAGGCGGCGACGGCGGCCCCGATCGCCGCGCGCACGGTCACCCCCGTCCCGGCTCCGGCCGGAGTTCTGGCGGGCGCGCCGATCGCCCCGGCGGGCGTCGGGGCGCCGGCGCTAAGCGCTGCCACCCGTCTGATTCCCGCGGCGGATGAGGGCGCAATCGAGATCCGCGCCAATCGCTCAGAGACCGTGCCGCCGCCGGCGGCCGGCCTGACCGCCGCTGAGGTGGTCGATCCCCCCGCACCGCGCCCCTCGACCGCGGCCGGCGGCGCCAACGGCGGCAGCGCGGCCGGTGGCGTGCGAGTTGCGCCGCCGCCCGCAGTTAGTCAGGGAGATCGGTACCCCCCGCGCCCGGC
>JBPCPC010000242.1:0-28637 GCA_050999585.1 Solirubrobacteraceae bacterium | reverse complement strand
GGCGGGGGTGGCGAAACGCGGTGCGCTGTGCTTTGCTCCGCCCAGCCCCGCCCTCTCCCCCCCCCCCGCGCCCGCCGGTTGGACGCTCGGCTGGCCGGCGAGTGGACGACGCCCGATCAGGGCGACTTGTGCACCGGGATGACCACCGGCCGGGGGCGGTCGGCGTGCAGTCGCGCTAGCCGGTAGCGCCGAACCGGCGACGCCAGCGGCATCGCGCCCGGCGCCCGACGATCGGCCACGAGCAGAAGACGGTGAGGGGCGGTGAGGGGAGTCATCATGCCGAGCATGATCGTGCTTGTCCGCGAGAACGTGATCATCCGCACGTACAAAGATCCGCGCGCGGGACGGGCCCCGGGGATAGGCCGGTGCCGTACGCAAGCGAAAAATCCGGGCCGACTGTGCTCCTGCAGGGGGGCCCATCTCGGCCCGAACCGCACGCACCGCGCGACGCGAATCGAGATTCCGCGTTTCGTGTGCTAACCGCGATGAAACGCTATGATGCAGGCGCGGGGGAAATCGAGACGAATTGTCAGGTTTCGGGCCAAACACCACACCTTCATGCGGCGCAAGGTGTTTGCCGAGGTAAAGGATTAGCTCGGAGATTCAGATGGCACCACCACCAGTAGCGACCCACGTCGTTCATCAACCAGTCGCCCCGAACACAGGGTCGCAGGATGCGTTTCTGCGCGAGTTCGGACGCGTCGTTCGGCCGGCTGCTTGGAGCCGATTGCGGCGTGGTGTCGACGTGGTCGTGCTGTACATCGCCGCCTTCGCGGCAGCGTTCGCTGACCCGAGGGTCCAGTCGTCGGTCACCAACCGGTGGCTGGCCGCGGTCTTCCCGCTGATCGTGATCGCGATCATGCAGTTTCGTCATGGGCCCGACGAGCGCCTCAATGGCTCACGCATCGACCTCGGCGCTTACGTGCTCGGCGTCGTTTCGATGGCGACGATGCTCACAATCACGGTCGACTCGGTGCTCGGTGGCGCCTGGCCGCTCGGCCTGGCGCTGCGACTGTGGCTGTTCGCCTCGGTGTACTTGGGCACCGCGCGCATCGTGCTGCACTGGATCCGTCGCCACGCCGTGCGCAATAAAGCGCTGTCATCGCCGACGCTGATCGTCGGCGCGGGCGTGATCGGAAGCCACCTGGTCAAGCGACTGGTCTCCGAGCCCGGCTACGGACTGCGCCCGGTGGGGTTCCTGGACGCCGATCCCCTGCCTCGCTCAGACTCGAGCTTTGACGCTCAATCCGTCCCGCTCCTCGGCGACCCGAACGATCTCGACGAGGTGATCGCGACCACTGGCGCGCGACACGTGATCCTCGCCTTTTCGGGCGAGCCCGACCACGTACTCGTGTCCAAGGTCCGACGCTGCGAGCGGCTCGGAGTCGAGGTATCGCTGGTACCGCGATTGTACGAGACGATTAACGAGCGGACCACGCTGGATCACGTCGGGGGCCTCCCCCTACTGTCGCTGCACCCGGTCGATCCGCGCGGCTGGCAGTTCGCTGCCAAACACACGCTCGACCGCGGCATGGCACTGCTGGGGATCCTTATCGCCAGTCCGCTGCTGGTCGTCCTGACTCTCGCGGTGCGGCTGTCCTCGCCGGGCTCGATCCTCTTCCGTCAGCGTCGCGTGGGCCGCGACGGACGCGAGTTCGACTTGTTGAAGTTCCGCACCATGCGAGTGGCGCCGACCGTTGGGGCTCTGTTCGAGCTGCCCGACGGGTGCGCGCCGGGCGGAGTCGAGGGCTTCGATCGCCGCACGTTGACCGGACGGCTCCTGCGCGAGACGTCGCTGGACGAGCTGCCGCAGCTGTTCAACGTTCTGCGCGGGGACATGAGTCTCGTCGGACCGCGTCCTGAGCGTCCCGAGTTCGTCGCACTCTTTTCCCGGGACGTCGCTCGCTATGAAGATCGCCACCGCGTGAAATCCGGAATCACCGGCTGGGCACAGGTTCACGGCCTCCGGGGCCAGACGTCGATCGCCGATCGGGTCGAATGGGACAATTACTACATTCAGAATTGGTCGATCCGCCTGGATCTGAGGATCCTCGTGCTGACGATGCTGGAACTGTTGCGTTTCCGCGGATAGCGTCCGCGGAGACCGCCGGCGTCCCGCCTCCGGCTGCCACGCCCCCGACGCGGATGAGCGACGTCTCCCCCCACCCACAGGTGTACAGGCGTGTCCTGCGTGAAGTCGCCAGGCGCCGAGCGGTGATCCTCGGTTATCACGGCGTCGCCAGCTATGGCTGGCGCGAGGATCGTTTCCTGCTCCAGGTCCGGCCCCAACGCTTCCGCCGGCAACTGGAGACGATGCTGAGCGCCGGCTTTCATTTCCTCACCGTCGCGGAACTGGCACGGGCTGCGAGTGGCGGCCCCCCGCCAGCCGGAACGGCGGTCGTCAGTTTCGACGACGGGATGCGCAACAACGTGACCACCGCGCTTCCGATCCTCCGCTCGCTCGGCATCCCCGCGACCGTGTATGTGCCCAGCGGATGGATCGGCGGCCGCAGCCCGTGGCTGGGAGACGGCGCCGACAACAGGATCCTCGACGCCGACGAGATCCGCGAGCTTGCCGATGCGGGCTGGGAGATCGGAGCCCACACGGTTACCCACGCTGACCTGTCGCTGCTGGACTACGAGCAGTGCCATGAGGAGATCGAGCGCAGCTGCGCACAACTGTCTCAGCTCACCGGCGGCCCGGTGGAGACGTTCGCCTATCCGTTCGGTCGCTACGGCCCCGACGCCGTGCGAGCGGTACGGGATTGCGGTCTCAGCGCGGCAGTCACGGTCGGTACGCGGGGTTGGGATCCGTTCGAGCTCCCGCGGGCGATGGTCGGCGCCGCCGATCCCGATCCCGTCGTGCTGCTCAAGATGCTCGATCTTTACGAGCCGCTGCTGCTGACAACGCCCATGCGGCGGCTGCGCGCCTGGAGCAAGCGCGCCCGGTCACAGAGCCTGGTGACCCCGGGCCACGCCGGCGGTCCTGGGTGATTTGACGCGCGTCCTGCTGGTCCACCAGCCGACCGATGGCGGCGTCGCGCGCCACGTGGCCGATCTGTTCACCGGGCTGCGGGCCCGCGGGGTTGACGCGATGCTGTGTGGGCCCGACGCGCCGACATCACTGCGCGGCCGGCTCACGCCAGACGACCGGCAGCCCCTGGCCCTACAGCGTGCAGTGGCGCCCGGACGCGACTCGGGCGCGGTGCGTGACCTGGCGCGGATCGTCGCGCGCCTGCGACCCGACGCGGTCCACGCTCACAGCTCCAAGGCCGGGGCGGTGGCCCGGGTCGCGCGACTGGCCCACCCGCGCACGCCCGTGCTCTACACGCCGCACGGCTACGCGATGGCCGGTTTCTTTGAACGCGGACTGGAGCGGACGGCCTATCGCGAGGCCGAACGGGGGCTCGGTCTGCTCACCAGCCGCGTGGTGGCCGTCTGCGAGTCCGAGGCTCGGCTGGCGCGGACGGTGACGGCGGCCCGGCACGTACGCGTGGTCCACAACGGGATCGACCCGCCGGGGGCCGGTGAAGCCGACGCGCGGGTGACGACACTGCGCCAGCGCGGGCCGGTGGTGTGCACCGTCGCGCAGTTGCGCCCGGGCAAAGGCATCGAGACGCTCATCGACGCCTGGCCGGGCGTGAGAATCCGCCACCCGGCAGCTCAGCTGGCGATCGCCGGCGACGGCGTGCTGAGGGCTGCACTGGAGCGCCGGGCAAGCACACTGGACGTCGGCGATTCGGTGCACTTCCTGGGCGAGCATCCGGATCCGATCGCCGTCCTGCGCGCCGCCGACATCTTTGCGCTGGCTTCGTGGGCAGAGGCGTTCCCGTACGCGATCCTGGAGGCGATGGCGCTCGGTCTGCCGATCGTGGCCAGCGACGTGGGTGGCATCGGGGAGGCGATCGTCTCCGGCGCGAACGGCATGCTGATTCCCCCACGCCAAGCGCACGTCTTGGGCGCCGCGCTGACCCAACTGGCCGGCGACCCCGAGCAACGCCGACGGCTTGGCGCCGCGGCCTTGGACTCGGTGACGCGCCGCTTCAGCATCTCGGCGATGGTGAGCGGCACGCTTGCCGTCTACGAGGAGGCGACCGGGCACCGGTGATCAGGCGGCTGGCCGCAATCCTGGGGGTCGCCCTGGCCGCCGGCGCCGCCGTGAGCGCGGCGCTGCTCATCGCCGAATCCGGGCACGGCTCGCCCGGGCGGCGTGAGCCGGATACCCGAGCGGCGCCGGCGGCGCGCCAGCGCGAGCCAGCCCTCGATCGGCGGCGCACCTTCTACGTCTCGCCGGCCGGCCACGATTCGTCTGCCGGGACCAGTCCTGCGACCGCCTGGCGGAGCGTGCTCACCGTCGACCGTGCGCGCCTGGCACCGGGGGATACGGTGCTGTTCCAAGGAGGGGCGGTATTCGCCGACGCGCCGCTGATGCCTGGCCGGGGGACCGCCGCCTCGGGCTCGCCGGGACTCCCCATCACGTTCGGCTCCTACGGCAACGAGCGCGCCCGGCTCACGCAGGGGGTTTGGTTCGACGGCGACCGCCACCTGAGCTTCCGGGATCTCATCCTCGGCCCCGCGACCGGGATCGCCGGCGACGGCTTGCAGGGAAGTGGCGACCATATCCGGATCGAGCGCCTGGAGATCGCGCACGTGATCCTCGGCATTGAATCGGTCGGCAACAACTGGACGATCGCTGACACCGACATCCACCACACCGGTGACTCGGGGATGCTGCTGGGCTACGATGCCGGCCGCCCGGGAGACCCACCTGGAGGTAGCGGCTACGTCATCACTCGCAACGCGATCACCGACACCGGCCTGAACCCCCGATACCGCTACGGCACCCACGGCATCTACCTCAAGGTCGCCAACGCGACCGTGACCGACAACACGATCAGCCACTTCCACGACGACGGGATTTCGATCCGCTATCGCGACAACACGGTGACCGGCAACCACATCTCCGATGGGCCGATCGGGCTGGCCTGGTTTCAGTACGACGACCGGCCCGGCACGAGCACATGGCACGACAACACGCTCACCGGGATTACCAACACCGGGATCTTCGTCTGCGGCCCCCGCGAGGGCTGTCGGAGGCCGCTCGAGCAATTCTCGCTGGCCGGCAACACGGTGCAGGGCCGGACGTCGGTCCCCGCGATCGTGGGCGGGACGTGAGCCGGCTGAGCGTGCCGTTGAAGGCACTGAGAGTCGGGCGGGCGATCGTGACGCTGCGACGCCACGGTGTCCGGCATGGGGCCCGACCCTACCTTCGAGGCCTGTCGCCGGTGATCGAAAACGCGGGCTCGATGTCGGCCGGATGGGGGCTGCGGATGATCTCGGTGCAGTCCCGCATCTCGCTCGGCACCGGAGCCAGCGGGATCATCGAGTTAGGCAACAACGTCTACATCAACAGTGGCGCCTCGTTGCATGCCGAAGCACGGATCAGGATCGGAGATCACACTCTGGTGGCTGACCTGGCCGCGATTCGCGACAGCGATTTTCATCGCGTCGAGACGAATCGTCCCATCCGAGTAGCCCCGATTGAGATTGGCCGAAATGTCTGGATCGGTCGCAGCGCGGTGATCATCCCCGGTGTCACGATCGGAGATCACGCGGTGGTCGCCGCAAATGCTGTTGTCACCCATGACGTGGCCGCCAAGACGCTCGTCGCCGGAGTCCCGGCCAGACTGGTGCGAGAACTTGACGTCGATGACCGATGGAACCGCTGGTCGCTACCTGATCCGTGATCTGGCCCAACCGCTCAGGCACGACCGAGCTCAATCAGCTGCGCCAATCAGCGCTTGCGGGCGATCACGATCAGCGTCTGCGGAACCCGCTCGCTGACGGGGATCCGGCCGGCCGTGAGCTGCAGCGCAAGGTAGAACGAGTCGAGCGCCTGACGAGCGATGCCCTCGGCGCCCACCCGGCCGCTTCCGGCCGCCGGGCGCACGACCTCTGCGGTGCTCTGAGCCTCGTCGGAGTGTGTGGACGCGCGGCGAGCCATGATCTGGTTCAGCTGTGAGCGAATCCAGCGCTCGGGGAGCATCGACCAGCGATGGGTGTGCTCGTGGGCGAAGCCTGTCTGGTCCAGCAGCTTGGCGAGGCTGCGACCGCCGTAGAAGAACAGGTGGTCGGGATACTGGAATGCCTTGATCAGCTTCAGGTACCGGTGATCGACGTCGGCCAGGTTGCCCGTCTCGAAGATGTGCAGCCCACCGGGTTTGAGCAGGTCCCGCAGCCGCCCCATCTCCGCGTGAGGATCGTAGAAATGGCTCAGCACATCGCGGTGGTAGATGAGATCGAACCGACCGGGTCCCAGCTCAGACGCACCGTCCAGCGACTCGGCACAGGCAATGCCCAGCCGATCGCGGATGAAGCTGGCCTGGGTCGGATTGAGCTCGACGCCGTGGACGTCGAATCCCTCCCGGCGCGCCGCCGCCAGGAACGTTCCCCGCCCGGGACCGATCTCCAGCAGCGCGCCACCCGGCGCATAGCGCCGGATCAGCCGAGCGTCGCGCTGCGCCCGTAGCAGCGAGGCGACCGCCTCGGGGCTCTGCACAAAGAACTCGGGTGACAGGTAGGCCTCGCCGTGCTCGTAGACCTCTGCGATCTCGCGCTCGCTGGGTCGCGGCGAGACGAAGATCAGCCCACACTCGGTGCATTGACGCCCGGTGAAGCCGCTCTCATAGATGATCGGCACGCTGTGGCTGTGGTCGCACAGAACGCAGCTGATTTCCTGCATGGCGGCCATCATAGACATCGTGTTGGTTCGCTTTCGGGGCCTGATCCGGTCACGTGGAGGTGCCGCCACGGATCCGTCGCAGGCGCTCGACGGCAAAGCCCCAGTAGCCCCCCAGGTCAGCGCGCGTGGGCACGATCATCGCGCGAATTGGGATCCCGCTGATGCGATGCAAGACGATGATCGAGGCGACGCCCAGGGTCGAATAGCCGCACAGAGAGGCCACGGCCGCGCCGATCATTCCCGACGACGGAATCAGCAGCAGGTCCAGCCCCGTGGTGATCGCGGCCGAGAACCCGGCCAGGGTCGAGGCAAGGCCAGGACGTCCCCTCCCTGACAGGTCCCCCTGGATGACGATCCCGATGCCCAGGATCCACACGGCCGGCAACAAGACCAGCATCGGCGCGATCGCCGGCGAGTAGCGCGACCCGTAGCCGACGAGGATCACCGCCGACCCGAGGAACACGTTGGCCACGGCGGCCACGGCCGCCAGGAGCGTGTAGTGACGCACGGAGTCAGCGGTGGTGATCGCCTGCTGCGCCTCGTCCCGTGACTTGGTGACCAGCACCATGCTCGTCCAGCGAAACTCGTTGGCGAGCGTCGCCACCAGCTCGGCAATCGTCTGTGCGACGACGTAGTAGCCGACCTGGGACAGCGGGCGGTAGATCTGCAGGATGATCACGTCGAAGCGGCCGTTGGCCAGCTGCAGGATCGACCCGACCTCGGCCCGCGCTCCGTAGCTGAGCATGCGCTTCATCAGGCCGGCGTCGTAGCGGGGCCGGGATCGCCCGAGGATCGCCGACAACGAGGCGACGATCATCACCAGCGAGCCCAGGCCGGTTGCGATCACGCCGCCCGCCACCCCCAGCGACAGCACCCCCAGGAGGATCGCCACCCCGACGGCATAGACCAGCCGCGACACGACCACGACGACGTTGGCCCGTCCGAACTTCAGCGCGCCCTGCAACTGGCTGATCGTCGTCCAGTCCAGCAGGCTGACCGACGCCAGAGCGGCCACCAGCACCCAGGTCAGGCCGCCCGCCCCGTGACCCACGGCATCGGCGATCTGCCGGTGCAGCAACCAGCTCGCCGGGATCAGGACGGCGGCCAAGATCGCTCCCACGGTCAGGCAGTTGCCGAGGAGCGCGGGAGGATCACTGTCGGCCAGGCTCGAAAAGTAGGTGACGGCGGTCGGCAACCCGATCGAGGCGACCACGATCACCAGCGTGTTGACCGACAACATCAGGCCCAGCAGTCCCCGGCCCCCCGGGCCCAGCAGCCGAGCCAGCGCGATTGAGGTGACGAACCCGATCACCAGGCTGCCTCCCTGACCGAGCAGGTTCATCGACACAAACCGAGCCAGCTGGTTGTCCTCGGGCAGCGCCACGGCACCGCGCAGACGGCCCAGCACGCCGCCGGCCATCAGTGCGCCGGGGTCGTCGCGCGCCGCTCGATCAGGCTCTCGATCGCCTCCGCGGCGCGCCCGCCGGCCTGCCCCTCCCAGAGTGGGATCGCGGCGGCCGCGAAGTCGCGCGCGATCGCGAACTCCTCACGGCAAGCCTCGGCCAGCGCCTCCGGTCGAGTGCCGATCAAGCGGTTGGTCCCTCGCTCGATCGTCACCGGTCGCTCGGTGGTGGTGCGATAGGTCAGGCACGGCACACCCAGGGCGCTGGTCTCCTCCTGCACCCCGCCGGAGTCGGTGATCACCAGCCGAGCCGCGCGCTCGAGGGACAGGAATTCCAGATAGGGCAGCGGTTCCAGCAGGCGTAGCGCGCGCGGAGAACGGTCGCCCAGGCGCCCGATCCGCTCGCGCGTACGTGGGTGCACCGGGAACACGACCGGCAGCTCGGCGGCCAGTTCATCGAGGACGGCCAGGACTGCGGCCAGCCGATCGTCGTCGTCGACCAGAGCCGGACGGTGCAGGGTCACGAGCACGAAACGGCGCGACTGCAGCCCGAAAGCGCCCAACGGATTGCTGCGCTTGGCCCGCTCCACCAGCCGCCACAGCGAGTCGATCATCGTATTGCCGACGAGCGTCACCGACTCGCCAACGATGCCCTCGGCGGCGAGGTTGTCCAGCGCATCGGCTGAGGTGCAGAGCAGCAGATCGGCGAGGCGGTCCGTCAGCACGCGGTTGATCTCCTCGGGCATCGTCCAGTCGCCGGAGCGCAGGCCGGATTCGATGTGGACAACCGCCACCCCCAGCTTGGCCGCGGCCAGTGCGGCGGCTAACGTGGAATTGACGTCGCCGGCAACCACGAGCGCGTCAGGCCGGCGAAGCTGCAGCGAGCTCTCCACGCCGACGAGCACGCGGGCCGTCTGCTCGGCGTGCGTGCCCGACCCGACACCCAGGTTCTCATCCGGTGCCGGCATCCCCAGCTGCGCGAAGAAGCTGTCTGAGAGCGCCGGATCGTAGTGCTGGCCGGTGTGCAGCACCCGCACTCCGACACGTCCGCGATGCAGCAGCGCGTCGATCACCGGCGCCATCTTCACGAAGTTTGGACGCGCCGCGACCACGGCGGTCACCGTCGGGCCCGTAGCGGTCCCGAGGCGGCCTGGCATCCGCGCGCTCACCGTAGCGGCATGTCGGTCAGGGGCGTTGGAAAACCGTGCTCGTCTGCGCCTCGCGACGCCTGCAGCAGCGCGTCTAGGAAGAACTTCGCCGCCCAGTTGGGGAGCCCGAACCGGACATAGCCGCCCCACACCGGGTAAGAGCCCGGGACGCCGCCCACCGCGGGCCCGCCCCCGGGTCGCAGTGGAGCCCCGGCGCTGAGGCTGAGCTGCACGGCGGCCACGCCGGCCACCAGCCGCTGCCCGGCCTCGAGATAGCCGCCGTCCGGGAAGTGCGGAGCCAGGCGATGCAGAACGATCGCGATCTGGGCCTCTCCGGTCGGGCAGCGCCACGAGACCGTCGGCCGCCACTGTGCGTCCAGGCGCCCCGCCACGGGCCCCGCCGCATAACGGCGCAGGATCGCGTCGACCGCGCGGCGGGCCGCATCGAGGTAGCGCTGGTCACCGCCGAACGCGTGGACACCTTGCAGGCCCTCGATCACGTAGGAGATCGTGTGCAGCAGCGGCACCTCGTCAACGGCGAAGCCGGCGTGGTGAAACCAGCCTCCGTCGTTCTGTTGGGTGAGCACCCAATCACACGCCTGCTCCGCGGCGGCGACGAACCGCGGCTCGCCCAGCGCCCGGCCCGCGTATGCCATCGCCCACGCACAGCGAGCGTTATAGGTGTTCACGGGTGCGGTCGTCATCATCGACAGGTTGGCCCGCCAGGCGCCGTCCGCGCTCTGGTTGGCCACCAGCCAGTCGCAGGCGCGACGCGCGCAGTCCGCATAGTGCTCACGCCCACTGCGCTCGTAGGCCGCGACCCAACCGAAGATCACCTGGCCGGTGTTGAACACGGCCGGGCCGCGCGGCATCCCCAGCAGCCCGCTGAGCACGGCGCCGTCCTGCATCTGGACCTCGGAGCACCAGTCGGCCATCCGCAGCGCCCGCTCGTAGGCCTCGTCGTCGCCGCTCACCGACGCCAGCGACAGCAGGGTCGGAATGGTGTAGCCGGTCGTCTCGGGATAGGACGCAGACCAGGTTCCCCGGACCAGGTCGAAGATGCCCGACACCCCGCCGTCCGGCCGCGCGTCCTGAGCACGGCACACCCAGCGGTAGGTCGCGTCGAGGTGCGCAGCCAGGCCAAGGGGGTCGGCCGACGGTGGCTCCGGGCACCTGACGCTGCCGGCGACAGCGCGCACCAGCGCGGTCGCGTGCGGGTTGGCGCCGGCGGCCTTCAGCCGCGCGAGCATGCCGTCAGCGTGAACAACGGAAGCGTCTGGCGAATGGTGGACTCCCACGAGTAGCGGTTGACGGCCAGTTCGCGGCCGATGGCCCCGACCGCGTCGGCACGCTCCGGCTCCAGCAAGGACAGGATCGCGCTCGCCATCGCCTCGGGATCCTCGGGGACGACCCGCCCCGCGCCGGTGTCCTGGATCATCTCGCGCAGTCGGGCGACGTCCTTGACGACGACTGCCCGCCCGGAGGCGAGGTACTCGGCGATCTTGGTGGCATTCATGCCAATCCGGTCCAGGTGTTCGCCACGATGGGAAGCCACGAGCACTGTCGCAGCGCCCAGCAGGTCGCGCACCGCCGCACGGTCGCGAACGAACCCGGTCAGCGTCACTGCGGGCTCGATCCCCAGCGAATGGATCGTCGCTTCGACGTGCGATCGTTGCTCGCCGTCCCCCACCAGCAGCAGTCGCGCGCTCGGTGCCTCGCGCAGGACGGCTGCGAACGCGCCCAACAGGGTGTCGAAGTCCACCCACTCGGCGAAATTCCCCATGAAGAGCACGTATCGACACGTGGGATCCAGGTCAGACCGGCGCAGCGCAGCCTCGCGATCTTGGGGCTGAAAGTAGTCGACGTCAACTCCGATCGGGACCACGCCGACCCGGCGACGAGGGATGTGGAACTGCTCGGTCAGCAGCGACCTCGCCTCCTCGGTGCCGGCAACTACGCCGTGCGACAGCCGACCGACCAGGATCGTGATCGCACGGTAGAAGTAATCGCGCTGCGGCGAGATCGAGCCCCGATAGCCACGACCGTAGGGGACGTCGTCGACCTCGGTCACCACCCGGTAGCCGAGCAGCCGCCCGACGATCGTCGCCGGAGCGGTCGTCCACTTGTGTCGCAGGTAGAGCCGCCGGGCTCGGTGGCGCTCGCGCCACAGAACGCTGATCGTGAGCCGCGTGATGTTAACGACACGCCGGCCAGGTTCGGCCTCGTCGCCCGCCGCCCGTAGATAGTGCACGCCACGCAGTTGCGGGTCGGGCCCGCGCGCGATCAGGTGCACGTCGAGTCCCATCGCCGCAAAGGCGCGGGCCACCTCGATGGTGTGCGTCCGCGCGCCCGTAGGCAGGTCGATATCGATGTCGCACACCATGACCAACCCGCAATCTCGACCGGTATGCGAGATCCTGCCATCGTCTGAGGTTAGACCCATCCGCGCCTTCCGGGCTCGCGCGTCAACTGATAGCTCGCATACATTCCGATCGCGATTCCGCCCCACTTCCAGATGTCAGCGTTGTCGGGCAAAGCGCCGGAGAAGAACGCATTGAGCGTCGCGGACACCATCAGCGCGATCAGCAGCGAGACCGCCATCCGCTCATCGCCCCTGTTCCAGCGCCACAGCCTCGACATCCGAACGGCCACGCTGCCGGTCATCACGCCGAACGCCAGCAACCCGACCGTCCCCAGTTCGACTCCGATCTCGAGCAGGATGTTGTGCGGATACGGCAGTCCCAGATTGAGCGAGCCGAAGCCGCCGGTACCGATGCCGAACAGGGCGTGGTGCGCCAACTGCGAGTAGGCCGCCGCCCACAGCGACGAGCGGCCGTTGCTCGACAGGCCGCTGGCGCTGCCGACGATCGTCGACAAGGAACGGCCGATGGACGATCCGGGGACCACGAACGGCACCAGAATCGCCGCCCCCGCCAGCCCGGCGACCAATGTGGCCAGCCGGCGGCGGATCTGAGGGTTGGCGGCCGCGAGTGAGAGCACGGTCACCAGCCCGATCACGAAGGCCACGATCGGTCCGCGCGAGCCCGCGCCGACGAGCGAGATCAGACACAACGGCAGGGCCACGATCGCGCACGTCCGCAACCGTCCGCGGGGGCTCACGAGGATCAGGTACATCGCGATCAGTACGCCGGTGGCGCTGTCTCGCCCAAGGTTGATCGGGCCCTCCTGGTTGGAGACGGTGTACCGGCCGGCATAGAACTGGGAGCCGCCGCTGAGGATCTTCTCGACCAGGAACAGAGACTCGACGACGGTCACCCCGAGCGTCAGCAGCAGGAACAGCCTGAACGCACGCTTATCCGCCCCCAGGAACACCCCGCCGACCAGCAACAGCAGGTTTCCGGCCACGTACAGCTCGATCTTCTGCATGCCGTAGCTCTGGTCCCCCGAGGCCCCCAGGCGCAGCAGCATCAGCGCGAGCATCACCACTGCTCCGGCCACTGGCAACGACAGCAGCCCGCGAATGCCGACGCCGCCTCCGCCGCGCATCACCAGGATCACCAACGCGCCCCCGATCCAAGCAGCGAGCAGAAAGGTCGTGCCACCCTTTGGCAGCGGGTTGGAGCCGACCAGAGCCTGCACCACGGTCGGCACCCCGGCCAGGCCGATCGGATAGGCGATCGACTTCCAGGCCAGCCCGAAGCCAACCAGGGCCAGAGCCAGCACCACGGCCACGATCGGCTTGGTCAGAACCGGCGCCAGCGCGACGACGGCCAGCAGCCAACCACCGACCAGGAGAACCTGAGAGCGCCGTGCTGTCAAGGTCAGCGCGGTCCTGTGACGGTCAGACGACTTCCGCAGCGGAGCGTGACTTCGCATCGCGACCGCCCATCGGGTAGTACGGGTCGAGGACCACATCCTCGAACACCACCAGCCCGGCGATCGGGGTCATGTTGTGCTGCAGGCTGCCGGCCGCCGCGGCGATGTCGGCCGGCCTGGTCAGGCCGGTGCGGACCACGAGCACAACAGAATCGGATTGGGCGGCGAGGATCAGCCCGTCGGCGAGGCCCGCCAGCGGCGGTGAGTCGATCAGAACGAGGTCGAACCGCTCCCGCAGGACGGACATCATGGCCAGTGTCCGCCGCCGCGCCAGCAGCGCCGAGGCATCGTCATGTGATGGCCGGGTGGGCAGTAGCCAAACACCGTTGTCAAGCTCGACAAGCGCGTCATCGAGCGGACGCGAGTCGGCCAGCACGTCGACCAGACCGATGTGATCCTCATAGCCGAAGCGTTGCGACAGCATCGCCGCCCGCATGTCGCCGTCGACGACCAGCACCTTGCGGTCCTTCCCGATCACCCGGGCCAGGCCCTCGACGGTCGAGGACTTGCCGACCTTCGGGTTGAGCCCAACCACGGTCACGACCCGCACCTCGTCCGCGCGCAGCACGAACCGCAGGTTCGCGTACAGGACCCGGTATGCCTCGGTGAGCGCGGGGTCGCCGGGAACGAAGTGGCCGACGAGCGGGATCGAGGCGAGAACGGGCAGGTCGGTGAGGCTGGTCAGGTCGGCGGAGGAGTGGATCGCCGGTCGCAGGCTCTCACGCGTCCAGGCCGCACCGATGCCGAGGATCAGCCCGAGGAGCAGGCCCGCGATCAGGTCAAGCGAGCGCTTCGGGCTCACCGGGGACGATGAGGCGCTGGCCGCGGCCGACAGCGTGGCGCTCGATCCGTTGGCCAGGCCGTCGGCGACGAGCGTCCCGCTCTGATTGATCAGGGCCTGCCGAGACGCCTTGAGCGACGTGATCTGCGCGGCGACCGTCGGGTCAGACGCGTGCGGCTGCAGCGCGTTCAGCTTCGTGGTCTCGGACACGATCTGCGCTTCCAGCTGCGCCTGCAGGTTGGTCGTCGTGGTCGCGGCGCTGCGCAGCAGATGCGCGAGGAACCCATCCGCCACCTGGCCGGCGATCGTCTGGGCCTCCGCGGGCGAAGATCCGGTCGCCTCGAGCTGGACCAGTGCGCTGTTCGTCACCGCAGTGGCGCTAACCCGGGACTCCAGATCAGCACTGCTCAGCTTGCCCTTCTCGACATCGGGCCGAATCGTGCGCAGGAAGCCCGAGGAGACGAGCAGCGTCGCATAGTTCTGAGCCAGTGCCTGGTTGGCGGCCGTCGTGTCAGCGCTGCCGACACTGCTGGTCGGCAGGTTGACCTCGAGGATCGCGGTCGCCTGGTACGTCTTGGCGGCGGTCTCGGTGTAGGCCAACGCGAGCGCGAACATGACCACCACCGACACGATGACCAGCCACTTCTCGCGCCACAGGATCGGGCCGATCCGCTGCTTTTTGATGGGCTCGATCTCGCTCACGTTTGTGGGGGCCGATGTTAGATCACGCATCGGTCGCTGATGCGCAGATATCTAGGCCGGGGTACTGGCCTCGGCTCGTGCCGTTGGCCTGGGAGGGGTTCGCGGACCCCCGTCGCGATCTGTATCGGCAACCGGCGGAGAATCTGGAGCGGGTCAGGAGCGGCGGCGCGGGCGGCCACGGCGCTCGAGCAACTCTTGATAAAGCATCTCGATCCGCCGCACCAGGTCGTCGAGGTCATACTCGGCCGCCCGCCGGCCCTGTGCTGCCGCTCCCAACCGCGCCGCCAGCTCGCGATCGTCGAGCAGCGCGGCGATCCCGCCGGCGAGCGACGCCGGGTTGCCGGCCGCCACGAGCATCCCGTGGACGCCGTTGTCGATCAGCTCGGGCACGCCGCCCACGGCGGTGGCCACGATCGGCGCGCCGGCAGCCATGTACTCGAGTATCGCCAGCGGGCTGCCCTCCCGAACCGAGCACAGGACCGCCACGTCGAGCTCGCGGATGATTTGGTCCACGTCGTCGCGCCGTCCGAGCAGTTGCACCTGCGCACCGACGCCGAGTTGATCGATCAGCGCCCGCAGCTCGGTCTCCTGAGGTCCGTCACCCAGGATCACGCAATGCAGGGCGTATCCCCGATCGCGCAGCAGCGTCACGGCGCGGATCAGGTCGTCGTAGCCCTTCTCGGGCCACAGCCGTCCGACCGCGCCGATCAGATGCGTCCCGGCGGATCGCTCCAGCGCCGGGGCGCCACCGGCCGGCCGGGCGCCGGCAGCCGAGATCCCGTTCGGCAACACGCGGATGATCTCGGGCGGGATCCGCTCCTTGGCGATCAAGTTCTGCCGATCCCAGTCCGATACGGCGATCATGACCGTGCTCAGCCTCGCCACCACCTCGCGGTCCAGGAACGTGCGCAGCCGCTTGCCATCCAGCGCCGATCCGTGCTCGTGACTGACGACCACCGGCACCCCAGCCAGCCGGGCCAGCAGCGCACCGGGCACGCTCGCCCGCGGCATGTGCGCATGCACGATGTCAATCGACTCGCGCTTCATCAACGCATACAGACGGCCCCAGGCGCGCGGCGTCAACAACACGGGGCCCGGTTGGTTGAGTCCCAGCACGCGCACCCCGCCGTCGGCGAGCTCCCGCGCATCGCGGCTGTCTGATGCCGACCGAGACGGATCCGCGGCGCGGATCGTGCACATGTAGCTCGCGTAACGCGCGGAGTCCAGGCGCAGCGCGAACTCGTAGGCGAGCTTCTCGGCGCCGCCGTAGCCCGACCCCGCCAGCAGCGAGAGCGTCAGTACTCGCGCGCGCGAATCCGGAGTCGGCACGGTGATCCTCGCGGATTCGCTAGCGGGCTCTGTGCTCATCACCGATCCGTATGCTGACGCACCGATGACTGATGCTCGGTCTGGTGCGCGAAGCGAGCTCCAGCGCAGATGGACGTCTTGCAGCGAACACGCAGGCGCATTGGTCCCGGGCCTCATTGCCGTCGCGCTGATGATCCTCTGGGCAGAGCATGACGGCGGCTATGACGCTGACACATGGTACTGGGGTGCGCTGCTGCTCCTGGCGCTCACGGCGGGCCTCATCGTCGTGCGCGGAGTGCGCGGGGCCGGGCTCACCCGCTCGGGCCGGATCGCGCTCGGTGCATTTGCCCTGTACGTGGCCTGGTCCTACCTGTCGATCACCTGGGCGGCGGCGCCGGGAACCGCGCTGGAGGGCTCCAACCGCGCACTCCTGTATCTGATCATCTTCGCGCTGATGGCAGGGCTGCCGTGGAGCCCGAGAGCTGCGTTGATCGCCCTGGTGGTATTCGCCGTCGGGATCGGCGTGCTCGCGCTCACGATCCTGCTGCGCCTGGCCGGCGCCGATCACGTCGGGGTGATGATCGTATCCGGGCGCCTGGAGGCGACCACCGGGTACTTCAACGCGAGCGCCGCGCTGTTCACCATCTGTGGGCTGACCGCCACGGGCCTGGCCACGCGGCGCGAGTTGCCGGGCCTGCTTCGCGGCCTGCTGATCGGGCTGGCCAGCGCCGGTCTGCAACTGGCGGTGACAGCCCAGAGCCGCGGTTGGCTGTTCACACTCCCGATCGTCGTCATCATCGCGGTGATCGTCGTGCCCGACCGGTTGCGCTTCGTCGGAGCTGCGATCTTGCCGGTGGCGGCCGCTCTGATTCCCGCGCGGCAGCTGATCAGGGCATCGCAGTTCACCGACCCCAGCAGGCTCAGCCATGCGGCCCAGAGCGCCGCCAAGCTCTCGCTCGTGCTGTGCACCGTGATGCTCGTTCTCGCCACCGTCGTGGCCTGGACCGAGCGTCTGATCAAACCGCCTTCACCGTCGGTCGCGACCCGGCGCTTACTCGGTGCCGCGGCGACCGTGGTCATCCTGGCCGCCTGCGTGCTCGGTGTCTTCAAGGCGACTCACGGCGATCCGGTCGGCTTCGCGACGGCCCAATGGAACGGCTTCAGCCACGAGAGCGCCGCAAGCGACAGCGGGTCGCACTTCTCCACCGTCGGCAGCGGCCGGTACGACTTCTGGCGCAGCTCGCTGGAAGCGTTTACATCCCACCCGATCGGCGGCCTCGGCCAGGACAACTTCGGCGACTACTACCTCCTGCACCGGCACACCAGTGAGGAGCCGTCGTGGACCCACAGTCTGGAGATGCGCCTCCTGGCGCACACCGGGATCGTCGGCTTTGCACTGTTCTTCGCGTTCCTGATCGCCGCGCTGACACTCGCCCGGCGCGCGCGTCGCAGCGCTGACCCCGTGGCCCGAGCGGCAACGGGCATCGCACTGCTGCCGCTGATCGTGTGGTTCGTGCACGGCTCGCTCGACTGGTTCTGGGAGATCCCCGCGCTCACCGGTCCGGCGCTGGGCTTTCTCGGCATGGCCTGCTCGCTGGCCGCCCGGCCGGCAATTGCTCCGGAGGGGAGCGCCACCGCTGGACGAACGCGAAGCCCGGCGTTGGTCCGGGTGCTTCCGGCGGCCGCGGGCATGCTCGCGCTGGTTGCCGCGACGGGGGCGCTGGGGGCCTCCTACCTGTCTGTGCGAGAGGTGTCAATGGGCGCCGACGCGAGCGCCACCAATACCAGCGTGGCCCTGACTCACCTAGCCAGGGCCGCCGATCTGAACCCGCTCTCCAGCGTGCCGGGTCGCCTCGCTGGCGCCTACGCACTGCGGGCAGGTCTGTACGCGGTCGCGGCGCAGCGGTTCGCCCAGTCGACCACGCGCGAGCCCGGTGGCTGGTTCGCATGGCTGGGCGCCGGGTTGGCGGCATCCGCCCAAGGACACGCCCGTGCGGCTCACTCCGATTTCCAGACTGCTGACCGGATCGACGCTCGGCAACCGGCGGTCAGCGCCGCGTTGAGCCGGGTGTACGGTCGCCACCCGTTGACGTCCGCGGAGGCGTTTACGCTTCTCTCGACGGCAAGTTGATACGCATCGATTGGCGCAAGGTCATATTGCGTTTCCGATACGTCTTGTTGTAACATAATAATCTGGGAACGTGGAACGACCCCGGGTGCGCGGTCGGCCATGCTATTTGCAGAAAGGCTTTCGCAGCTTCATGAAACGTATTGCGACAATCTTCGCCAGCTTGGCGATCCTACTTCCCGGCGCCGCGCTCTTGCTTCCCGGTGCCGCGCTCGCCAACTCGACATGCCAGAGCTATAGCTCGCAGACATGCCAGGTCTCCAGCAATCAGGGGTCTCGGACCACCGCGACAAGCCCGACGGCCACCGCGAGCGCCAGCTCGCTGCCGTTCACGGGCCTTGACGTCGTGCTCCTCGCCGCCGGCGGCGGCTCTCTGCTGGGTGCCGGTCTGGTCATGCGCCGTCTCTCACGCAGCTCCGAGTAGGCCCGCTCGACCATCACCTGACTCAGGTCGGGTCCGCCGGGTTCGGCGGACCCGGCCTGTTTCAGCGTGGCCGGCCACAGACGCCGGTGGGCAGGGTGACTCAGACCCAGAGCGGCTGACGCTGTGAAAGCGTCAACCCGGGCTCATCGGGTTGCGGCGATCCGCTCGAGGATCAGCGTCCTGACCTCTCCCCCGGCCGCGCGACCCTTCGTCTCTCGCATCACGTAGCCGACCAGCGGGCCGATCGCCTTGAGGTTGCCCTCGGCGACCTTGGCGGTAGCGGCGGGATCGGCGGCCAGTGCCGCATCGACGATCGAGGCCAGGCCGTCCTCGTCGGAGTCAGACAGCGCGCCGAGTCCGTCGCGCTGCACAATCGCGGCCGGATCGCCGCCCTCACGCACGAGCGTGGTCAACACCTCGCGGGCGGCATCGCGGCTCACCTGCTTGGCGCTCACCATCGCCGCCAGGCCCGCGAGCGCGGCCGGTTTCACACGTGAGTCCCCGGGATCGGCGTCCGAGCCGATCCGCTCGACCAGCCGCGGAATCCAGTTCGAGAGCTCGACGGCCGCATCGACACCGTCGCCGGTGCTGTCCAGCGCCGCCTCGAAGTAGTCGGCCAGCTCGCGCCGGAACGCCAGGTCGCGGGCGATCCCGGGCCGGAGCCCGAGCTCGCGCTGCAGGCGCTGCATGCGGTCGGCGGGGAGCTCGGGGACCTGCGCCGCGGCCGCATCGCGCATCTCGTCGGTGACCAGCAGCGGCACCAGGTCGGGCTCGGGGAAGTAGCGGTAGTCGTGCGCCTCCTCCTTGGAGCGCAGCGACGTGATCGAGCCGGACGCCGGATCGAAGTGCAGCGTCTCCTGGACGATCGGCTCGCCGTCCGCGATGCGCGTGCTCTGGCGCGCGATCTCGGTCCGCACCCCCCGCTCCAGGAAACGGAACGAGTTCATGTTCTTCAGTTCGGTCTTGGTCCCCAGCTCGGTCGTGCCCGGGGGTCGGATCGAGACGTTGGCATCGCAGCGCAGCGAGCCCTCGTCCATGTTGACGTCGGAGACGCCGAGCTGACGCAGCGTCGTGCGCAGCAGCGTCAGCCACTCGTGGGCCTGCTCGGGCGAGCGCAGGTTCGGTTCGGTGACGATCTCCACCAGCGGCGTGCCGCAGCGGTTGAAGTCGACGACGCTGCGATCCGCGCCGTGGATCCGCCCGCTCTCGCCGACGTGGACGAGCTTGGCCGCGTCCTCCTCCAGGTGCACCCGGTGGATCTGCACGTCGCCGAGCTGCCCGCCGCTGCAGATCGGCACGTCGTACTGGGAGATCTGGTAGCCCTTGGGCGAGTCGGGATAGAAGTAGTTCTTGCGGTGAAACAGCGACCGCGGGGCGATCTGCGAGCCGAGCGCCAGTCCGATCCGGATCGCGTAGTCCACGGCAGCGGCGTTGATCACCGGCAGCGCTCCGGGCAGCCCGAGGCACACCGGACAGCAGTGGGTGTTGGGCGGATCGCCGAACGACAGCTCACAACCGCAGAACATCTTCGTCCGGGTCTTGAGCTGGACATGGATCTCCAAGCCGATGACCGGTTCGTACCCGCTCATGCGCGCACCGCGCTGCCGTCGAACCCGATCCCCTGCTCGAGCGCGAAAGCGGCGTCCAGGAGCCGGTTCTCCGAGAACGCCGGGCCGGCGAGCTGGAACCCGACGGGGAGGCCATCACTGAGGCCCGACGGGATCGAGAGCGCCGGAATTCCCGCCAGCGGCATCGGCACGGTGCAGAAGTCGTTGAGGTACATCGCCAGCGGGTCGGCCGTCTTGGCACCGAGTTCGAACGCCGTCCACGGACTCGTCGGCGTGGCCACGAAGTCAAACTCGGCGAACACCGATCGGAAGTCCTCCGCGATCTTCGTGCGCACCTTCAGCGCGGTGCCGTAGTAGGCGTCGTAGTAGCCGCTGGAGAGCGCGTAGGTCCCGAGCATCACTCGGCGCTTGACCTCGGGCCCGAACCCATGCCCGCGGGTGCGGCTGTACATCGTCTCCAGGTCGGAGTCCCCCGCGACCCGCAGCCCGTAGCGGACGCCGTCGAAGCGGGCCAGGTTGGCCGAGGCCTCGGCGGGGGCGATCAGGTAGTAGGCCGACAGAGCATGGGGCGCGTGCGGCAGGCGACAGCTGTCGACGGTGGCGCCGAGGCTCTCGGCGAGCGCCAGCGTCGCCTCGAAGCTGGCGCGCACACCGGGTTCGATCCCGGTCCCCTCCTCCTCCCCGCCGAGCAACTCCTCGGGCACCCCGAGGCGGATGCCGCGCAGGTCCTGCGCGTTCGGCAGCGCGATCGGCTCGGGCAGCGCCACCGAGGTGGAGTCGCGGTGATCGTGGCCGACCATGTGGGAGAGCAGTAGGGCGGCATCGGTGACATCGCGCGTGAGCGGCCCGGCCTGATCCAACGACGAGGCGAACGCGATCATCCCGTAGCGCGAGCACGCGCCGTAGGTCGGCTTGACCCCGACGAGCCCGCACAGGGCGGCGGGCTGACGAATCGAGCCCCCGGTGTCGGTGCCGATCGCCCACGGGGCCAGGCCGCCGGCGACTGCGGCCGCGCTGCCTCCGGACGAGCCGCCGGGAACGCGGGAGCGATCCCAGGGGTTCAGCACCGGCCCGAACGCCGAGTTCTCGTTCGACGAGCCCATCGCGAACTCGTCCTGATTGGTCTTGCCCAACAGCGTGGCGCCCGCGGTGGTCAGGTTGGAGACGACGGTCGCGGTGTAGGGCGGGCGATAGCCCTCGAGGATCTTGGACCCGGCCTGGCTGGGCACGCCCTCGGTGCAGAACAGGTCCTTGACCGCGAGCGGCACGCCCGCCAGCGCGGCATCGTCGGGGGGCGGTTGCGCGGGCGGACCGTCCGCGACCCAGGTGAACGCGTTGAGCTCGTCGGCGGCGGCGCGGCGGCGATAGGCCTCAAACAACTCGGTGGCGTCGATCTCGCGCGCGCGGATCCTCGCCACCGCCTCGGCGGCGCTCAGCTGCGTCAGCTCAGTCATTCGCCGCTCGGACCCGGGCTGGGAACACCGAAGCCGCCGTCGACGGGCTCGGGGGCGGCGGCCAGGATCACCTCGCGCGCCAGGCACGGCACCGGTTCGTCGGCGCGCATCACGCCGGCCACGTCGACGGCATGCGAGGTGGGCTGCACTCCGGTCAGGTCCAGCCCGCGGATCCGCTCGACGTGATCAAGCACGGCCGACAGCTCGCCGGCCATCCGCTGCAACTCGGCCTCATCGAGCTCCAGCCGGGCCAGGCGAGCGACGTGGACAACCTGCGCGCGCTCGAGCATCGGCATCCCATTCTACTGGCCATCCAGCCAGCCCGATCCGTCCGGTCGTGGCAGATCTCCACCTGCCGGCGTCCTCTAGATACTCGATGTGGCAGCGCCACAGCTTCGGTCCTGCGTCTTTGCCGGACTCGGTTTTCGCCCGCCAGTCCACGCAAACGGATGCCCCGGATGAACCGCGAGAGGCGGTCGCGGCGAGCGTCAGGGGTGCGAGCCCGAGTCGAGCGGAACGATCTCCACCGGATGACCGGGACCGGGGGTCCAGCCCTGCTCCCGCCGCATCGAGGCAAAGCCCCCGACCGCGATCCCGGCGACGGCCACCAGCCCGAGGAACGCCCCGGCGCACAGACCGTCCGACGTGGTCAGCAGACGAATGATCAGCAGCAACGTGCCCAGGCCGCCGAGCACGGTGACGATCACGCTCAGCGAGACGGGCACCGCGGGACTGCGACTCGTCGCCTGGGTGACGGCGAGCGCCAGCGCGGCCAGCGCGGCCACGAGCAGGAACCAGCGCAGAACGGGGATCGCGGCCCAGCCGTGGCGGTTGTGACCACCGGAGCGCAGCCAGTTGAGCACGAACAGGAAGACCAGCAGCGCGAGGCCGCCGACGCCGGCCAGGACCTCAGCGCGGCGGAGGCGTTGCCGTGCCGACTCCATCCGCCGCGGTCGATCTAGAGGGTTCCGCGCGCCATCACGCCGGAGTTGCGGGCCTGGGTCACGAGGTAGACCAGCCCGGCCGTCAGCACCACCGCGGCCCAGAAGCCGAATCCGAAGTAACTGAAGTGGATGTTGAACAGGAACTTCAGCACGACGAACACCGCCGCGACGCACGCCAGCACGAACCGCGTCTGGGTCCGGCTGCCGCCGATGTTGGGCAGGGCGGTCCCCGGCGACAGGCGTTCGATCGCCAGATCGGCGATCAGCGCGATCGCGACCAGTACCGCGAGGATGCCGAGCCAGGCGTCCGGAGCGCCGGTGGCGCTGAAGCTCACGCTCCCGAACGGGCCCACCGAGATGCTGAACCATGGCAGGAACAGTAGGTCGATCACCAGCAGCAGCGCAACGCCGCCCAGGATCCAATCATCCCTCGAGACGCCTTCGAGATTCACTTCGCCCTCCCTTACTCGGTCACCGGTCGTGCGACACATCGGTCACGGTGGTGTCACCCCGTCCTGCTCGCCTCGCCCTCAATACGCCCACGTAGCCTAACGATTGCGGCGCCCGGACGCGATCCCCGAACGTCGCCTGGATCGCTGTTGCACCGTCTTGGCGCGCAGCCGATGCTCGGCGATCGACTGATGGCCGCCGAGCGCTACCCCGAGCGCGCACGCCAGGGCAACGAGCGCCCCGAACTTCTGGTCGATCACCCTGCCGCCGGTCGGCAGCACGATCAGGACGCGGTAGATCAACAGCACGGAGCTGAGCAGACCCAGACCGAGGATCAGCCGGCTGGTGTCGGTCTTAGCGCCGTGCCGGCGCTGCGAGGCGTGCAGCAGCACCGTGCCGAGCGCGCCCAGAGCCGTAACCAACACAACCCAGCGCACGAGCTCAAGGCCTTCCCATCCGGTCTCGGCGGTGGACACGGCCGGGCGGGCGGCGGACGGGTCGGGCACCCCGGCGACCCCGTACCACTTGGTGGCGAACAGGACGATCAGCAGCACCAGCGCACTGGCCGAACTGGTCAGCTCACCGATCAGCACCCGCGGCGCGGACGCCGGCGTGCTTTCCGGGGCCGGCGGTGCTTCTGGAGCGCCCGCCGGCAGCTGAACCGCGGGCGTCTCGGGGATCGTGGTTGCCATCAGTCGGGCACGCTAGCGCTTGGAGACCGGGGCGAGGTCGGCGACCAGCTTGCGCTCCGAGTGGTCGCCGGAGAACCGGATGACGACAATCCCGCCCGGTTCCACGCCGATCACCACGCCGTCGCCGAACGCGGCGTGGACGACATCATCGCCGAGCCGATAGCCGGCCGGCGGAGCCGCATCGGCCGCCCGCAGATCGCCGCCGCGCGCGGCCGCGCCGCCGGTGGCGGAGCCCGAACTCCATGACGCCATCCGGGCGCGAAAACCACCACCGCCGCGCGGTCTCTGGCTCTCCTCGTCGGTCAGCTGTGCCGGGATCTCGGCGATGAAGCGGCTGGGAGCGCCGAAGCTGCGCGCGCCGAACACCGTTCGCGTGCGCGCCGAGGTCAGATAGAGATCTCGCTCGGCCCGGGTGATGCCGACGTAGCAGAGCCGCCGTTCCTCCTCCAGACCGCCCTCGTCCAGCGCCCGCGAGTGGGGGAACACGCCCTCCTCGCAGCCGATCATGAACACCACCGGATACTCCAGGCCCTTGGCGTTGTGCAGCGTCATCAGCGTCACCAGGCCCTCGTCGTCCTCACGCCCGTCGGCGTCGGCGACCAGCGACACTTGCTGCAGGAACTCGGCCAGCGACGGCTCCTCGGCGCCCGTGTCGTACTCGACACCGACGTTGACCAGCTCCTCGAGGTTTTCGATCCGCCCCTGCGCTTCGATCGTGCGCTCGTTCTCCAGCGCCTCCAGGTAGCCAGACTCGCGCAGCACCTCCTTGAGCAGCTCGGAGATCGTCGTTCCGGCCTGGACCCGCTCGGCCAGCACCTCCATCGTGCCCATGAACCGGCGCAGCGACTTGATCGCGGCGGCGCCGAGGCCGGGCACGTCCTCGGGCGCGGCCGCCAGCTCCCACACCGTCTCGCCGGTGGTGTTGGCATAGGCCAGTAGCCGCGAGATGGTCGTCGAGCCGATCCCGCGGCGGGGCGAATTGACGATCCGCGTGAACGCCCCCACGTCCTGTGGGTTGACCAGCACCGTCAGGTACGCAATCGCGTCCTTGATCTCGACCCGGTCATAGAACTTAGTGCCACCGATCACCTGATAGGCGATCTCCGCCCGCACCAGCGTGTCCTCGAGCACCCGTGACTGCGAGTTGGTCCGGTAAAAGATCGCGACCTCGGCCCGCGAGGTTCCCTCGTCGACCAGCCGCTGAACCTCACCGGTCACGAAGCGCGCCTCGGCGTGCTCGTCGTCGAGCTCTCGGACCTTGACCGGATCCCCCTGGCCGATCTCCGTCCACAGCGACTTCGGTTTCTGACCGCGGTTGTTGCGGATCACGGCGTTAGCGGCATCCAGGATCGTCTGCGTCGAGCGGTAGTTCTGCTCCAGCTTGACCACATGCGCGTCCGGGAACGAGTCCTCGAACTCGAGCAGGTTCGTGATGTCCGCTCCGCGGAACCCGTAGATCGACTGGGCATCGTCACCGACGACGGTCAGGTTGCGATGCTCGCCGGCGAGCAGCTGCAGCCAGCGGTCCTGGGCGTGGTTGGTGTCCTGATACTCGTCGACGAGCACGTGGCGAAATCCGCCCGCGTAGCGCTCGCGAACCTCGGGGAACAGCTCGAGCACGTTGACGGCGCGGACGAGGAGATCGTCGAAGTCCATCGCGTTGAAGCGATGCAGCTCACGCTCATAGGAGCGGTAGACGTCGGCGACCGTCTGCTCGAAGAACGAGCCGACCATCTGGGCGTAGGCGTCGGCGTCGCGGAGCTTGTTCTTGGCATCGGAGATCTGGCTGCCGATCGAGGCCGGGGTGAAGCGCTTGGGATCGATCCCGAGGTCGTCGAGGCAGCGTTTGATCAGCCGGCGCGAGTCGGCGGTGTCATAGATCGTGAACTGGCGCGTGTAGCCCAGCCGCTGAGCCTCGGCGCGCAGCATCCGGGCGCAGGCGGAGTGAAATGTCATCACCCACATCGCGCGCACCTGACGGCCGACCAGCAGCCCCGAGCGGTCGCGCATCTCCTGGGCGGCCTTGTTGGTGAACGTGATCGCGAGGATCTCGTTCGGCTTGGCCACGCCGGTGGCGACGAGATAGGCGATCCGGTGCGTGAGCACGCGGGTCTTGCCCGAGCCGGCGCCGGCGATGATCAGCAGCGGCCCGTCGCCGTAGCTGACCGCCTCCCGCTGGGGGTCATTGAGGCCCGCCAGCAGCCCCTCGAGGTCGTTCGCGAGCTCGGTCATGCGTCCACCTTTGAAGGTAGCGACCGGGGCGGCCGACCTCGGCGATCGGCATCCTCTGCGCGATGGACGAGCTCCGCGCCGCCTGTGCCGCCGTCGCCGCGGTCGCGCGGCAGGTGCGGGTGCAGGAGGCCGCGATCCCCGCCTACGCCGCAGCGCTTGCACCACCGGACGTAGTGCGATCTGCCGTTGCGCAGCAACGCCCGGATGACACACCGCCCCCGCTCGATCGCGAGGGCCGCGCGGCGTTCTGGCTCACGCTCGACGCGATCAACTTCGGCTCGGGGTGGTTTCCGACGTTGCGCAAGCGCGGTGGGCTGTCGGGCTACGGCACGATCGCGGCCGCCTGGGGCGAGCGCTTCGCGGCCCACGGCGCCTGGCCGGCCGCCGCGCTCGCGGGGATCGACGCCCGCACGCTGGCATCGGTGCTCGGCCAGGATCCCGCCCACGAGCTGATGGCCCTGTACGCCATCTCACTCCGTGACCTCGGGGCTCGGGTCGCCGCCGAGCACGACGGCCGCTTCGGGTCGCTCGCCGGATCCGGCGGCGGCTCGGCGGTCGCGCTTGCGCGGCGCCTCGGTGAGTGGCCCTGCTTTGCCGACGTGTCGCGCTACGGCCAGCGGACGGTCCCGTTTCGCAAGCGGGCGCAGATCGCCGCCGCTGACCTGGCCCGTGCCGGCGTCTCGCGGTTTGACGACCTCGGCCAGCTGACGATGTTCGCCGACAACCTCGTCCCCCACGTGCTCAGACTGGACGGCGTGCTGCGCTTCGAGCCCGAGCTCGTGGCGCGCATCGACCGCGAAACGCTGTTGGCCCACGGCTCGCCCGAGGAGGTCGAGATCCGCGCCTGCGCGGTCCATGCGGTCGAGCTGATCGTGGCCGCGCGCGGGGGCGACCTCACCGCCGCCGGCGTGGATGAGCTGCTGTGGAACCGCGGTCAGCAACCTCCCTACAAGGCCTCGCCGCGACACCGCTCGCGCTGCACGGCGTACTGACTCAGACCGGGGTCGGCGGCACCATGCCGGCTAGTCGTCGTCGCCTTCAGAGACCTCGGCCCGCGTGCGGGCGATCGCCTCCGCACCAGCGTCACCGACGAGCAGTTCGGGGCGCAGCGTCCCGCTGGCGACGAGGTCGAGCGCCGGGAAGCGTCCGATGCTGGCCAGCGCGACGTCTAGCGAGATGACCGTCGTCTCGCCGCCGATCGGCTGCGCGGCGGTGGCGATCACCGTCACCGAGCCGCCGTCGACGATGTTGCGTGCCGAGGCGAGCGCCTTGCGGGCGATCGACGGGCTGCAGCCATCGAGCGAGTCGATCAGCACGACCGCGTCCGCTCCGCGCGCGGCGAGCCGCCTTGCCTGGTCGATCACCGGTTCGATCACGCCGTTCTGGACGTCCTCGGAGGCGGCAAAGCTGACTGCTCCCGCGGGCGTGATCGGGTGCGCGGGATCCGATGTCCACTCCGGGATCTCCTCGGGCCGCACGCCGGCTAGGGCCACGCTCAGCGACAGCTCCTCGCGATCGGCCAGCGCACGGGCCAGGCGCCGCAGCGCCTCGCTCTTGCCCGACCGGGCAGCGCCGACGATCGTGACCCGCGAGCCCTTGCCGAACGGGGTCAGCCACTCGATCGCCTTCAGTGTCGGATCGTCGGAACCGACCTTCAGACGCTCGGACGGCATCGCCGCCGGCAGGTCGTCGAAGCGCACGCTGTCGGCCAGCTCGCTGGCTGGACGGCCATTGATCGTCTCGATCCGGATCAGCGAGGCGAACCGCTCGGACCGGCGCGGCGCGCGCTTGGGCCCGGCGATCCGGTCGCCGGAGACCAGCTCGCAGCGCTTGACCTGAGCCGAGGAGATGTAGACGTCCTCATCGGAGGGATCCGGCGGCGCCACCCGAACGAAGCCCGAGCCGTTGGCCAGCAGTTCGACCACGCCCTCCACCTGCTCCTCGTCAGCCGCGCCCGTTGAATCGCTGTCGTCGGCCTCGGGCTCGGCGGTATCGGCGTCGCCCTTGGGGCGACGGCTGCGCCGCGCGGGCTTGTCCTCCTTGGCCGCGGCGTCGTCCTTGACGGGAGCGTCGCCGTCACCTTCGGCCTCGTCACGGGCCGCGGAGCGGCCCCGGCCTCCGCGACGGCCACGACGCCGGCGCGAGCCGCTGCCCTCGTCGTCATCGTCATCACCGCCGGCGCTAGCAACCGTCGTGTCCTTATCGTCGGCCTCCGCCTCCGCCTCCGCCTCGGCCTCGGCCTTCTCGGGCTGCTGCCCCGCATCGGTCTCAACCGTCTCCGGCTCGGCCTTCCGGGGGCGTCGGCCTCGGGTGCTCCTCGCGGGAGCAGGGGCGGGATCGGGATCAGGATCAGGAGCGTCGTCGGGGTCGGCCGGCGGCACCGATTCGGTGCCACCCTGCCGGTCGAGGATCGCCGTGATCAGGTCGGCGCGCCGCAGCCGGCGGTAGCCGTCGATCGACAGCTCCGAGGCGATGGCATGAAGATCGGCGAGCGGGCTCTCCACGAGAGCACTGCGATCGAGAACGGACATTGGGAACCCCTTAAAAATTGAATGAATCGGTGGGCTCCGGTCGCGTTGGGCCAGCGACCGGCGATGCGCTGAATCTAGCGCGGCCTGGGGTCGGATGGGTGGAGGGGCGCTGCGCCGAGCGCGCCGATCATCAACCTGGAGCCCCGGGTCGACCGCCAGATCCCGGCGCTTCGGTCGACTTGGGGGTGAACGTCATTGTGGGAGCGGGACGCGAACGCCGGCGCAGCAGAGGTAGATGAGCGCGATCAATGGCCACGGTGAGTGGAACCCGAACGATCGGTGGCCGATCAGACG
>JBPCPC010000222.1:0-20332 GCA_050999585.1 Solirubrobacteraceae bacterium | reverse complement strand
CTGCTGGGCGCCGCGGGCGCTCTGCAGCGCTCCCTGCTTGGACTGCAGGAGGTCGTTCATTCCGGCCAGCGCGCGCACCCGGATCTCGGTCGCCTGGGTGATCTGGCGGTCGGACTGCTGAAGCTTGGCCAGGCGCCGGGCAGTCGCATCGGCCAGCGTCCGGGCGGTCCGCGTCGCCGAGATGATCGACTGCTGCTGGTGCTCGACGCGCCCGAGGAAGTCCAGCTGTTCGAGCAGGTTGTTAAAGCCGTTGGCGCTGAGCACGACCGAGACCAGATCGGGCTTGGATGACTCATAGCTGCCGACGAGCTGGCGGGCGAGCCGCACGCGGGCGTCGGCGAGACGATGGCGCAGCAGCGTCAGCCGGATGCGCTCCCGCGTGAGCTGAGTCTGGACCTGAGCCAGCTTCGCGCGGTCGGTGTTGAGCTCGCTGGAGACGGCGGCCTCGCGATTCTGCACCAGCGAAACCTGGGCGTCGAGCGCGCCGATCAGGTGGTTCAGCGAGCCGATACTCGCGGTCAGGCTCTGGGCGTGGGTTTGCTGAGCGCCGAGCTGGGAGTGCAGTTGACCGAGGCTGGGGGTGGCCGCCGAGGTCGCGGTGGCGGCGGCCAGGAGCAGCACGACCGACGCCGTGAGAGCGGCGGCGATCGACGAAATGGTTCGCGCGAGAAAGCTCATGCTGACGTCGCCTCCACGGTCCGCAGAGGCGGGCACTGCGCTGTACGCGGTGTACATAATTCCCGATTAGCGGGGAAATCGCGGCCCGCGGCGACGATATCAGGAAGGCCAGGAGGTGGCCTGCCGACGCCAGCGCCCCGGCGCCGTCCCGTGGTGGCGCTTGAACGCGGCGGCGAACGAGAACTCCGACGCATACCCCAGGGAGGCGCCGATCGAGGCCAGCCGCGCGTCGCTGCCCCGGAGCCGCTCCCGGGCCAGCGCCATCCGCCAGTCGTTGAGATAGGTGAGCGGCGGCACCCCGAGCAGTTCGGTGAACTGGCGCGCGAACGCCGACCGCGACAGCAGCGCGTGCTCGGCCAGTTCGGCCACCGTCCACGGATGTGCCGGTTGGGCGTGAAGCGCCTGCAGAGCGGGGCCGATACGGGGGTCGGCCGACGCGCTGAACCATCCCGGCGCGGTCGCCTGCGCCGTGGAGAAGTGCTCGCGCAGGATCTGGACCAGCGCCACGTCTAGCAGCCGATCCAGCAGCGCCTGCTGTCCGGGCTGGTCGCGCAGCATCTCGCCGGCGATCAGGTCCATCGTGGCCCGCAGTGTGCTGCCGGCCGCCGGTCGCACGCGCAGCGTGTCCGGGAGCGCGGCGAGCATGCTCTGGCAGAGGTCGCCCTCGAAGCGGTAGGCGCCGCAGAAGAACGTGGCGGCCAGTGGTTGCACGGGATCGCCCACCGTCACGCGCCTCCCGACTCCGCTCCGGGTCCGCATCGCGTCGGCCAGCGCCACGCACGAGGTGCCCGCGGCGTGGGCGAGGTGATGCGGGATGTGCTCGCGCACGAGCACGACGTCGCCGGCGAACACCCGCAGGGCATCCTGGGGGTCCGTCGACCACAGAAACGCCTCGCCGGCGACCAGCGCGTGCGCCGATAGGGGCGCGCTGCCGGGAAACTTCAGCCCCCAATCGCCGTGCGCGCTCGTCCGCGAGAAGGCCGCGCCCCGGGCGCGGGAGCGCTGCAGTAGGTCGGTGAGCACGTCCATCTCAAGAGACGATGGCACATGTTTAGAGCGCTGGCAAGCATGGAAGCGCCTCTTGAGATGCGATTTGATCCGATCAGTCCACTTGAGAATAAGGAGCGTTGAGATGTCACGAGCGGTGAGATTTGACGGGTACGGCGACGTTGACGTGCTGAACGTCGTCGAGGTGCAGGACCCCGCGCCTGGACCGGGCCAGCTGCAGGTCCGGGTCAGGGCCGCCGGCATCAACCCCGGCGAGGCCAAGATCCGCGAGGGCGCGCTGCGCGAGCGCTGGCCGTCCACGTTCCCCTCCGGACAGGGCAGCGATCTGGCCGGCGTGGTTCAGCGGCTCGGCGACGGCGTTGACGGATTTGCGGTCGGTGACGAGGTGATCGGATTCACCGACGAGCGCGCCAGCCAGGCCGAGGTGGTCGTGATTGAAGCGGCGAACGCCACTCCCAAGCCCGCGGACGTCCCATGGGAGGTGGCCGGCGCGCTGTTCGTCGCCGGCGCGACCGCCTACGCGTCGATCCGCGCCGTGTCGCTGCACCCCGGCGACACCGTCGTGGTCTCGGGCGCGGCCGGCGGCGTTGGGGTGATCGCGGTGCAGCTTGCTCAGCGGTCAGGAGCAACGGTGATCGGACTCGCTTCTGAGCCAAATCACCGCTGGCTGACCGATCACGGCGTCGTGGCGGTCAGCTACGGCGACGGCGTTGCGCAGCGCATCCGGCAGGCCGCGCCCGGTCGTCTTGACGCGTTCCTGGACATGATCGGCGGCGGCTACGTGGAGCTCGCGCTGAAGCTCGGCATCCCGCCGGAGCGGATTAACACGATCGTCGACTTCGGTGCGGTTCAGCAGCACGGGGTCAAGTCCGAGGGCAACGCGTACGGCGCCTCGGCGGCGGTGCTCGCCGAACTGGCCGCGCTGATCGCCGACGGTCGGCTCGAGCTGCCGATCGCCGCGACGTTCCCCTTGGATCGGGTGCGCGATGCCTACCGCGAGCTGGACCGGGGCCATACGCGGGGCAAGATCGTGCTCGCGGTCTGAACGGTGGCATGCTGGGGCCGGTGAGCGCGACCGAGCGAACCGCGGCGATTCTCGACCGGGTGCGCGCGACGCCCGAGGGCTTCGTGCGCACCTACGGGGACATCTCGCCCGGGGCGCCCCGGGCGGCAGGCGCGGTGCTCCACGAGCACGGCGGCCCGGACCTGCCGTGGCACCGGATCGTGCGCGCCGACGGCCCGCTGGCCAAGGGCCGGCGCCAGCGCCGGTTGCTGGAGGCCGAAGGGGTGCCGTTCCGCGGCGACAAGGTCGACATGCGGATCGCGCGCATGGTCTGGGCGCAGGACTGATGTGGATCCAGCGTGCGATCCGCCTGCGGGCCCGGCCGCGCGGCTTTCATCTCGTGACCGGCGAGGTACTCGGGGCCCTGCCCGAGCTGAGTGAGCTCGGCATGGGGATGCTGCATCTGCTGATCCAGCACACGTCGGCGTCGCTGGCGCTGAATGAGAACGCTTCGCCGGACGTGCGCCGCGACTTCGAGACCTGGTTCTCGCGCGCGGTCCCGGAGCGAGCCGACTACTGGACGCACACGCTGGAGGGCGATGACGACATGCCCGCGCACGTCAAGGCGGCCCTGCTCGGTCCCTCGCTCTCCCTGCCCGTCTCCGGTGGCCGGCTCGCGCTCGGCACCTGGCAGGGGATCTACCTGTGTGAGCACCGCGATCGTGGCGGCGCCCGTACGCTGGTGGCGACCGCGTGGGGTGAGGCCGCCTGAGCCGAAGGCGGCCGGCGCTCAGCGGCCCGCCCACTGGGCGCCTCAGTGGCCCGGCCAGACTGGGCGCCTCAGTGGCCCTGCCAGACCGGCGCGCGCTTCTCGGCGAACGCGGTCGCACCCTCCTTGGCGTCCTGGGAATCGAAGATCGGTCCCGAGATCTCCTGCTGGCGCTCGAAGAACTCGGTGTCGGGCCAATCGACCGATTCGCTCAGGGTCCGCTTGGGGCCGATCAGCGCCAGCGGCGCGTTGACCGCGATCGTCGCGGCCAGCGCGAGCGCGGTGTCCAGCGCCGCGCCGGGCTCGGCCAGTCGGTTGACCATCCCGAGCGCGTAGGCGCGCTCGGCGGTGATCGGGTCCCCGGTCAGCGCCAGCTCCATCGCCACCCCCCGGGGCAGCACGCGCGGGAGCCGCAGCAGTCCGCCGCCGGCGGCGACCAGCGATCGCTTGACCTCGGGTATCCCCAGCTTCGCGCCCGCGGCGGCGACGATCAGATCACAGGCCAGTGCCACCTCGAGACCGCCGGCGACGGCGAACCCCTCGACCGCCGCGACCGGTGGCTTGGCCGCCGAGCGCTGCGTGATCCCGGCGAAGCCGCGGCCCTGCACCCAGGGCCGCTCGCCGGTCACGAACGCCTTCAGATCCATGCCGGCGCAGAAGCCCTTCCCGGCGCCGGTGAGCACGCCGATCGAGAGCTCGCCGTCGGCGTCTAACTCGTCCAGCGCGCCCGCGATGCCCTGGGCCACCGCGGCGTTGACGGCGTTGCGCTGATCGGGACGGTTGATCGTGATCACGAGTACGCGCTCGCGGCGCTCGGTAAGGACTGCCTGTTCAGATTCGCTCATGCCACGAACAATTTCAGGTCTGGCTGGCGCTCGCCGCGCAGCACCGCGAGGTCGACCTCGACGCAATCGATTCCCCGGGCGCCGGCGAGCACGCGCGCCTGCGGTTTGATCACCTGCGCGGCCAGCACGCCGCGGCAGTCCCCGAGCGTCGGGTCGAGGTGGATCCGCTCCAGGTAGCGACTCAGCTGCTCGACCGCCTCGATCCCGGCGACCCGCTTGATCTCAACCGCGATCCAGCGGTCCTGCTCGTCACGGCACATAAGGTCGACGGGACCGATGTCGGTCGCCCACTCTCGGCGCACGAGGCGAAAGCCCTCGCCGCACCACTGCGGCTGCTCGGCCAGCAGTTCCTGCAGGTGAGCCTCGACGCCGTCCTTGGACAGCGCATGGTCGGCATCGGGAGGGTGGGCGCGACCCATATCCAGCGTCACGTCGGACACCACCTCGTGCAGCGCGATCTCCAGCCGGTCCTCGCTGGCGCCGGCGCGCTTGCGCACGATCAGCCGGGTGGGCGGGTTGCCGATCTCCTCGACCACCGTCGGCGGGGTCATCCAGTTCAGCGGCTTGACGCTCTGGCTGCCGTGATCAGACCAGACCATGAACGTGCCGTCGGCCTTGATCATCAGCAGCCGGGTGGCCTGCCCCAGGTGGGTGGTGAGACGGCCGGAATAGTCGATCGAGCAGCGGGCGACCAGCAAGCGCATGGCGACAGATTAGGAATCGCCGCGGACCGACGCTGCTCCGACCGGGGCCTATAGTCGCTCAGTGCATGCGAAATCAGCTTCGTCCCCTGTTCGATCGCGTCGTGATCAAGGAGCTTGACCCCGATCGGATCCGCCGCTCGGGTCTGCTCGTGCCCCCCGGGTCCGATGAGCCGCCGCCCCAGCACGGGATCGTGCTCGCGGTCGGACCGGGCCTGGATTGGTGGGACCACGTCGGCGTGCGGATGCCGGTCACTCCCGGCGACCATGTCGTCTTCCCCGCCTCCGCCGGCGCCTGGGTGGAGGTCGACGAGGAGCGTCTGCTCGTCTGCCGCGTCGGTGAGCTGCTGGGCGTGCTGGAGCAACTCGAGCGCTGCCCGGCCTGCCAGGACCGTGAGCTGCGGCCGCAGGAGTCCTGCCCGGTCTGCGGGCGCGAGGGGTCGGTCGCGTCGTCCTGACCCGGCGCTTCGGCCGGCCGGCGGCCGTTGTTCCCCGTACGCCGGTGCGCTGTCTGCCCGTGTGCCCGTGCCCGTGTGCCCATCGGCCCCCTATTCCCGTGCGCCTCGCGTGCCCGTCGGTCCGCGTGCCGGTGTGCACCGTGCGACAAATCTGCTGACCCGCCCGGTGATTTGGCGCGGACCGTAGGCTCAGCCTGCAACTGGTGACAAATCTCGGCGGCTCCGCCGGATTTGTCACACCAAGCATGCTGTGGGGCCGAGCGGGCCCGCCCGGCGCCGACCGGGGGCGGACGGGGACTCGGCTACTCAGGCGGCGGCGCTGCGCTCAGACAGCCCACGCGGCGCGGCCGCCTCGACCCGCGCCAGCAGCTCTGAAACCTCGGCATCGGCGCCCAGCGCCAGCGCCTGGCGGCACACGTGTTCACACTCGGCGAGCCGATCGGTGCGGGCCAGCGCGTGCGCGTAGGTCGACCAAGCGCGCCGGGACTCGGGATCGATCTGCGTCGCCGCCTGGGCGGTGGAGACCTCCGCCCCGACGTCGCCGGCGAGGTGATAGGCCAGCGCCAGATCGAGCAGCCCCTCCAGCGAGGGTCCGGCCAGGCGCGCCCGCTCGAGCGCGGTGATCGCCGCCGGGCGATCCATCAGCCGTAGCCGCAGCCGGCCGAGTCGCTCCCACGACGAGGCGTCGGCCGGTGCGCGATCGGCGGCGCGCTGGGCGGCGTCGGCGGCCAGGTCGACAGCGCCCATGTCCTCGTAGATCCGTGAGGCGTAGCGCTCGGGCGTCGGGCGGTCGGTCTCCACGCGGGCCCAGTCGCGCACCGTGCGGCCGGCGGCGGGGAGGTTGCCCGCCTGCCAGAACGATGCGGTGAGCAGCCGCAGGACGGCCGGGTTCTCGGGCTCGGCATCGCGGGCGTAGACCAGCCGCTGGGCGGCCAGCTCGGCGTCGCCCTCGGCCAGCGCGTGCTGCGCTGCGGTCATGAAGCGCTCGACCCGGTCGGCCGCCGGGTCGGGCCTTGAGAAGTCGACGAACTGCAGCGAGCCGGCGGGGATCGTGCGCACCCCGACCGCGAAGCGCACGCGCGCCCACTGCTGGGAGGCCTCCTCGTCGCCGGAGAAGTAGATCCCCGTGACCGTGCCGACGCCCCACTCGGGATAGGAGATGCAGCGCGCGTACCGGTGCACGACCGAGTGGTCGGGGACGCGCGAGCCGAACGGATCGTGCTTGGCGCGATCGGCCGCCATATCCCGCGCGCGCTGCTCGTTCTCATACGCCTGCCTGCCGGCGTCCTCGCGGGCCCGGCGGGTGGCCGCCGCCGATGCCTTGACCGCATTGCGGCTGACGCTGCCGCCCCGGGAGGACTCGGCGAGCCGCTCGAGCTCGTCCGCGGCCTCGTTGATCGCCTGGAGGTGTCGCTGGTGCTCGTGGCGCCGTCCGGGGGGCGCAATGTCCGGATGCCAGCGCTTGGCCATCCGCCGGCGCGCCAGCTGAACCTCACGCTGATCGAACGGCGGCTCCAGCTCCAGCAGGAGCAGCGCGGCTTCGACGTCGAGGATCCGAGGCATGGACGACAAACGTTAGCGAGGGGACGGGGCTGAGAGTCGCGTGGCCCGAACCCCTAGGCCGACATTCAGGAACATTCAGTTGCAACAACTTAGTCTTAATTTGTCTCACTGAGCGTCGAGGGTCCGTATCGTTGGCCGTGTGAGTGCCACCGCGCCCCACCACCGCGCTCGTCACGGCTCGCTCGTCGCCGGTGCGCTGGCGGCCGGGCTGCTCGGCTGTGGGGTTGCGGTGATGCTGATCGTGGCCGTGCTCGCCCCGCCGCAGTCGGCTGCATGCGGCGACGGCGGCCCCGGATCGAACGCCTCGGTCACGCTCGGGCCGCCCGGAAGCGGCCGACGTGTCGGGGCGACCGAATACGGCGGACCCGGGGATCCCCACACCGGCAGCGTGGGCTCGTCGGGGGTGAACCTGCTCGCGCATCCCGACAGCTACGCCGAGCTCGGCGGGACGACGTTCGCGAGCGCGACCGCGATGGGCGGCTTGGCCTACATGACGCCGCTGCGGATCACCTGGGGTGACCGCTCCGCGATCGCCTACAAGCGCGACATCGGGCTGGGCGGTGGCCCGGTGGCGGGGCTGCCGCGCGTGATCGATCTGTGGTGGCAGTTCGCCGGTGCGCTGCGGATCCCCTATGACGACGGGCTGTGGTCGGGCGCGGTACGCGTGCAGCGGCCCCCGGCGGCCGGGGCCGGTGGCGTGCTCGGGCAATCGGCCGTGCCGGTGTCCGCGGCGCCGCCCGCGTCGGGCTCACCAGGCGCGTCGGGCACGTCGGGCACGTCGGGCTGTGCGCCGTCGAGCGGCGGGACCGTCGAGCTGACCCCCGGCCCGCGCGCCCGCGTGCTGGCCTCGGGGACCGTGGCCGCGCCCGCCGGCGCGCCGCCGGCGGTCAAGGCGATCATCTCCGCGGGCCACCAGATCGTCGGCAAGCCGTACCAGTACGGCGGCGGGCACGGGCTGGCGCTTGACCAGGTGTCGCCGACCTATGACTGCTCTTCCAGCGTCGAACACCTGCTCTACGGCGCTCGGCTGCTGCCTGTTAACTATGACGCGGCGTCGGGCGAGCTGGAGTCATTCGGCCGTTCGGGCCTGGGGCGCTGGGTGACGATCTACGCCAGCGCCGACCACGTGTTCATGTATGTCGCCGGATTGCGCTGGGACACGCACAATGCGGCCGGACCCGACGACGGCAGCACCGGGATCGGCTGGCATCCGCTGGTGCGCAGCGCCGCCGGGTTCGCCGCTCGTCATCCGGTGGGGCTGTGACCGCGCGGCTCGGAACGCGCATGCCGTGGCTGTGGGCTGCGCTTGCGACCGTGGCGCTCGCCGGGTGCTCGCTGGCGCCGGCGACGGTCCGGCGTCCGGCGGCGGGCGTCACCACCGGCCCCACCACCACCGGCCCCACGACCAGCGGTATCACCACCGCCGCGTCGCCGACGACCGCTTCCCCGACGACGGCGTCGAGCGCTGCGGCCCGGCTCGCGCAGGCCCGGCGCACCCACGAATACCCGACGCCGGTCCCGCGCCCGACGGTCGCCGGCGGGTGGCGCAGTCCGACGCAGGCCGTGGCACAGTTCACCGCCTACTACATCAACTGGACCGCGCAGACGGTGGTGGCGCACCTGCGCGCGCTCGCGCAGGTCAGCGTCGGCCAGGCCCGGTCGTCGCTGACGCTCCAGGCCGCACAGACCGGGCGTGACTACGAGCTCCGGCGCGGTGGCATCGACAACCGCGGCGCGGTGGAGGCGATCGGTCTGATCGCCGGCGCCCTTGATCAATACGCGGTCGTCACCCGGGAGCAGACGACCGCCCGCAACAGCGCTGCCTACCAGGGCCTGTCCCCCGCGTGGCACGTGGCGGTGGCAACCGTCACACGGGTCAGGGGGCTGTGGGTGCTCAGTGCGTGGCAGCCGGAGAACTGATGCGCTTCCGCGGTCGAGCTGCTCAGCCTTCGGTCAGCTCGTCGGCCAGTAGTTCGAGCGCGCGCAGTCCGCCGGCGACCGGTGCCTCGTCGATGTACTCATCGACGCGATGGGCGTGGGCGCCGGTGGTCACCCCGACGGTGACCGCCGGGATGCCGCGGCCGTGGGCGGCGTTGGCGTCGGTGGACGAGGATCCCTCCTGCGCTGCCGGCAGCCCGGCCCCGACGCGCGCGCGCCGAGCGGCAGCCAGCAGTGGATGGTCGGGGTCGATCGCTCCGGCCGGGCGCCGGCCGACGAGCTGCACGGTCGCCTGCAGCCCCTCGGGCGCCGCCGCCAGCAACCGGCAGGCGCGAGCGGCCAGTGCCTTTAAGGCAGCGGGATCCTCGGCGCGCAGATCCAGCTCGAGCGTCGCCTCGGCAGCGATTGTGTTGATCGAGGTGCCACCGCGGATCCGGCCCACGTTGAGCACCACCTCCGGCTCGAGGCCGACCGCCAGCAGCTCGGCGGCACGCCCGATCAGACCGTGTACGGCGCTGGCGGTGCCGCGGTCACCCCACGAATGGCCGCCCAGCCCGGCGTAGGTGACGCGATAGCGCTCCGAGCCGATCCCGCCGACCTCGATCGAGGGCAGCGACATCCCCTCCACCGCGACGAAGCACTCGCACGGGATCGAGCTCACGATGTGCTTGGCACCGCGCAGATCGCCGAGGCCCTCCTCGCCGACAGTCGCCACCAGAACCACGGGTCGCAGCGGTGGGCTGGCGGTGAACCGCCGCGCCAGGTGCACCAGCACCGCCACCGCGAGCGAGTTGTCACCGATCCCCGGCGCGGCGATGCGCCCGGCCGAGCGCACGATCTCAATCGGCAGCTCGGGTCCGAAGACGGTATCGAGATGGGAGGCGAACACCGCCGCCCGCCCCTCGCCGCCGATCCGGCAGATCACGTTGCCGACCTCGTCGAGTCGCGCGGAGGCTCCCGCCTGCGCGAACAGCCGCGTTACCAACTCGGCGCGCGGCCCTTCTGAGAACGTGGGCGCCGGAACCGCGCAGATGCGCTGGGCGTCTGCGAGCACCGTCTCGGCGCCGTCAATCACGCTGGCCATCTCGCCATCGTAGGGCCAGGGCTGAGATCACCTCAGTGCGCGATCGAATTGAGCACCACCGCGACGGCGAAGCATGCCACAGCGGCGATCCGCAGCAGCACTCCGGCTCGGTCGCCGGGACGCCCGGTGACCATGCCGACGATCGCCACGATCATGCAGCCCACGGCCATCACGGCGAGGATGACGGCCAGCGCGCGCAGCATCAGCGGGCGCTCATGGCACGCGCATGCCCAGCAGCCGCAGGTAGCGCGACACGGCCTGCGCGCGGTTGGCCACCCGCAGCTTGCGCAGGATCCGGTTGACATGGAACTTCACGGTGCCGTCGGAGATCACCAGCGCCTCGGCGATCGAGCGGTTGGAATGACCGTCGGCCAGCAGGCGCAGCACGTCGAGCTCCCGGCGCGTGAGCAGGCCCTCGAACACGGTCCGGTCGTCGCGCCCGGGCATCGCCGGCGAGAGCTCGCACGCGGGCAGCTGCGCGCGGGGCGAGCGTGTCGCCGTGGCCAGCCGGATCGGGGCATCGGTCAGCTCGCCCGAGCGCGCGCCCAGCCAGTCCAGGAAGCGGCGCAGCTGCTCGCGTTCGTGGCGCAGTGCCCGGCGCAGGCTGGCGCTCTCATAGGCGTGCGCGAGCGCGCTGGCGAACTCCCACAGCACGTCGCGGTGCAGCACGTCCAGGTCCTGGTCAGGCCCGCGGTCGGCGTGCAGGACCCCGATCACGGTGCTGCCCACCACCAGCGGCGCTGCGGCATATGCCCGCCAGCCCATCACCGCCTGCAGCCCGGGATCGACGCGCGCGTGGACGGTCGCATCGGCGACGATCGTGGCTCGCCGGCGGCGCAGCATCTCGGTCTCGATCAGCGGGTGCTCGAGGCGCAGCGGACGCTCGCGCAGCTGCTCCAACGCCGCCGCCCCGGCCGTCCGATCGTCAGCGAAGTGCGCGCTCTCGGCGAGCATCTGGCCCTCGCCGACGAGGTGTAGCAGCGCGCGCCGAAAGCTTGACGCGCCGCACAGCGCCTCCGGCGCACGCTCGAGCATCGTCGCCGGCGAGGTGATCTGGCGCAGCTCCTCGACGGCGCCACGGGCGCGGTCGAGCGCGTCAAAGCGCGCCTGGTAGCGAGCGCGCAGGCGCTCGCGCGCCACCTGATGCTCGCGCACAACGCCGCCGGCGTCACCGCCGCGCAGCTGCGCGAGGTGCTCGGTCAGCCGCTCGATCAGCTCGCGCAGCCGCTCGGCCGAGGCGTCCTGCGCCGGGAGCGAACCCGCGGCACCGCCGTCGAGACCCAGCAGTCGATTCGCCTGCTCGCCGGCCCGTTGCAGCCGTTCGCCGAAGTCCGGGCCGCCGTCAAGCGGAGCGCGCGCGGACAGGGTGCTCACGCCGACGATCCCTCGGCGCTCGCGCGCACGAATCGGGAGACCGCGTCCGCACGGCTGGTCGCGCCCAGCTTGCGCAGGATGTTCTTAACGTGGTACTTGATCGTGCCCTCGCGCACGACGAGTGTGTTGGCGATCGCCAGGTTGGTGAGCCCACGCGCGAGCAGGCGCAGCACCTCGAGCTCGCGCGGGGTCAGCGATTCCAGCCGCCGCCCCCCCGCGGAGACGCCCGCACCCGCCGCGTCGGTGGGTCTGGGGTGGGCCAGATCGTGGCGGGCGAGGCGCTCGACGCGGGCGCCCATCCACTGCACCGCGGAGGTCAGCTCGGCCCGGTGCAGAGCCAGCGTGTGGCGCAGCACGGCGCGCTGCAGCGCCCCCGACAGCCCATCGGCGTAGCGGCCGGCGACCTCCAGGTCGACCACGTCCAGCGTCCGCTGCCGCTCGCCGCCGTCCGCTTCGATGTCGGCATGGAGCAGGCCGATTGTGTCCGCGCCTGCGGTCAGCGGCGCGACCACGTAGGCGCGCCAGCCCAAGACCTGCCGCAGCGCGCGCGGCGTGCGCGCTCCGGCCCTGGGGACATCGACCACCCGCGCCTGCCGGTCGCGCGCGACCTCATACTCCAGCAGCGGATACTCGAGTCCGATCGGCTCGCGGCGCAGCCGCTCGAGCGTCGCCTGCACCCGGGCCGGGCCGGCCGGGTGGGCTGCGGTCTCACGCGACCACAGCGCCAGCGGCCGCAGTTCGCCGCCATCGACCTCGCTGATCAGGACGCGATCAAACTCCGAGCTTGAGCCCAGCTCCAGCGCCGCGCGGGCGAGCATCCCCTCGGCGGCCGTGACCTCCCCGAGCCGGCGCACAGCCTCACCGGCGCGCTCCAGCGCGTCGGCGCGACGCACGTACTGCAGCTCCAGCAGCTCGCGCTCGAGCTCCAGCAGCTCGACCAGCGCGCGCTCGGCCGGCGCGCCCCCCGGCCGCTCCGAACCCGAATCAGACAGCGCCGTCACCGGCGTAGCCGGGCGCGGCGGTCGGGGCAGACCGGCGTCTCGCTGCCTATAGCTCTCGGTCCGCGCGCGCCAGCAGCGAGTAGCGCGCGATCGCCTCCTGGCCGACCGCGCAGATTCCGAGCGGACGCCCGGCACGGTGGACCGTCCGCCAGACGGCCGGGGCCTCCGCGAGCGGCATCACCGCGAGCGCCCGACGATCGGACTGCAGCAGCCACAGGACGTCGACCGAGCCGACGGGATGCGTCGTGACCGGCGCGACCGAGCGCGGGTCGCGCTGCTCGCCGTAGACGCCCAGCTGCGCCAGCACGTCTCCGGCACGGGCTCCGACGATCGCGATCGTCCCCCACTCGTCGCTGCGCTCGCGAATCCGCAGCGACGGATGGCGCAGCGCGAAGCGGGCGATCGATGCGCGCAGGCGCTCGCCGCCGGCGGGTTGGCTGAGCACGACCACTCGCTCCGGGCCGGCCGCGCACCACCACGCCGAGCCGGTGCAGACGGCGCCGCCGGGCGCCGGCGCCGAGCCCGTGGAGTTGGCGAGCACGTGCGCGAGCACCCGCTGCGGGCCCTCCAGCTCGAGCTTGACCAGATCGGAACGGTCGGCCAGCCCGACCGCGGTCACGCAGGCCGCCAGCTCTCCGGCGGCCGAGCCGAAGTTCACCGCCACCGCCCGTCCGTGGCGCGAAGCGACGACGCCGCCGGCGCGGGCTACGACGGCCTCCAGCCCATGAGTGGCGGGCGGTGGAAACGCATGAATCGACAAAGCTCGCCGAACGTACCGCGTGGCGTCGTCCCCGACCCTCCTCTTTGGGCCGGAGTTGCCCTACACATCGAGAGGTTCTGTCGTCTGCGAGCCCCATTCGGAGGGCACCCTGCGGCGCCCAACCGTCATCCTACTCGAAAGGCCAGGTTGTTCTGAACGTGCGGGGGTGGCGCAGAGCGCGCCCGCCGGACAAGCTGTCGGTCAAGAGCCCGGGACCCCGGCCCCGGCTCGCCACGCAGTCATAGGCGGAGAGGAATCACATGAACACTGAAACAGGGGCGGCGAGGGCCGCCGCCCGCCACGGCGCGGAGGGCCCGGGGGGCCGCTATGACCGACTGCGCCGGATGATCGCCAGCGATCAGTGTGTGCTCCTGGACGGAGCGATCGGCACTGAGCTGATCAAGATCCGGTCTCACCCATCCCCGCAGTCCGGGGATGACGAGCAGGTGTGGGGTCTGACGGCGCTGATGGACGCCCCGGAGGAGGTCGCTCGCGTGCATCGCAGCTACATCGACGTCGGCTGTGACGTCGTCTGCACCAACACGTGGGGGTTACCGACGGCGCTGCGCGACGGCGGTTCGCGGCTGTCTGATTTCGCTGAGCCGGTGCATTGGATGGACATCGCCCGGCGGGCGGTGCGTCTGGCGCGCGATGCCACCGCGGGCGCCGGCCGGGCCGAGGATGTGGCGGTCGCGTTCTCGCTCAACGGTGACGTCGACACGCCGGACGGCCGCGAGACGATTCGGCTGTTGGCGCGGGCGTTTGAGGAGGAGCCGCCGGACCTGATCTTGCTGGAGACGTTGTCGCTAGTGCGCAGTTCCACCTATGCCACTGTCGAGGCCCTGCTCGATACGGGAATCCCGGTGTGGTTGAGCTTTCGCCGCTGCCGTCACGGCGTGTGCGGCGTCTACGGGGAGCATTGGGGCGGCCCGGAGGGCGATTCGTTCGGGCGCGCGGCGAGGCGGTTTGAGGAGATGGGGGTGGGGGCGCTGGCGCTGAACTGCATCCCGCCGGATCACGTCTCGGGGATGCTGTCGTGGCTGCGTGACTTCACCGACCTGCCGCTCGGCGTGTACCCGAACCTCGGTTACCTGTCGCAGGACGGGTGGCGCGAGGAGCCCGGCGTCGCCGGGCACGAGTACGCTGAGCTGGCCACTCGCTGGCGCGCCGAGGGAGCGCAGATCATCGGCGGCTGCTGTGGTGTCCGGCCCGAGCATCTGGCCGCGGCGCGCGCGGCGCTGGCCGACACCAAGCCGGGGCATGAGCGTCCCTCGGTGCCCAGCGATGAGAACGGCGATGGGGTCGGTTCGAGCGATCCGGTGCCGGCGTGGGACGACGTGCGCGAGCGGCGGGTGTTTCCGCTGCCGGTGCCCGAGCTGGCGGTGGATCCGGGCGTGTTCGTGCCGACGCAGGGGAGCTTTTTGATCTGGAAGTATCTCTACCGCGAGGGCGTCGGCGCCCATCAGCGCTGCCTGGACATCGGTTGCGGGTCTGGTCTTTTGACGATCGCGCTGGCCCGCAACGGGGCGGCGCATGTGCACGCGATCGACATCGATGAAGCGGCCGCCAAGAACACGCTCACCAACGCGTTTCGCAACGGTGTGGCTGACCGCGTCAGCGCGACGGCGCAGGATCTGTACCCGTGGGTTCCCGAGGAGCGCTACGACGTGATCGTGGCCAGCCTGTATCAAACGCCGGTGGATCCGCTGGAGCAGGTCACGACTCACCGGCCGCTGGATTACTGGGGTCGCAACCTGATCGATCACCTGATCCGGATGTTGCCCGAGGCGCTCGCCGACGACGGTACGGCGTACGTGATGCAATTGTCGATCATCGGCCAGCGTCGAACGGCCGAGCTGCTGCAGCGGCTTGGTTATCAGGCGCGCGTGGTCGACTTCTCGTTCTTTCAGTTCTCGGACCTTTTCAGCAGCAAGGGCGAGCAGATCGCCCGCGTCGAAGCGCATTCAGATGCGTACCACCTAACGTTCGGGACGACCGACGTGATGGTTGCCTACCTTTTGGAAATCACCCGCAAGCGCAAGGAAAGCCCTGATTCATGAGTTTTTCTGAGAATGAGTTCCTGTTCACCTCGGAGTCGGTGACCGAGGGTCACCCCGACAAGATCGCCGACCAGATCCCCGCCGGCGTGCTCGACGCGGTGATGCGTGACGACCCGGTCGGGCGTGTCGCCTGCGAGACGCTGGTGAACACGGGGCTGATCGTCGTCTCGGGTGAGATCTCGACCGAGACCTATGTCGACATCCAGGACATCGCCCGTTCGACGGTCAGGGATATCGGCTACACCGATGCTGCGTTCGGCTTTGACTACAAGACCTGCGCGGTGATCAACACGATCGACAAGCAGTCGCCCGACATCGCCCAAGGTGTCGACAGCGCGTTTGAGCAGCGGTCGGGCTCCGGTGAGGACGACGAGATGGACGTCGCCGGTGCCGGCGACCAGGGGATGATGTTCGGCTACGCCTCCAACGAGACGCCCGAGCTGATGCCGATCCCGATCGCCCTCGCGCACCGGCTCGCCAAGCGCCTGGCCGAGGTCCGCAAGGACGGGACGCTGGCCTACCTGCGTCCCGACGGCAAGACTCAGGTCAGCGTCCGCTATGTCGACGGGCGGCCGACGGCGATCGAGAAGCTGCTGATCTCCTCCCAGCACGCCGAGGGCGCGGAGGACAGGATCAGGGCCGACCTCTGGGAGCACGTGGTCAAGCCGGTCCTGCCGGAGAACCTGTATGACAGCGCCGAGCTTCAGCGCAGCTTCCTGGTCAATCCCACTGGCCGCTTCGTGATCGGCGGCCCGATGGGTGACTGCGGGCTGACCGGTCGCAAGATCATCGTCGACACCTACGGTGGCATGGCCCGCCACGGCGGCGGCGCGTTCAGCGGCAAGGACCCGTCAAAGGTGGACCGCTCCGCCGCGTACGCGGCCCGCTACGTGGCCAAGAACGTGGTGGCGGCCGGATTGGCCGATCGCGCCGAGGTGCAGGTCGCCTACGCAATCGGCGTCGCGCGCCCGGTGTCAGTGATGGTCGAGTGCTTCGGCACCGAGAAGATCGGCCGCGGCAAGATCCTCGAGTTGATCGGCGCGCACTTTGACCTGCGTCCCGGCGCGTTCCGCGACTACCTCAGGTTGCACCGGCCGATCTACCAGAAGACCGCCGCCTACGGCCACTTCGGCCGCGAGGACCCAGACTTCACCTGGGAGCTGACCGACAAGGCCGACGAGCTCAGGGCAGCCGCGGGGCTCTGACCGCGATGTCCGGCCGTCGGGGCTCCCCGGCGGCTTCCTATGCTGGGTGAACCATGTCTGCCCAGTACATCTTCACCACGCACAAGCTGTCGCGGCGCTACCCGCCTGACAACGAGGTCCTGACCGACATCTCGCTGTCGTTCTATCCCGGCGCCAAGATCGGGGTGCTCGGTTACAACGGCGCGGGCAAGTCGACGCTGCTGCGGATCATGGCGGGGACCGACAACGAGTTCGACGGCCAGGCCCAGCTCGGCGTCAACGCCACCGTCGGGATGCTGGACCAGGAGCCCGCGCTGGATCCGGCCAAGGACGTGCGCGGCAACGTCGAGGACGGTGTCGCCGAGATCCGTGCGCTGCTGGATCGGTTCAACGAGCTGTCGATGAACTACTCCGAGGAGACCGCGGATGAGTTCTCTCGCGTGCAGGAGCAGATCGACGCCGTCGACGGCTGGAACCTCGACACCACGCTCGAGTACGCAATGGACGCGCTGCGCTGCCCGCCACCCGATGCCGATGTGACGACGCTCTCCGGCGGCGAACGTCGCCGGGTGGCGATGTGCCGGCTGCTGCTGCGCCAGCCCGACCTGCTGCTGCTCGACGAGCCCACCAACCACCTCGACGCCGAGTCGGTCGCGTGGCTGGAGCAGCACCTCCAGGACTACCGGGGCACCGTGGTCGCGATCACCCACGACCGCTACTTTCTGGACAACGTCGCAGGCTGGATCCTCGAGCTCGATCGTGGCCGCGGGATCCCCTACCAGGGCAACTATTCGGGTTGGCTTGAGCAGAAACAGGTTCGCCTGCGCCAGGAGGAGCGCCAGGAGTCCAGCCGCCAGCGCACGATCGATCAGGAGCTCGAGTGGGTGCGGATGAACGCCTCCGCTCGCCGGGGCAAACCCAAGGCGCGCCTGAACGCCTATGAGGCGCTGCTGGCCGAGGACCGCAACGTCAAGCTCGACCAGGTGCAGATCCACATCCCAGCCGGGCCCCGGCTGGGCGACCTGGTGATCGAGGCCGACGGGTTGCGCAAGGCCTACGGCGATCGCCTGCTGATTGACGATTTGAACTTCACGCTGCCGCGCGGCGGGATCGTCGGCGTGATCGGCCCCAACGGCGCCGGCAAGACGACGCTGCTGCGGATGATCACCGGCCAGGAGCAGCCCGATGCGGGCACGCTGAAGATCGGCGAGACGGTGAAGCTCGCCTACGTCGACCAGTCGCGCGACGCGCTGGACCCCGACAAGAACGTCTGGCAGGAGATCTCCGGCGGCATGGACGAGATCCTGCTCGGCGACCGCCCGGTGGCCAGCCGGGCCTACGTCGCCGGCTTCAACTTCAAGGGCACCGACCAGCAGAAGAAGGTCGCCAAGCTGTCGGGTGGCGAGCGCAACCGCCTGCACCTGGCCAAGCTGCTGCGCTCCGGCGGCAACCTGCTGCTGCTCGACGAGCCGACCAACGACCTCGACACCGACACGCTGCGCGCGCTCGAAGAGGCGCTGCTGTCGTTCGCGGGCTGCGCCGTGGTCGTGTCCCACGATCGCTGGTTCCTGGATCGGATCGCCACGCACGTGCTGGCCTTTGAGGGGGACTCACAGGTGCGCTGGTTCGAGGGCAACTTCGAGGCCTACGAGAGCTTCCGCCACGAGCAGCTCGGGGCCGCCGCCGACCGGCCGCACCGGATCACCTACAAGAAGCTCGCGCGTAACTGACCGCTGGGGTGGGGTTGGCTTGGGGTAGCGCGACCCGCCGCGGATGATCAAGCAGCGAAGATGCGGTTTCGGGTCTTTGTTGGATGGGGGCGCTGGTTGACATCCGGGTCGTGGTCGCGCAATGCGGCAACGACCGCGCATCACGGCTACGTCGATCTGTACGGAAACCGCTGCGAGCGCTTCACGCTGACCGCGGGGACGACGCGAATCGGCTACGACGCGGAGCTGTCGCTGGCGGCGCCGGCCGACGTGTCGAGCCCGGCGCCCCCGCGACCCCAGTCATCGCCCTGCCCGAGGAGACGCTCGGGTACGTGATGCCGAGCCGCTTTTGCCTGCCCGACGAGCTCGGCCACGACGCGTGGCAGCGGTTCGGCTCGCTGCCGCCCGGCTGGGGGCGGGTGCAGGCGATCGGCGACTTCGTGCACAACCATCTCGAGTTCATGCCCGGATCCTCGAATCCGTGGACCACCGCCGCTGACGCCTATCGAGCGGGCCAGGGCGTGTGTCGTGACTGGCACACGTTCGACGCCCGCAACAACACGCCGCGGATCGGTCGGGGGCGCGACCCGGGGCGCGACGCGGTCGACGTCGCCCTGATCACCTCGTTCGGGCCACTGACGCTGACCGGCTTTCAGGTCCACGCCGATGCGCTGCGGTGAGCGGGTTGGAGATCGCCTCCTGCCGCCGCCGGCTGCTCGCGCTGCTGGTCGCACGCGTCTACGTTCGTCGGTGCTCTCCGGGAGTCGTGGCGTTCGTGGTGAAATCCAGCTCGGATGGCGAGGACCGAACTCCGGGGCGGGTGAGCCGGACCAGGTTCAGCGGGAGTTCGCCGATGATCCACAGGCGCGCCGGCAGGCACTGACGCAGCTCTACGAAGGCCGCGCGCTGAAGCCGCTCGCCGCGCTGTGGTGGATACTGCGCGGGCCGGTCCTGATGGCGCTCGCGGCGCTGGCCTCCCCGAGGCGGCAGCGGCTGCCGGACCGGCTCGCCAGGATCCCGGTCATCCGCGAGCGCTGAGCGCGCGGCCGGCGGCGGGGTGCGGGCTGCGCCGAGGGGCTGTTCAACCAGCTCAGGCGGGCCGCGCCCGCAACGCCTCCCAGGCGGCGCGCGAGAGCACCTCGACCGCCGTCGTCCCCGGCTGCTTGGTGCTGCCGGTCAGCCAATGACGGGTGTACTCCTGCGCGGGGCCGAGCCACAGCGCCTCAATCAGGTTCAATGGCAGCGGGGTCACCGTGCCGTAGTGCACGTGGGTGCGCCACCAGTCCATCACCTCGGCGAAGAACCGCCGGTTGAGCTCGCGCAGCGCGGGCGTGTTGCGGTGATGCCCGAGCAGCACCGCGGCGCCGTTGCGATTGTGGCTGACCCAGCGCAGGTAGAAGCGCACGCCGCCGACGATCCCGTCCCGTGCCGGCGCCTGCGCGCGCAGCTGCGCGAGAAAGCCCTCCTGGAACTCGCTGATCAGCTCCAGGTAGAGCGCGTCGAGCAGCTGCGCCTTATCAGTGAAGTGGTGATAGAGCGCGCCGACGCTGACGCCGGCGTCGCGCCGGATCGCCTCCAGGCTGACCGCCACCGGCCCCTCGGCGCCGACGCGTTGCAGCGCCGCGGTCATCAGCCGGTCGCGCGCGGGGAGCGTGGCGGGAAGCGTTGCGGGCGGGGGTGGACTCACGAGTAATGATCGTCTCATACCGAGGAATCTTCGGTACAGTCCAGTCGCCGATGGGCGCGACGCGGACACCTCGCTACGAACGGATCGGGGACGGATACGCCCGCACCCGGCGCGAGGACCCGCGCCAGGCGAGACGGATTCACGCCGCGCTCGCAGACGCGCGGACGGTGGTCAACGTCGGCGCCGGCGCCGGCTCCTACGAACCGCGCAACCGCCACGTGATCGCCGTCGAGCCCAGCGACGCGATGGCGGCCCAGCGCCCGCCTGACCTGCCCCCCGCGATCCGCGCCGGGGCCGGCGAGCTGCCGTTGCGCGATCAGAGCGTCGACGCGGCGATGGCGATCCTCACGATCCATCACTGGGACGAGGCGCGCGAGCGCGGCGTGCGGGAGCTGCGGCGCGGGGATTGCGACGCGAGTGTGGTCGCCACCCTCGACCCGACGATCAACGGCCAAATGTGAATGATGGGCGACCACCTACCCGGGATCACCCGCCTGGATGAGGCGATCT
>JBPCPC010000178.1:0-9996 GCA_050999585.1 Solirubrobacteraceae bacterium | reverse complement strand
GCGCAACCCAACGCGTGCCCGCGCTGTGGCCCCCGGGTCCGGGTGCTGGCCTCGGACGGGGCGCCGGTCGCCAGCGGGGACCTCGGCGCGGTCGACGCCGTCCAGTACGGCGCGCGACGGCTCGCCGGCGGGTGCGTGGTCGCAGTCAAGGGACTGGGCGGCTATCACCTGGTCTGCGACGCCGGCGACGAGGATGCGGTGGCGAACCTGCGCGCCCGCAAGCACCGCGAGGACAAGCCGTTCGCGCTGATGGTCGCCGACGCCGGCCGCGCCGGCGAGCTGATTGACGTTTCCGCGCAAACGCGCGCGTTGCTGGAGTCGGTGGCGCGCCCGATCGTGCTGGCGGCCCGCCGGGGGCACGCGGCGGTGGCGGCCGCGGTCGCTCCCGGTGCGCCCGAGCTGGGCGTGATGCTCCCCTACACGCCGCTGCACCAGCTACTGCTGGCCGACGTCGGCGCCCCGTTGGTGATGACCAGCGCCAACGTCTCCGACGAGCCAATCGCCTATCGCGACGGGGACGCGCTGCAGCGACTGGGCGCGATCGCCGACCTGTTCCTCGTCCACGACCGCGCGATCGAGACCCGCACCGACGACTCGGTGGCGCGGATCGTCGCCTCCGGAGGGCGGGCGCGCCCGGTGATGCTGCGCCGCTCGCGCGGGTACGTCCCGGCGCGACTGGCGCTGCCGGTGGCGACGCCGGCTCCCCTGCTGGCCTGTGGCGCCGAGCAGAAGAACACGTTCTGCGTGGCCCGGGGCGAGCGTGCCTGGGTCGGGCATCACATCGGCGACCTCGAGCACGTCGCCACCCTGCGCGCGTTCACGGAGGGCATCGAGCACTTCCAGCGGCTGTTCGCGGTGACCCCCGAGGTGGTCGTCCACGACCTGCACCCCGGATACCTGTCGACCCGCTATGCGCTCGAGCGCGAGGACGTCGAGCTAATCGGCGTCCAGCACCACCACGCCCACCTGGCGGCGTGCCTGGCCGAGCACGGGGCCGGCCAGGAACCGGCCGTGGGGGCGATCTTCGACGGCACCGGCTACGGCCAGGACGGCACCGTCTGGGGCGGCGAGCTGCTGGTCGGCGATCTGTCTCGCTGTGAGCGAGCCGGGTGGCTGCGGCCGGTGAGGATGCCGGGCGGCGCGGCCGCGATCCGCCAGCCGTGGCGGATGGCGTGGGCATGGCTGGCCGAGGCGTTCGGCGAGCCCCCGTCGATCCCCACCCAGCTCGCGTCGGTCGTGCAGCCTTCGCGCTGGCGAGCGATGGCCTCGGTCGCCGCCAGCCCTGCGGTCTCCCCGCTCACGTCCAGCATCGGGCGCCTGTTCGACGCCGTCGCGGCCCTCTGCGGCCTGCGGGATACCGTCACCTACGAAGGGCAGGCCGCGGTCGAGCTGGAGGCTGTCGCCTGGCGGGCCGGCCGGGTCGACGGCGGTTATGAGATCGAGTTGCGCGACGGCGTGCTCGATCCCCGCGCGGCGCTGCGTGCGCTGCTGGCCGACCTGGACCGCGGCGTCGACATTGCGGTCGTGGCCGCTCGCTTTCATGCGGGGGTCAGCGCCGCCACGGTCGCTGCCCTGACGTCGATCGCCGGCGAGCGCGGGCTGGGCACGGCCGTGCTCAGCGGCGGCGTGTTCCAGAACCGGCTGCTGCTCGAGTCCGTCGCCGCGGGTGCCGCGGCGGCCGGCCTGCGCGTCCTGCACCCCGAGCGGCTGCCGTCCAACGACGGCGGGATCTCGTTCGGGCAGGCGGCCGTGGCCGCGGCGCGGCTGGCCGCTGGCGCTAGCGCTAGCGAAACTCCGGCGTCGTCCAGCCCTCCAGCACGTCCGGCAGACCAGCGCTGACCCGGTCGGGGAACTGCGCCGGACGCTTCTCCAAAAACGACGTGATCCCCTCGCGGGCATCGGCGGACTGACCACGCGAGAACATCCCGCGCGAGTCGGCGCGGTGCGCGAGCATCGGGTGCTCGGCGCCGAGCATCCTCCACATCAGCTTGCGGGCCAGCGCCACCGACACCGGCGCGGTGTTCTCAGCGATCTCGCGCGCGAGCGCATACGCTGCGTCCAACAGCTCGCCGGCGGGATGCACGCTGCGCACCAGGCCCGCGTCGAGCGCCTCCGGGGCTGCGAACACGCGACCGGTCGCGACCCACTCCATCGCCCGGCTGATGCCCACCACGCGCGGCAGGAACCAGCTTGAGCACGCCTCCGGCAGGATCCCGCGGCGCGCGAACACGAACCCGATCCGCGCGTCCTCGGATGCCAGGCGGACGTCCATCGGCAGCGTCATCGTCGCCCCGACGCCCACCGCCGGCCCGTTGATGGCCGCGATCACCGGCTTGCCGCAGTCAAACACCCGCAGCGTGAACCGCCCCCCGCCGTCACGCGGGACCGGCCCGTCGCCCTCGCGGGGGCGCCCGTCGAACGTCTCCCCGCCCTGCGACAGGTCCGCGCCGGCGCAGAACCCTCGTCCGGCTCCGGTGACGATCACCACGCGCACCTCGTCGTCGGCGTCGGCGCGGTCAAACGCCTCGATCAGCTCGCGCCCCATCGTCTCTGTCCAGGCGTTGAGCCGGTCGGGGCGATTGAGCGTGATCGTGAGTACGTGGTCCTGAATGTCGGTGGCGATCTGCTCGAACTCCATCGTGTTCCGCCTTCCTCCGTCGCGTGTGTAGCGATGGTCGATGGAGGACAAATAGTCGCCCCGATCGACCACGTCTCGGCGCGGCGAGCGCCGTCAGTAGTAGATCGCGCCGCGGGCACCGCCGCCGACGGCGATCGCATCGCCGTTGATCGCGACGCTCAGCGGGCTGGCGAGGAACACGATCACCGCCGCGACCTCGTCGGCGGTCACGATCCGCCCGATGCTCACGCCGCGACCGAACGCGGCCTCGACCTGCTCGGGGGTCCGGCCCTGGGCCTGCGCCATCGCCGCCAGCGTGTCCGGCATGCGCTCGGTGCGAGTGATGCCCGGGTGCACGACGGTGACGTTGACCCCGTCGGCACCGTATTCGTCGGCCAGGTTCTTGGTCATCGCCGCGACCGCGACGTTGCGCACCGAACCGGCGACCGAGCCCGTGTGCCGGGCGGCCAGGCCGCTGACGTTGACGATCCGGCCCCAGCCGCGCGACACCATTCCGGGCGCGAACGCGCGGGCGCAGCGCAGGTAACCCTTGAGCTTTACGTTCAGGTGCTCGTCGAGGTCCTCGTCCCGCAACGGTCCGGTGTTCACCTTGGCGGCGCAATTGACGAGGATCTCGATGTCGCCGAGCTCAGCGGCGACGGTGGCCGCCATCGCGGTCACGGCCTGATCCGAGCCCGTGTCGCAGACCACCGGCAGCACTCGCCCCGGGCTCTGACCCAGTTCGCCGGCGACGCGGTGAAGCCGCGTCCGGTCGCGCCCGATCAGCGCCACGTTGGCGCCTTCGGCGACCAGTCCACGGGCGACGGCCAGACCGATCCCGCGGCTCGCGCCAGTCACCACGGCCCGCCGGCCGCTCAGCATCAGATCCATGCGAAGGATTCTCTCAAGCGCTCACCAGCCGAGCGTCCCCGGCGGTCCCTTGAACGGTCCGACCAGATCCGACGTGATCCAGCCACCGTAGAAGTCGCCGTCCTGGGCCTGGACCCGCTCGCTGCCGAGCCACGCGCTGTCGACCCGGCCGGGGTAGAAGCACACGAACCCGCGCAGCTGCGCGTAGGTGGGCGAGGGCGCGGGATAGAACCACCCCATCTGTCGCACCCGGAGATCGCCGACGACGGCGTCGAGGTACCGCGCCTCGCCCTTGAACTCACACCACGACCCTGGTCCCGAGCTGTCGGTGAGCCACTGTCGGCGCAGGTCGTCCGGCGGCACGTAGATCGTCGGCGGATGGCTGGTCTCAAGCACCCGCAGCGCGTGCTCGCTGTCGGCCAGCAGCTCCCCGCCCAGCTGCACCCGCACCGCCCGCGTGACCGGCTCGACGGCCGGCGGCCGCGGGTAATCCCAGACGCGCTCCACGATCCTCAGCCTAGCCTTCGCTGTCTGGCGAGGATTTCAGAGCGGGCTCGGACGCCGAGGGCGATGCTCGCTCTGCCAACGCCGTCTGACGGAGATAGTGGAGCAGGCTCGATCACAGCGGCGAGTGTTCGCTGTGCCATCACCGTCTCGGGCCCGAGCGCCCCCCGTGGGCGACCGCCCGACCTGGGAACATTCACGGGCAATGGTCAACGTCTTCGATGCCGGCTGTGAATACGACAACACGGATCCCGAGGGCTTCCGTTCCGGGGTGGCGCGGGTCGGCCGGGAGGCGGGCGGCCGCGCCAACGTCGTGAAGCTGTTCGAGGTTCCGGCTGGACAGAGCGTGTGCCCATACCACTATGAGTATGAGGAGGAGTGGCTGCTGGTGCTCGGCGGCGCCCTCACGCTGCGTGAGCCCGCCGGCGAGCGTCCGCTGCGCGCCGGTGATCTCGTGTGCTTCCCGGCCGGTGCGAACGGAGCCCACCAGGTCAACAACCGGGGCGAGGAGACCGCGCGGCTGCTGATGTGGTCAAGCGCACGTGAGCCGGCCGTGTCGGTGTACCCGGATTCGGACAAGATCGGCGTGTGGCCGGGCAGCGAGTCCGACACCCTGATGCTGCGCCGCGCCGACGGCTCCCGGGACTACTTCGACGGCGAGACCTGAGCCCCCTTCGTCCGGGCGCCGAGGCCCCAGAAGAACGGCCCGGCCTCGCGCATCGCAAAGCTCCAGCCGAGGCCCGCGAGGCGCCGCTGCAGTCCGGCCGGCGTGTGCGGGACCTTCACGATCCGGTACCCGCCGCCGGTGTCCGGGCGCTCGCGCTCACGCAGGATGAACGGCGAGTCGGCACCATAGATCAACTCCTCGGGCGCACGATAGGCGTCATCGACGAACAGCACGTGGCCGCCCGGCGCCAGCGCGTCAGCGACCGTCTCCCAGAAGCCGTCGAAGCGCTCGTCGGGGACGTGGGAAAGCCAGAACCCGAAGAACACCGCGTCGTAGCGTCGTTGCGGGCGCCAGCTGAACAGGTCGTCCTGCACGAACGTGACGTTGGCCCCCGGAGCCGACGCGGCGGCGGCCTGCAGCATCTCCGGCGCGCCGTCGACGGCGGTGACGCCGGCGGCGCGCTGCGCGAGCATCGTCGTCCAGGTGCCCGGTCCACACGCGAGCTCCAGCACGTCGCCGCGAAAGTGGGCGTTGAACACCCGGCCGATGTCGTCCTGCAGCTCCCCCGCCTCCCCTGCGGCGAGCGGGACGAGCGCCTCCTCCAGATACCGGTGAGCACGCGCGCGGTAATAGCGCTGCTGCTCGGCGAGCAGCTCGTCCAGCTCGGGCGGAGGATCATGGCTCAGAGGGCCGCCAGCTCCTTGACCTGGGTGAGGCGGATGTGGTTGCCCGAGGGGTCGCGGAAGCCGGCGTCGATCCCGTAGGGCCGGTCCTCGGGTTCCTCGACGAACTCGACGCCGCGCGCCTTGAGCGTCTCGAAGTCGCCGTGGCAGTCCTCGGTGCTCAGGAACACCGTCCCGGCCACGCCCTTGGCCATCACGGCCTTGATCTGCTCGACCGTCTCAGCCTCGAACATCGGCGGGCCCGGGATCGCCATCAGCACGATCGAGACGTCCTCCTGGCCGGGAGGCGACACCGCCAACCAGCGGAAGTTGCCCATCTCGGGCATCGTCACGTCGGCCCTGACCTCCATGCCGACCTTGTCGGTGTAGAACACGAGCGCATCCTCCTGGTCCTGGACCCACAGCTGCGCGTTGGCGATCTTGATCATCACTACCTCCTGAAGGACAGAGCGGACTGTACGCCGACCAAGCTATTGCGCCGCACCGCCGCTGTCTTCTTCAAACGTGCGCCGTTGCGGACGACCATAGGCCCTGATCACGCAGCTCGGGATCAGGGCCAGGTGAGCGGCCGGCGGGAACGCGGCACGATACGCCGTCGGGGTCGCCCCGAACGCCCGCTTGAAGCTGGTGGTGAACGAGCCAACGCTGGCCAGCCCAACCGAGAAGCAGACCTCCGCCACCGAGTGATCAGTGGTGCGCAGCAGCGCAGCCGCCCGCTCCAGGCGCCGGGTCAGCAGGTAAGCGTGCGGTGACTCGCCGAACGCGCGCCGGAACTCGCGGCTGAAGTGCGCCCGTGAGAGCCCGGCGGCCGCGGCCAGGTCATCGACGTCGAGTGGCTGCGCATAGCGCGCGTCGGCGAGGTCCTTAGCACGGAGCAGGTGGCGGGCCGTCGGGGCGAACACCATCACCGTCAGTATCGCCTCAACCCGCGACGGAGTGCAGCAATCTCGCCGGGGTGCCGTCTTGGATCAGCCCCAGCACGGCGGTCAGGTCATACGCCGGGGGACGGTCGTCGATGAGCGTCGGCACCCGCTCGCGCACGGCCGCGTAGAGGGCCTGCACGACGTTGCCGGCCGGGCCAGGATCGCAATCCAGTGCCTGGCAGGCGCAGAGCAGCTCGATCGCCACCACCCGCTCCAGGCGAGGCAGCGCGTCGAGCGCCATCAGCGCGCCGGTCATCCCCATCGACACGTGGTCCTCCTGGTTGTCAGACGTGGGGATGCTGTCGATCGAGACCGGGTGAGCGAGCGCGCGCAGCTCGGCGACCAGCGCCGCGGCCGTGTACTGGATCACCATGTACCCGCTCGAGGCGCCGGCGTCGGCGGTCAGGAACGCCGGCAGACGGCCGTTGAGCGACGGCGACACCAGCCGAAACGTGCGCCGCTCGGAGATCGAGGCCAGATCAGCGAGCCCCAGGCGCAGCGTGTCGAACGCCACCGCGAGGCTCTGGCCGTGGAAGTTGCCGGCCGAGATCACCTCCGCCGGGTCGTCGAACACCAGCGGGTTGTCGGTGACGGCGTTGAGATCGGCATGCACGAGCTCTGAAAAGAAGCGAAAGCCCTCGCGCGCAGCGCCGTGGACCTGGGCGGCACAGCGCAGCGAGTAAGCGTCCTGGAGATGAATCGAGCCCGGCCCGGCGGTGCGCTCCGAGCCGCGGAGTGCCGTGACGATGTTCGCGGCGCTCGCGCTCTGCCCGGTGAGCGGACGCAACCGGTGCACGCGCGGATCGAACGCCGGCAGTGCACCGCGCAGCGCGTCGACCGTGGCCGCGGTGACCGCATCGATCCCGTCCAGCAGCGCCCCGACCCGCTCGGCGACCAGCGCGCCGATCGCGCTCATGAAATGGGTGCCGTTGATCAGCGCCAGGCCCTCCTTGCTGTCGAGCTCCAGCGGGGCCAATCCGAGCCGCTCCAGCGCCTGGGCGCCGCTGACCAGCGCGCCGCCGGGGGCGAACGTCTCCCCCTCCCCCAGCAGCGGCAAAAACGCGTGCGCGCTGGGAGCCAGATCGCCGCTGGCGCCGAGCGAGCCGGTCCGGGGCACGCGCGGGACAAAGCCGCCGTTGAGCAGTGTGATGACGCGCTCGAGCACGAGCGGGCGCACCCCGGAGTGACCAAGCAGCAACCCGTTGAGCCGCACCGCCATCGCCGCGCGGACCACCTCGTTCGGGAGGTCGTCACCGGTGCCGGCGGCATGGCTGCGCAGCAGGTTGACCTGCAGGTGGCGCTGCAGCTCGGGGGCGACCGTGTTGGAGACCAGCGCGCCGAACCCGGTGCTGATTCCGTACACGGCGGTCCCGCTGGACAGGATCCGCTCGAGCGTTTCCCGATTTGCGCGCACCCGCGCCAGGGCGACCGGATCGAGCCCAATCCGGGCGCCGGCGGCGATCGCCGCGACCTGCGCGCACGACAGCTCGCCGTTGAGGATCACCTCGTCGATGGACGCAAGAGATGGCATACGGCGGTGGGCGAGGATATCCATCCCGGCCGCTCGCTTGGGCCTAGCCTAAAGAGACGATGGGTCAGAGTCCCGCTGTCAAGCTCCTGCGCGCCTCGTTTCTGGCCTGCCTAAGTCACATCCTGGAGCTCGAGCCGGCCCGGCTCCCCTGCCCCGATGACGACGAGGATCCCGCCGGGGGCTGGACGGTGTCGCGCTGGCTCGGTGGCCTGGGCATGGGTATCGCCCGACTGGCGGACCCGCAGGCGTTCAGCTGGCCCGGCCCGTGGATCGCGCGCGTGCGTCCCGGGGAGAGCGCGACCGAGCTCGCGCAGACCCGCTTCGTGGTGATGTTCGGTGTTCCCTCGGGCGTCGTCTGGGACCCGGCCGGCGACGGCCGCGTGGAGAACGAGTGGATCGAGCAGGGTTACCTGCTGGCCGCCGCCGACATCGCACAGGCGCGGCCGCCGCTGCCGACGGCGCCGAGCGGCAGCGGCGCGGTGGAGGGAATCTGGATCGCAGCGTCGGCGGGAGAGCCCGCCCGATCGCTGACCAGCGTGCGGGCGCTGGCGGGCGAGGGGCTCCAGGGGGATCGTCACGTCGCGGGCACCGGCACGTTCCCGTCGGGGCGGCCCGGCAGCGCGCTGACGCTCGTCGATGCCGCGGTGTGCGAGTCCTTTGATCCGCCGCTGCAGGCGAGCCAGCACCGGCGCAACCTGGTGGTGCGCGGCCTGGATCTCAACCGCCTGGTGAGCCATGAGTTCCGCGTCGGCTCGGCTCTCTGCCGCGGGATGCGGCTGTGTGAGCCGTGCACGGTGGTGCAGCGCTACGTCGGGCGACCGGTCCTGCGCGCGCTCGTGCACCGCGGCGGCCTGCGGGCGGACATCCTCGCCGACGGTGAGATCCGCGTCGGTGACAGTGTTCGTGCGCTCGACGCACCGGAAGCCTGCTAGGTTCCGGGACAGCGGTCGAAGTCCGGCCGCGAGGCAGCTCGCTTGGGTCCCGCAGACAGCGGTTCGGGTGTTCATAGCCTCTCCCGAATCGTTCGCGGCCCATATTGCCGCCAAGGAGTGATGTATTTCCATGCAGTCATTTGCCGATCTCGGCGTGTCCAACGCCGTGGTCCAGACCCTCGAACGCGAGGGCATCCATGAGCCGTTCGCCGTTCAGCGCCTGGTCGTCGAGGACATCCTCGCCGGACGCGACGTGCTCACCCGCTCCCCGACCGGGTCGGGCAAGACGCTCGCCTTCGGGATCCCGCTGGCCGACCGGATCCAGTCCGACGGGCCTCGCCCGGCGGCGCTGATCCTGGCCCCCACGCGCGAGCTGGCCACCCAGATCGCCGCCGACCTGCGAGCGATCGCGCATTCCCGCGCGCTGCGCGTCACCGCCGTCTACGGCGGCGTGGGACTCGTCGAGCAGGCCAAGCGCGCTGCCGCCTCGCACATCCTGGTGGCCACCCCCGGGCGGCTGGAGGATCTGCTGGCCCGCCGGGTGTTCAGCCTCAAGGCGATCCGCATGCTGATCCTCGACGAGGCCGACCGGATGCTCGACATGGGCTTCAAGCCCGCCGTCGACCGGATCGTCCGCGCCTGCCCCTCCGAGCGCCAGACGCTGTTCTTCTCGGCCACGCTCGACGGTGAGGCCGGCGCGATCGCGCGCCGCTACACCACCGATGCCGTCGCCCATGAGCACGGACCGTCGGCCCGGCGCGCCACCGAGGACGTGGAGCACCGGTTCGTGGCGCTTCGCGGCCAGGACCGGCTCGACGTGCTGATCGACGAGCTCTCCGGCAATCGCAAGCGCGCGCTCGTGTTCGTCCGCACCAAGCGCGGCGCCGACCGGCTGGTCAAGCGGCTCGACGCCCGCGGAATCAGCGCGGTCGCGATGCACGGCAACAAGTCCCAGCGCCAGCGCGAAGGGGCGCTGTCGCGCTTTGAGTCAGGGCACATCGACACGCTTGTCGCCACCGACGTGGCGGCCCGCGGGATCGACGTCACGGGGATCTCGCACGTGATCAACTTCGATCCGCCGGACGGCAACGAGAGCTACGTGCACCGCATCGGGCGTACCGGCCGGGCCGGGCGCCAGGGCGTCGGGATCACGCTCGTCGACGGAGCCGAGCGGGGCGATGTCGTCAAGATGGCCAACGCGCTCGGCCTCGAGCACGGCCTCGGGGGGGAGGGGGGGGGAAAAGGAGGCGGGGGGGGGGGGGGGAGCGA
>JBPCPC010000147.1:0-42681 GCA_050999585.1 Solirubrobacteraceae bacterium | reverse complement strand
GCGGGACGCTGTCTTCACGGGTTGCGAGAGGGCGATCGCGGAGATCGGCACGGTCGTCCTCGAGGGCGGCCGCGACATCTCCCGGCGAGCCATCTCACTGATCCCCGACCATCACGTCTGCGTCGTCGGCGCCGACCAGGTCGTGGCCGATGTGCCCGATGCGATCGCCGTGCTCGGACCGGCCGCGTCGGCCGGGCGCCCGTTGACGTTCATCTCCGGCCCCTCGGCCACCTCGGACATCGAGCTCGAGCGTGTCGAGGGCGTGCACGGCCCGCGACGGCTCACCGTCGTGATCGTCGCGTCGCCGGAGCCGTGAGCCCGCTATCCGCCGCGCGCGCCGTCCGCGCCTCGTGGTCGAGCAGGCGACGCTTGGCGTCCAGGCCGCCCCCATACCCGGTCAGCGAGCCCGACGCGCCGATCACCCGGTGACACGGCACGATGATCGACAGCGGGTTGGCTCCGTTGGCACGGCCGACGGCTCGCGCCGCTCCCGGTCTCATGCCCAGCGCGGCGGCGAGCTGACCGTAGGTGGTGGTGGTGCCATACGGGACGGTGCGCAGCGACGTCCACACCCGCTCCTGAAGCGCGCTGCCGGCGGTCGCGACCGGTAGGTCAAACGCAGTGCGGTCCCCGGCGAAGTACTCGCCGAGTTGGGCGGTGGCGCGGACGATGACCCCGCCGCCATCGTGGCGGCCCGGCGCGATGCCGGGGCTGCGTTGATGGTTGGGGAGATACAGGCCGCACAGCCGATCGGCATCGTCTGCGACCAGTAACAGCGCACCGAGCGGGCTGGCGACGGAGTGGTGACGAAGTGAGTGCATGCCGATCCAACGCCGGTGTCACCCGGTTTTGGGCGCCCGGTCAGTCCTCGCCGCGCGCCACCTGAACGGCGTGCCCCAACGCCTCAACGCGCACCGCCTCACGCGACGAGGGATCACGCACCCCGTTGCCATCATTGGCCTCCGAATGCGCCGCCGGCGCGCGGATTCCGGCGGCCAGCGGCGGGGAGTCCCAGGCCGGCTCGCCGGCCTGCTCCCAGTGGGAGATGTCCGGCACCTGGAGCTTGCCGCGGCCGAGGATGAACACGTAGAGCGACACCGCCGCGCCGGTCACCACGATCGCGAAGCACACCCAGATCGCGATCTGTATCCCGGCGGCCGCCGAGCCGCCGGTGGTCTTTGCCAGGTGCAGGATGATCGGCCCGGCGGCGAATGCGGCCGCACCGCGTAACAGCTCCAGCATCGCGAACACCCGCTGCAACTGGGGGGCACGCAGTGAGAAGCCTACGGTGAACAGCGACGGGGCCACCGACGAGCCGACCCCGATCCCCACCAGGCCAGAGCCGACGATCACCAACGAGTCGGGTCCGGTGGCCACCCCGGTGAGCACCGCGGCGCCTCCGGCGAGCGTGACCAGGCCCAGCCAGGCAAGCGCGGGCACGAATCGCGTCCGGATCAGCGCCCCGAACACGACCGCGGTGAAAACCGCGCCGCCCAACTCCGGGAAGAACAACACCCCAACGTGCGAGGGCGACTCGTGCGTCGACAGCGCCGTCTGCGCCAGCTCGATCAGCGCGATCGACGCCGCCCCGGCGCAGACTGCGATCGTCACCGCCGCCACCGGGAAGGTGGTCAGCAGCTGGCGCATCGGCATCAGCGGATTGCGAGCGGTGACCTGATGGAGAATCAGCGTCAGCAGCAGCCCGACTCCGGTCAGCAGCGGCGCGAACACGATCAGATCGAGCATCCGGTGGGTCTGGAGCTCGGAGGCGCCGAAAAAGGCCGCCGCGCATCCCCCACCGGCGAGCAGGATCGCGGTCCAGTCACGCGGCGCCTCAGGATCCTGGGCGGGCGCATCCTCGAACGTCAGCAGCGAGAGCACGAGCGCCAGCGCGCCGACGCCGCAGACGATCCAGAACAGCGGCCGCCAGCCGCCGGCGCTGGCCTGAACCCCGCCGATCACCGGCCCGGCGGCGACCGCGCCGAAGATCCCGAGGTTCATCACCATCGCCGTGGTCGGCAGCCGCTTGGCCGGCCAGCCGAGCACGAGGGACGGGGCGGCACCGATCAGCATCATGCTCGTGAACAGGCCCTGGATGACGTGGCCGGCGATGAATAGCCCGGGGGTCAGCGCGGTCGCGCTCATCACCGATCCCAGCGTGAAGATCGCCGCGTAGATCACGAGCAGTCGCCGCTGTGGGTAATGAACGGCGAGCTGAACGGCCAGCACCGTGCCCAGGGCGTAGGCCGCGTTGGAGAGCCCCAGGGTCAGCGACAACGCCTGGGCGCTCAGATGCTCGGCCTGACCGATGATCGGCAGCAGCGGCTGCAGCGCGGAGCTGAGCGCCAGAAACGGCACCAGGGCGCAGACCACCAGCAGCACCGCCGCCCAGTAGCTGTCGGCCAGCACGCCGCGAAACTTCACGACCACGTCCCGGCGTCACGCTGCAGCGCGGACAGCCGCGCGAACTGGTCGGGGCCGATCCGGGACTCACCGACCTGCAGACCCCTGCCGAGACGGAGTTCGCGCACGAGCAGCCCGATCGCGCCCAGCGCGGCCAGGCCGGCGCCGGCGCTGAACTCCAGCCACCGTCCGCCGTTGCCAACGACGTGCCCGGCCACGATCGCCCAGACGCCCACGGCAGCGATGACGATGTCAGCGAGACGCTGGAAGACGCCCTGGTGAGCCAGCTGGAAGCCGTAAAGCGCGATCAGAATCGCGGCCGCGCCGGTGCCGAGGCCCACCCAGGCGGCCGTGTCGACGGAGAACGCGAACGTGATCACGACCAGGCCGGCGCCGAGCAGCAGGACCGCGAAGTTGACTGTAAAGCGCCCTGACATGAAGGACATCAAACCTAGCGTCCTCGCCGCGCCGGCCCCCACCGGCGCGACTGTGCGACAGTGTCGGCCCGTGGGTCGCCTCCGAGGTCCCGGTCGCGCCAGGCGGCTGCTGGGCGGCTCGCGTGACCTGGCGCGAATCGTCTACCGCGACTCCGAGCACGTGCCGGAGCGGCTCACGCTGATGACGATCGAAAGGTTCAGCCAAGCGTCCCTTGACTGGGCGCAGGCCGCGCGCGCCGCGCGTCCCGAACTCGAGCCCGGCGTGATCGCCGAGGAGCTTCGCAGCCGTTCGGCCACCGCCTCCCGGATCGACGGGGCGATCGCCGGAACCCCCTTTTTTGTCGCGCTGGTGCCCGGATACCTGGCTTATCTCGGGCAGGAGGCGATCATGGTGCTGCGCACGGCTGCTCTCTATGGCCGCGATCCCCGCGAGCTCGGCGCGGCGGCCGAGATGCTCGCGCTGCGCGGCGTCTATCCCACCCCGGAAGCGGCCCGCGTGGCGCTCGACACTGTCCTGGCCAAGTCGCTGCCCGAAAAGCCCCCGCGGCGGCGGCGCCTGCGCAACTGGGTCCACAGCGTGCGCATGGTGCTGGTGTTCGGAGGGTTTCTGTCGCCCCCGGCACAGCGGTCCCCGACCGGCTGGTCCGCCAAGCTCCTGGCGGTGCTCGGCGTGCTCCTGGCGATCATCGTGTTCGTCGTGACCTGGGTGATCCCGGTGACCTTCATCGTCGCGATGGCCTGGGGGTGCGAGAGTCACACGCGAGAGCTCGGTCGGCGCGCGCAGGCGTTCTACGGAGGAGCGGCGGTCACGACCAAATGGGCGATCGCCGCGGCCGGCTCGCAGCGCGACCAAGGCCATCACCGCCGGCATCTGATTCGCAGCACCGCGTTGTTGGTCTCGGTGGCCGTGCCGGTCGCGTTCGTCGCCTATGCCGATCACGTACGCAGCCAGATCGGCATCAACGCTGTCGGCGCCGCGGGCGCGCTCGTCGCCCTGTCCCTGGTGATCGCCACAACCGTGGCCGCCACCCGGAGATGACGCCACGCCCCCTCCGGTTCTCCGCCGACCCGCCGGCGGCGGGAGCCCAAGCGCTCGCCGCCGCGGGCGCGGAGATCCACCGCATCTGATCCGGTAGCCGGTGCCGTGGCGGCGGGACGCTTGACCGGGTCCTGAGCAACGCGACGGGAGCGCCGCCCGATATGCGGGGCCCGTGGACGTGGACAACGGGTCAGCAACGAGGGGCTCGAGACTGACACGCCCGTGTACAGCGCGGATGGCCAAAAGATTGGGTCGTGAGGCATGTGCTGGCGGCAGAGGGTGATGCACGACGATCCCCCGGGGACTCGATCCGAAGCCCGCATCCGCGCCATCTTGCGCCATCTTGCGCCATCGCGATGCGCGAGGACCGGCTGCCCTCCGCGCTCGGGCTTTCGTCCTAACCTGGCGTCGATGTTCTTCGCGGTTCGGCTACAACGCGGCGGCCCCTGGGATTGGTCGCGAGACTTGCGCGAACAGGTCGGTTGGGCCGAGCACGCACGCTTCATGGACGCTCTGGTCGATGACGGGTTCATCGTCCTCGGAGGACCGCTCGGAGGCGACGGCGAGATCTTGCACGCCGTGTCCGAAACCTCGGAGGAACGTGTGCGGGAGCGACTGGCGGCAGACAACTGGGCTCTGAACGGGATGTTGACCGTCAGGTCGATCGAACCCTGGACGATCTTGCTCGACGGCCGGATCAGGTAGTTGCGCCTTTTCACCGACCGCGTCGTGAACGCTCGACGCAGCGCGTCAGGAAACTGTGCGACCCCAGCGTCGATCGTAAACCGGTCGTTTACGTTTACGGGAACCGGACTCGCAAGGTTGCCTGTCCGGGCCACTAGCGAGTTTTCGATCCGAAAGGGCTCGTTGAAACGGACCTCTGCAAGGTCACAGCTCGCCGGTCGCGATCTCACCGAACGCGTGCACCATCGGCCGGTGCTCGCCCGCGCGGTGCAGAAGCGTCAGCTCGCTGACGACCCGTGTCTCCTGCAGTGAGACGCAGGAGACCTCTGGGATGGCGATTTGTCGGACGCAGGCCGGTGCGAGCGAAACGCCCAGGCCGGCGCCGACGAGCCGCAGGATGGTCAGCCAATGCGATGCCTCATGGGCGATGTGGGGACGAAAGCCTTGTTGCTCGCAGAGCAACAGCGGCTTTTCAAACGCCCGCGCCCCGGCGCTACGCGGCGGATAGACGAAGGGCGTGTCGGCTAGCGCCGCAACCGAGACCGACGCGTCCCTGGCATGGGGGTGATCGATCGGGAGGACCGCGATGAACGGCTCGGAGAGCATCGGCGTCGCGACGAGCCCAGCGACGGGCTCGGCGTCACGGGCAATCCCGGCGTCGATCTCGCCGGCGAGCAAACCGGCGATCACGCGCGCGGTGAACGACTCATGGAGTTGAAGTTGTACGTCGGGATAGGCCGCCACGTAACGAGACAGGATCTCGGGAAGCGTGGTCAACATCGCCGACCCGACAAAGCCGACGTTGAGCCGGCCCGTCTGCCCGGCGCCGATGCTGCGCGCCTCATGAACATCGTCCTCGACGCGACGCAGCGTCCGGCGGGCACGCTCAAGGAAGGCCTCGCCAGCAGCCGTGAGCCGAACTGAGCGCGAGGTACGGGCGAAGAGCGCACACCCAACAGCATCTTCGAGCCGACGGATCGCCTGGGACAAAGGCGGCTGGGCCATGTGCAGCCGAGCGGCTGCGCGCCCGAAGTGCAGCTCCTCGGCGACGGCCACGAAATACCGCAGCTGGCGGAGCTCGAGATCCATATGCACAGGATATTGGTGCAGACGAACGAGATACTGGAAGTCTTGGTCGCCACCGCCCACACTGCAGGCATGGACCTCAGGATTCGACCTCTGGAGAGCCTCGAGGACGCGGCGGCCTTTCGCGCGCTGAACGAGGAGTGGATCGCGCGCTACTTCAGGATCGAGAACCAGGACCGCCGACAACTCGATGACCCCGTCGCCGCCTACATCGACCATGGCGGCGAGATCCTGATCGCCGACCTCGACGGCCGACCAGTCGGGTGCGTCGCATTGATGCCCGATGGCACCGGCGCCTACGAGCTGTCCAAGATGGCAATCTCACCCGACCTGCGCGGCCGCGGTGCGGGACGCAAACTCCTCACCGCCGCCATCAAACAGGCTCAGGATCTGGGCGCACGATCGGTCTTCCTCGGCAGCTCACGGAAACTTGCCGACGCGGTCCACCTCTACGAGACGCTCGGCTTTCGGCACGTCCCGCGCGAGACAATCCATATGCCCTACGCCCGCGCGGACGTGTTCATGCAGCTCGTTCTGCACAACCCCGCGTCCGCCTTTCGGTAGCCGACAGGACGTTCGCTTTCGTTCGAGCCCCTGGCGAGACGGACGCCGGCGGGCGCGGTCAACGTGTCAGTGCGTCTGCGTGACTGGCCGCGCTAGCCCGACCCTCGACACACGCTGGCCGAATCTCTAGCCCTACCAGGGTGAAGCCACAATCCTGAGTCGAGACGCCTGCTCGCCGACGACGCGAACGCTGATGCGTCACGCGACAGCTGTCCTGATTCGGACGAGCAGCAGCAGCGGCACTCCGGTCGCGGAACGCCAGGCTCGGATAGGCATCGGGGAAGCCGGTCGGCGACCGGGACGCCGACGAGTCCGACGGGGTAACGCGCGACGGGCGAGCGTGCGGCGTGCCGTTCCGGTGGCCGCCTGGCTGGGCTGTCGGTGCACCGCACACCCGACGCCCCAAACGGTGCATAGCGACACGCCGACGACGCGGTCTCACTGCAGCGGTCCGGTGATGGGGTCGTGGTGGCTTCGCGGCTCTGCCTCGCGCGGCGGCGCGCGTACGAGCTGGACAGGCGCGCTGGCGTTCTGACGTCACGCGTTCGGGGGAGCCCTCTGCACACACACCTTCGCGCGCCGACCGTACCGGGGTGCTCAGCTGATCGCCGCGCCGGCGCTCGCGCGGCTGCGGCGCACGGCGCGCAGCGCGATCGCGAGGCGGCGCACGCCCTCGTCGATCAGCTCCTCGTCAAGCAGCGAGAACGACAGCCGCAGGCCGCCTGATCCGCCCGGCTCGGGCCGTGTCGCGCCGCCAGGGGTGAACGTCACACCGTTTCGCAAGGCCTCGGCTACGAGTAGACGCTCATCCAGCGGTCGTGCGAACTCGGCCCAGACGTGATGACCACCCCGGGGACGCAGCGGCCGCAACTCGTCCCCGAGGCGGCGCTCCAGCGCATCGAGCAACGCGGCCGCCCGAGCGGCGTAGATCGGGTTGACCCGCGCAACGTGACGCTCGTGCAAGCCGCTGAGCAGCCACCGGTGAGCGAGGTGCTGGACGAGAACGGACGTGTGATAGTCACTGGCCAGCTTCAGGTCGGTGAGCCGACGGCGCAACTCGCCGTTCGCGGCCAGCCAACCGATGCGCAGTCCGCCACCGATCGTCTTTGACAGCGAGTCGACGTAGACGACATGGTCGGGTGCACCCGCGCGCAGCCGCTGTGGTCCCGGCCCGTCGAAGCGGACCGTCGCGTAGACCCCGTCCTCCAGAATGAAGAATGACCGCTCGCGGGCCAGCTCCAGCAGCCGCTCAGCACGCTCAGGCGCCAAGTCCTGCCCGGTCGGGTTCTGAGAGGCGGTCTGCACAACGACGAGCTTGACCTCGTGGTGAGCGAGGATCGCCTCGAGCGCCCCGACGTCGAAGCCGTCACGACCGTAGGGCACGCCGAGCACTCGTGCCCCGGCGTTTTGCAGCGATGCGAGCGCGCCGATGAAGGTCGGCGACTCGCTGACCGCCACATCGCCCGGTTTGAGTATCGCCCGGCAGACTAGGTCGATCGCCTGACGCGCGCCGCTGGTGACGAGAATCTCCTCGGCATCGACGGCAAACCCGTCGTTGGCGCCGCGCCGCGCCAGCTCCTCCCGCAGCGACCACAGGCCGTCAGGATCGCCGTACATCAGCGCCGCCGCGCCCTCTTGCGCAAACACGCCATCGGCGAGACGACGCAGCTCGGCCACGGGATGCAGCTCCGACGACGCCCAGCCGGTCGCCATATTCACCGTGTCGCGGGCGCCGGGCGCCTGCCAGGTGTCGGCGATCACCTGGTTGACGTAGCTCGCCGGCACGTCGGGCAGCACCGCATGCTGCCAGCGACCGCCGGGTGCGATCGCCGGCGGTGGCACAGCCCGCACAAACGTGCCGCGACCGACGCTCGCGGTGACGTAGCCGAGCTCGGCCAGCCGCCGGTAGGCGCGCACGGCGGTGAGATGGTTGATGCCGGCCTGTTCCGCCAGCGCCCGGGTAGTGGGTAGCCGATCGCCTCCGGCCAGCTCCCCCCTCTCAATCGCCGAGCGCACGGCGGATACGAGCTGCTCGTTCAGGGAGCTGGCCAGCTCACGATTGATGTGGGACAAATCGATCTTGTATGACATTGATTCGGCCGATCGGGCTGAGAGTATGTATTACACGATGATACGTCTGACAATCAGATCGTCAACACGACGAGCGATGCGCAGGCGTGGCCCCTTCCCGGATTACGCAACCGGCGTGACGATTCGTTACGCGTTCCCTGACGACCTCGTGACCCTCGAGCGACTCGCCGCGCTTGACTCGCAGGTCCTCCCGGCGGGACGATTGCTGCTGGTGGAGATCGCCGGCGAGCTGTGGGCCGCAGTCAGCATCGACCCGATGCCGGTCGTGATCGCGGACCCGTTTCGCCCGACCGCCGAGCTCGTCGCGCTCCTCAGCGGGCGAGCACGTCAGCTGGCGATGACCGAGGCTCCGCGTTGCAGCACCGCCGACGCACCCCGTGCGGAGCGCAGGGTTCGGCGGTCACACTCTCAGTCGACTACGGGCAGCTCGACCCAGGATCGATGGACGGCGTCGTGATGGATGCGCTGGTGCGCGACCTGGTGGTTGGCAGCGCGCTGATTGCCGGTGCCTAGGTTGCGGTCCCAGCGTGGAAAGCAGCTGCTCGTCACCTGGACCCGGAGCCGGTGGTGACGCCGGAAGACGTTGCTGGTGGACCACAGGTCGAGCTCGTAGCGCCGGCACTCCCGCGCCCCGTCGCGGACTCGCAGGATCCCGTCGCACAGGTTGAACGAGCGGCCGTCTGGGTGTACATCGCACAGCCTAGCCACCCAATCAGTGGACGTCGCTGAACTCTCGGCGTACAGAACCACACGCACCCGGCCGGTGACCTCCAGGTCGCGACCCAGTGGCGCGGAGCTGAAGACCAACACGTCGTGACGCCCCTCCACCTCCGCCTGGTCGACGGGACCGGCCGCCCAGCCGGGCGAGATCAGCGTCTGCCCGCCCACGGTCGGGACCGGGTCCGCCGGGTCATAGGTGAAATCGCTGCGAGCCTCATCCGGCTCCGGGTTGGTCCTCGTCAGTCGGCCCCCGGATCGCAGGTACCACCGCTGGTCGGTTCCTCCGGGCGGCCACGAACTCACCTCGCGCCACCGGTTCGCTCCCATCACGAAGAACCGTACCGGCGCATTGGAGCGTTCGGGCTCGGCTTCGGGTGTCAGTTGACCGCGAAACCAAGCCAGCTGACGCTCGTCTACATCGCCGGGACCGCCAGCCGGTCCGCCGTCCTTGCGTGCCTGCAGCCCGAACGACAGCCCGCCCACCACGTCGGAGTGGTTCGCGTGTGACCAGGGACCGATGACCAGGCGGCTGTCGCGGCCGAGCGCGGTCATCGCCGCGTGGTTGTCGATCACGCCCTGGAGGAAGCCGTCGTGCCATCCACCGATTCCGAACACGGGCACCTGCACTTGATCGTGTGAGCCGGCGACCCGGCAGGGCGATGCAAACGTGGGATCGCTCAGCGCGCGGATGCTGCCGAGCTCGGGCACTTGGTGGCGTCTGAGCAGTGGCAGGTCATTGACCGGGAGCTCCCAGAAACCCCCCTCCGCGAGCCCGTCGAGTTCGTCGGTCAGCGCATTAACGCGCCGGCAGATCTCATGCCGGGGCTCAGCTCGACGCTGCAGGTGATCGATCCCCTGCTCGAGCGCCCAGACCAGCGTCAGACCCAGCTCCAGCGCCCCGCCCCGGGCGAACCCTCCGTCATTGGGTTCTGACCAGGTCATCCCGGGCGCGATTGCAAACAGCGACGGTGGCTGCGCGAGGGCGGCCAGCCACTGCGTGTTACCCCAGTAGCTGAGCCCGAACATTCCCACCCGACCATTGGATCCCGGGAGCCTCGCGGCCCACTCGACGGTGTCATATCCGTCGTCACCCTCAAACTGAAACGGCTCCCATTCACCATCGGAGGCAAAGCGTCCACGAGTGTCCTGGACGACGACCATGAACCCGTCCCGGGCGGCCCGGACGGGGTCCAGCCAGCTGCTGGCGCCCGGGAGGTCCTTGCCGTAGGGGGTGCGAGCCACCAGGGTCGGCCACGTGCCGAGCCCGACTGGACGGTAGACGTTGGCGCGGAGGACGACACCGTCGCGCATTCGGGCCGGAACGTCGTGGTGAAAGGCGACCGTGGCCTGCGCGACCGTGCTCGCCGCTCCCAGCTGAGCGTGGGCGCTCATCCGGCGCCGGCAGCCGGGTCAGCCATCAGCGGTGGCTCCGGCCGGGATCGCGGGGTCGGCGGGCCTGGTCATGTCATGTACGCGCCCTTGAGGAAGATCGCGAACCCGTTGACATTGACTCCGTGCACACGCGTCGTAGTTGCCGCCAGGATGTCTGCGAAATACGGGATCGCCAGCGGCGTCTCCGCGAGGAGCAGCGTCTCGATCTTGCCCGCGATCGTCCGCTGCGTCTGCAGGTCGACCGCGGCGACGTACTGAGCGACCAGGTCGTCGTAGGGCTTGTTCTTGAAGCGCGCGGCGTTCCAGGGTCCGGTCGATTCCAGCGCCGACTCCAGGAACACGTTCGGGACGCCGCGATCGCCGTAAGCGACGAGGCTCATGGTGGCGTCCAGCCAGTCCGAGTTGCCGTACGTCGACTTGCCGTAGTAGGCCGTCAGCGTCTCGACCTTGAGCCCGATCTTTATGCCGACCTTCGAGGCGGCTTGCGCGATCACCTGCGCCAGCGCCGGCAGCTCCTCCTGCTGCCCGGTGATCAGCGTCGTCGAGAAGCCGTTGGGGTGCCCGGCAGCGACCAGCAGCGCCTTGGCCTTGGGGAGGTTCTGCACGCGCTGCGGCACGCTCGGGTTGGTCGACGCGAACTTGGACGCGAACGGACTGTCGTTGCCGACCTGACCGTTGCCCTGCAACAGCGCCTGCACCATTCCTGGCCGGTCCAGCGTCAGCGCAATCGCCTGGCGCACGCGCGGATCGGTGAACGGCGCCATGTCGTTGCGCATCGACAGCTCGCGGTGACTGGCCGACTTGACCCTGATGATCTGGTAAGTCGAGTTGTTGAGCAGCGTCTGGGCGCCCTGGGCCGTGAACTGGGGGACGACATCGAGCTGCCCGCCCTCCAAGGCGACGATCTGCGGCTGCTGGCCGGTGTAGAACTGAAACGCGGTCGCGGCCAGATGCGGCGGGCCGCCCCAGTAGTCGGGGTTGGCCACGAACTGGGCGCCCACGTTCTGCGTGTAGCTGCGCAGCTTGAACGGTCCGGTTCCGATAAACGTTTGCTGCCACTTGGAGAAGTCCGTGCCCGTCGGGACGATGATCAGGTTGAAATTGTCCGACGAGACGATGTACGGAAAGTTTCCGTTCGGGCTCTCCAGATGGAAGGCGACCGTCTCGGGGTCGACCTTGACCACCCCCTCCGGCTTGAGCACGCCGTCGAACGTCGAGAGTGCGTCCGATCCGTTCTTGGGGTCGGTCTGCTGTTTGACGGTGTAGACCACATCGTCGGCGCTCATCGGCTGGCCGTTGTGGAACTTGACCCCCCGCCGCAGCTTGAACGTCCACACCGAGCCGTCGCCGTTGTGGCTCCAGCTGGTGGCCAGCATCGGCTGCAGCTGCCGGGTGACGCTGTTGTCGAACGTGAGGAACTCGCCGGTCTGCGCGAGCATGGTGGAACCACCCAGATCTGCGATCGTGATCGGATTGATCTCCGCCGTCGGGACCTGGCAGGCGAGGCGCAGCGTCCCGCCCTGCTTGGCCGGCGCCGTTCCGGCGGACGCGGACGAGGAGTGCGACGAGTTGGCGCCCCCGCAGGCGGACAGGGCCGCGCCCACGAGCGTGGTCGACATGCCGATCACTGCGCCTTTGCGCACGAACTCCCGACGGCCGATCTTCCCCGCGGCGAGATCGTCGAGGTAGTGATTCTCGAGTTCGCTGCGGCCTGCTCGCAGTGCGTCGAGCTTCGAAGAAGCGGTCATCGCGTCGTCCTTTCGGTGCCCGTCGGTGGGCCTGGTCTCATCGCCCCTGACCGGGCGGGCTCGGAGTGGTTGGCCGTGACTTGCAGTGCGCCTCGGAAGAAGTCCTCGAGTATCCCCACCAGCTTTCGGAACGTGGGATGGTCGTCGAACATCCATTCGGTGTGCCCTGAATCGTCGAGCAGCATCAGTTGCTTGGGCTCGTGCGCGTGGTCGTAGAGCGACTGCGCCTCTTCGATGCGATGCAGGCGGTTGTTCGCACCGTGCACGATCAGCAACGGACGGCCGGCCAGTCGGTGCACCACCGTCTCCGGGCTGAAGCGCAGCAGCAGGTCTGCAGATTCGAGTGTCACACCGCTGCCGTAACCGGCCGCCTTGTAAAGCTCCCCGATCACATGGTCGGAGGTTTCGGCATCGAGATCCAGCCGCACGATGTCCCACGGCGAGGTGATCTCTGAGCGGCCGGTCGTTGCTCGCCGTCCGCGGTCGACCTCAATCCGCCTCAGCAGGCTGGCCCAGGACGTCCTGTCGTGCATATTCTGAGTCGAGCGTCGGCCATCGCTGATGCAGTTGATCGCCGCCACGGCGATCACCCGTCGATCCTCGCTGGCCTCGGCCACCACGACACCGCCGCCCAGTGCCCATCCGATCAGACCGACACGGGTGGCATCGACCTCCGCCTCCACGGTGACTCGATCGACGGCCGCGCGGATATCCTCCGCCCAGTCCTGGGGTGCCAACCGTCCGCGCTCGCCCTCGCTGGCTCCAAAGCCGCGGTAGTCAAAGGCCAGCACCGCGTAGCCCAGCGGGGTGAGCGCGCGCGCGAACCGCTCCGGGTGCAGCACCTTGAGGCCCTGATACCCCGACGCGGTAATCAGGATCGGGTACGGCGCGCCGGCCCCGCCATCGTCGGGCAGATGAAGATCAGCGTCCAGGCGCTGGCGCTGGCTGAAGAACGGCAGTGGACGTACGATCGCGGATTCCTTCCGGGCATGGTTGGGTGGGGTCGGACCGGTCAGCGCTGATCGCCTCGGTCGATCTCGTACCGGGCGACTGCGTCGGCATCGAGCTCGACGCCGATCCCCGGTGCAGCGCTGAGGTGGACGTGCCCGTCCTGTACCCGCAGTCTGGATGCGTCGGTCAGCAGCCGCTCGAAGTTGTAGACGTCCTGCTCGAGCTCGAAGTACTCGATCGACAAGGTGCCCGGCACCGCCGCCGCCAGGTGCGCGTGCAGGTTGGCATGCCAGTGCGGAGCGATCGGCAGATCGAAGGATTCGGCGGTGTGGGCGACCCGCAGGTACTCAGTGACGCCGCCCACGACGCCGGCGTCCGGTTGCAGGATGTCGGCCGCCCCAGCAGCCACGAGGCGGGCGAAGTCCCAGCGGGTCTGATGGATCTCTCCGGTCGCGATCGGGGTCTCGAGGATCCGGGCCAGCTCGGCGTGACCGTCCACGGCCTCAGGTGACAACGGCTCCTCAAACCACCAGAGGCCGTCGCTGCCGGCCGCGCTATCAAACGCACGGGCCGCGCGTAGCGCCTCGGCCACGCTCCGGTAGGCGTTGTTGGCATCCAGCGCCAGCCGCCCGTGTCCCCCGATCTCGTCGATCGCCGCCCTGACCCGCTCGGCATCTTCGAAAACCGACAGGCCGCCCACCTTGATCTTGTGATCGGTGAAGCCAGCCATCCGGTTCGCGGCAATCTCGGCGCTCACCGCCTGCGCCGGTGGGCCATCATCGGGGCGGTAGTAACCGCCGGACGCATACGCGGGCAGCGGCCGCTCGGTACCCGCGCCCAATAGCACGGCGAGCGGGACGCCGCAGCGCTTCGCGCGCAGATCCCAGAGAGCAATGTCCACAGCGCTGATCGCCCGGAGCAGCGTCCCCCGCCGTCCGAGCAGGAGGCTCTCCTGATACATCTGGTCCCACAGTTCGGCGATCTGGACCGCGCCCGACTGGAGCACGACCGGGCTCAGGACCTCGCGCACCGCCCGGGCAAGCAACCCGGAGCCGCTGGTTCCGGCGTAGGCGTAACCGATCCCGGTGTCCCCTTCATCATCGCGGACCTCGACCAGCAGAAAATGCCGCTCGCGGAGGATCCGCGTGGCCATTCGGGTTTCCCGCTGCAGCGGGATCGCGACGGCTCGTGCATCGATATGCGTGATCATCATCAGGCTCCCTTGCCGCCAGAAATCTTGCATGTAAGATGCAAGCTGTCAAGCCATGGTCACCCCACCACCCGTTCAGGATCGCGTCCCTCGCGCCGGCGTTTCAGGTCATGAGCCGCGTGTCGTCCGGAGCGGGCCAGGGCGGGTTCATGATCGTCGCGGACTCCCGGGTTTCCTGCTGGAGCAGTCGCTCGTAGGTCACCGCGATGTGTTGGTGCATTGCCTCGGCGGCACCGGCCGCGTCGCCCTCGATGATCAGGTCGTAGACGCGCCGATGCTCGGCGACGACTTCCGCCAACGGCTGGGTCCGCTCAACCGTGGACATGCTGCGGATCATCTGCAGGTCGCGCAGCGACTGGACGTGGTCAGCGAGACGCCGGTTTCCCGACGCTTGCAGGATCACGCGATGAAACTCCGCGTCGCGGCGCAGGTACTCGCGCGGGTTCCCCGACACGTCCACTTGGCTCAGCGCCGCGAGGGCGCTCTTGAGTTGGCGGCGTTCGGCCTTGCGCATCAGCCCCGTCGCGCGATGCGTGGCACGGGGCTCGAGCAGCAGGCGCACCTCGTAGATCTCTGCCAGGTCGTGGGTTGAGGTCTCGAGCACGCGTAAGCCGCGCCGCTGCTCGACCACGACCATCCCTTGGTCGACCAGCCGGGCGACCGCCTGGGCGACCGGGGTCCGGGACACCTGTAACTGAGTGGCGAGCTCGTTCATCGAGTACAGCGCGCCGGGCCGCAGGTCCCCGGATACGATCAGGTCCCGCAACCGGCGATAGACCTCCCGCTCCAGGCTGGGCGGAGTCGGCGGCATCGGCTCGATCTTCACCTGAAATCGTCCTCCTGACGAGCTGCCTCACTGGATCGGCCGTGGCTGGACGCCAAACTCCAGCGGGCTTATCGTACATCCAACGCACGCCTGACCGACCGGGCCCACGGGTCGCGGGTCGGCGCCGGTGACGCCGCCATATCCGCGCTTCCGGCGCACCGACGGAGCCACGAATTGAAACTCCAGCGTCACGATCGCCACTACCACCGCCTCCGAGGGCGCATGCGCACGGCGACGGCGCGGGTAAGCGGTCAACCGAGGCGATTGTGCGTGTCGCACTAGCGCAGCTCGACAGCACGATCGGCGAGGTCGAGGCCAACCTCGAACTGATGCGCGAGCTGACCGACGAGGCCAACTCCCATCGGGCAGATCTGGTCGTGTTCCCCGAGCTGGCGGCACACGGCTACGCGCTCGGCGGCGCGCCCAGCCGCAGCCTCCGCGCCCGCGATCAGCGGCTGACTGAGCTGTCCTCCGGCCGGGCCGATGTGCTCGCCGGGTTTCACGAGGACGGCGGCGTACGGGCCTACAACTCGGCGGCCTACCTATCTCAGGAGGACGTCGTCCACGTGCATCGCAAGCTCTTCTTGCCGACATACCTGAACTGGGAGGAGCGCAAGCACGCCAGCCCCGGGCAGTCGCTGCGCGCCTTTGATAGCGCCTGGGCGCGCACCGCGACGTTGATCTGCAATGACGCCTGGCAACCCGCGCTGCCCTGGCTGGCGGTCCAAGACGGCGCGGAGCTGCTGCTGATCCCCACCAACAGTTCAGCGGACCTCGGGCCAAGCGTGCTCGACACGATCGAGTACTGGAACGACCTGCTCAGGTACATCGCTCGCATGCAGCAGTGCTGGGTCGTGTTCGTCAACCGTGTCGGAATTGAGGCGGGGGTGCGATTCTGGGGCGGCAGCCGGGTGATCGACCCCAGCGGCCATACCGTCGCCCAGGCTCCGTTCTGGGAATCCGCTCTGATCACAGTCGAGATCGACGTGACCGCAGCCCACCGGCGCCGGCGCGAGCTGCCGCTGCTTGCCGAGGCGCGCCTGGCGCTTGTCGGCCGCGAGGTGCATCGCCTCATCGATGACGGTGGCGACAGCTGAGATGTTCGATCTCCACGTCCACACGGCGCCGGACGTTTGGCAGCGCTACGACGACGACATCGGGATCGTGCGGCTCTACGAGCAAGCGGGCTTCAGCGGCTGCGTGCTCAAGAGCCACTACGACAACACGGCGGGGCGAGCCCAGGCCGCCGGCCATGGGGTGCGGCTGCGCGTGTATGGCGCGCTGGCCCTCAACCAGCAGGCTGGCGGCCTAAACCCAGCCGCCGTGGCCGCCGCGCTCGCCTTCGGCGCCCGGATCATCTGGATGCCGACCACCGACGCCCATACCCAACCGACCGCCGGCCTGCCCCGGCTCTGCGTCACGCTGCCCCAGCTCGCCCCCACCACCTACGCAATCCCGCCAGTGGACTGGGCGACCGAGGCGTCCGTGCGTCAGATCGTGGCGCTGATCGCCGAAGCCGACGCGGTGCTCGCCACCGGCCACCTGAGCACGGCCGAGACCGCTTGGCTGCTGCCGGTCGCCCGCGCCGGCGGCGTGCGACGGCTGCTCATAACTCCCCCGAGCTACACCGTTCCGGCGATGACGGCCGCCGAGGCCGCGGCGCTGACCGAACATGGCGCCTACGCAGAGATCACCGCCTACCAACTGCTGCACCAGCCCGGTTGCGACGCCGCGCGGCTCGCCGGGTTCGTCCGCACGATTGGGTATGACCGATTGATCCTCTCTTCTGATGCCGGCCAACCCGACAGCCCACCGCCGCCCCAAGCACTCCACGAACTAATCGATGCCCTCGCCACGCAAGGGCTCGATCGCCCCGCGCTCATCGCCAGCGCTGCCGAGAAGCCTGATCGCCTCGTGACCCCCTGATCGGCCGTCGTCCGGCGGACGGACGTCGCGGGCCCACCGTGATCCCCGCTTGCCATGCCTTGTCCTCCGCGCCCCTTTGGCGGCGCCGGAGGTCTGCCTGAAGCGGGGATACTCCGGCCCGAGCAGCGTCCAGGACCCCCAGCGCCGGCGACCTTGCCCACCCTGGCGTACGTCAGACGCCGAAGAGAGCCGCGATGCCAGCCACGTCGTCGGGCGTGCTCGCGTCGGCGACGACGCGCAGGACCGGGTGGCCACCATCCTCGGTAACCGTCCAGGCGACAAACGAGCAACATTGCTGCTCGGCAGCCGCGAGCGCTTCTAGTTCTTCGCGAACACCAGGACCCGGTCGGTAGCGGACCTCGAGCGCACCCTCGGCGCGTCGTGCCACCGGGTCGGCCGTCTCGCCCAGGCGCTGCCAGCGCAGCATCCGCACCGGTCCGTCCTCGGGACCCAACGTGCAGGCCACGGGCAGTGGGGTCTCTCTGGCCGACGCGCTCTGCTCCATGGCTCCCATTCAACGCTGGCCGCCTGCCGGCGTCAAGTCGGCCGCACGTCTTATCCCGCTCCCCCCGCGATCCGTGAGACCGCGGCGATGCGCGGTGTGCCTGGCGAACGGATCGCTGACCCGGCTCGAGCCCGTGACCAACCGCGTGCTCGGGAGCGTCCCGGTCCCGCGCGGAGTGGCGATGGCGCTCGATGACGGCCGCGTCTGGGTGCTCGCCTACCCGCGGTCCAGTTCGCCGACGCTCTTCGATCCGATCAAGCGCACGGCGGCGCTGTGGGAGGTCGACCCCGGCGACCACGGCGTCACCCACAGGCCGATCCGGCTCAGCGCGACCCAGCCGGTCGCGATCGCGTCCGCCCGCCACGGTCTGTGGATCGCCGACTACCACAGTTCCAGCGTCACGCGAATCGACACCATTGGTTCGATCTCCGCGGGCGCCATTCCCAACACGCCATGCCGCTACTCGGCGAGCGAAGCCGGAAGTCTGATCGGCCGCCGCCAGTTGGCAACGGTGGCACTTCCGCTTGGGTGCTCGACTCGAGCGTTCACAGTTCACGCGGTCGCATCTCATCCCTACGACCTGAACGTCGAGGCGCCGAGGTCAGCGGGCCTCGGCATTCAGACCAACACGCCTGGCCGCACTCTCGCCGTGCTTTACACAGTCCATAGTCAGTCCTGCAACGTCCGCTCAGGACATGTCAGCTGCCTGCTGCATTTCGCTGCGGGCAGGAACCCGGGCGGTCAGTGGACCGTCGTCATCACCAAGAGATCAGCACCGCCGGCCGCGGTCGCCGTAAGCGTCCCGCGTAGGGCCCGGGCTTGACCGCAAACCACTGGCTGAGGATCTCCCGCTCTGCGCGCGATGATCGCCTTCGTGAAACGAGCCGTGTCGGTGACACTCTTCATGCCAGCCTTCTGACTCAACGGATGACGTGATCGGCGCCTAGCTGCTGGGTGAGCAGCGAGGCGGCGACGGTGTCGCTGGCGGTGGAGAGGTGGATCCCATCGGGCTCGTGGATCGTGAACCCGTGGCCGTGGTACCTCATGTAGTCGCGGTAGCGGTTGCCGGGGGTGAAGAAGGCGTTCGCGTCGATGAGGGAGACCCGTCCCGGGAAACGCCGTGCCGCCTCGCGGATTCCGGTGTTGACGCCGTCGAACACGCCCTGGAAGTTGGCCGGGCGGGGAGTCGGGAGCAGAAACCAGTAGACCCGGCCGGCGTTTCTTCGGAGATAGGTCCGCATCATCTCGGCGACGAGGTTGGCATACCCAGCGCTCCAAGCTGCCCCACAGCAAGCCACCCGCTCGCCATGCTGACCCGCCACCGCAAAGCCATCGTTAGCGCCCATGAAAATGACTGTGACGTCTGGTTGCAGCGACGGCGCCTGCGCGCGGGCGTGGGCCGGCCAGTCAAAAAACGAGGAGTTGGTCAGCCCGGTGCTGATGCGAGCGTCGCTGGTCACCCGGACCCCGTATGAGGACAGGTCCTGTCCCATGAAGTCGTCGAGGATTTGCATCTCGGAGTCGCCCGCGGCGAGCAGCCGGATGCGGCCTCCGACCGGCGTCACCCATATGCGCGCCTGCTGCGGGGCCCCGCCGTCACCGTGCACGCTGACTAGCCACCCGCCAGGACGAGGGGCGGGGATCTGGATCACGCGGCGTCGCTGGCCAGGCCGGAGGTGCCACGACGTGCACACCGCCTGGGCGCCCGGCGGCGACACGCAGACTGTCAGCGCAAGTCCGCCGATCGCCCACCGGTCCCGAAGTCGGACCACGAGCGTGTGGCCAGCTCGCGCGCGAGCGTCGATGGTGGTCACAAGACGCGTCGCACACGATGGCGTTGTCACCGTAGCCTGGGCGGTCGCCGAGGCCGCCGGAGCCAGCGTGGTGGCTATCAGCGTGCGTGTTCGGCGATCGCACGACCAGGTGAGCGCGTGGGAGACCGCGGCCGTCCCGGCGGCCGACAGGCGGATCGTCGTAATCGGGTCCGTCGCTGCCCCTCGCCGCTCGCTGAGCGCGACGTCCGCGCCGGGCGGGCCGGTGATTGTGGCGCTGACATACCCGGTGTCCGAGAGCCGCGCGCGCACCTGGAGCACGGGCGGCTCTGGGGTGCTGCGCGGTCGTCGCGACGCGCCCCCCAGCGCGGCGGACGCGAGCGCGGCGGCCTGGGCCGGACGGGGGACGTAGGCATAGGGCAGCGCACGGCTCAGCAGGGCGGTGAAGGCTTTCACTCCGGGGAGGTTGAGGTGCAGACCGTCGGGCGCGAACCAGCTCGGGTGTCCGGCGCTGTAACGAACCCAGTCGAGCAGCAGGATCCTCCTGGGATGTTGTGCGGCCGCCGCGCGCTCGGTGGCGGCATCGGCGCCAGAACCGCCGCCGAGCTCCCGCGGCGTGACGAGCACGAGCAGACGCTTATGCCCCAGCAGCCGGAGCCCCTGATTGATGTCATCGCCGGTGACCGTGCCGTTGGCGCCAAGCGCGATGGCGACCATGTGCGGCAGCGCCTTGCGGGCCCGGAGCTGACCGAGCAGTCCGAGCGCCTGCCCGAACTGTCGGCATCCGTGCGCGTTACCGTCGTAGCCCGCGGCCGCCAGGCCCGGAAGCGAGAGCAGCATGGTCGAATCGCCAAGCGCCAACGGGGGAAGCTGGCCCCGGTGATGAACGGCCGCGGTGGAGGTATCAACGCCGCCGCAGTCGGCTCGACCGATGGCCGGAAACGCCAGCGCGAGGGTCGCGACGACGAGCGCGCTCGCCAGCGACCAGCCGGCTTGACGAAACTGGGCCGATGACACCGGATGCCTACTCTGACGCATTTCCCGGCGCGACGCATCGATGCTCCCTCCGGAGGATCGGGTTCGGTTACGATCGCGTGCCGCGGTCCGTATCGTTTAACGAGGAGGCTGAGAATGCGCGTCGGGTTTAGGTCGTTGATGGGTCTGCTCGCCGTGGCGGCGGCGCTGGTCGCCGCCACGGCCGCGATGGCGCACTCGCCGGACGCGCGGATCGCGAGCAGCTGCGGCGTTGGTTCCGGAACCGGCTACGGCTACACGTATCTAACATCCCTCACTGTCAAGAACACCAGCTGTTCGACGGGCAAGACCGTGGCCAGGCACCACGGTAAGGTCAAAGGCTGGCGCTGCAGCACCAAACGGCTCGCCAGCAGCCCGGTTCAGGTCCAGAACCGCGAGACGTGCAAGAGCGGTTCAAAGCAGATCGTCTGGACCGACACGCAGAACAAGTAGCCGCTCAGCGGGTGAAGTCCTGGTCGATGTCAGCCAGCACGAGCTTCGCGGCCAACGACGAGCCCGCGTCGTTGAGATGGATCCCGTCGGACTGGCGGACGATCGTCGGGACCCCGTCGATCGTCATCGAGTCCCGGTAGCGCTCGCCCGGCGTGAACACTGGGACGGTGTCGACGATCCGGATCTGATCCCGCCATGGCTCGGCCGCGACCTCGATCGCGGCATTGACAACGAGCGAGATCTTGGCTCGAGCGCTGTCGCGTGGCGTCGGCAATGTCAACCAGTAGACCCGAGCCGCGCCGGCACGCCGATAGGTATTCATCATCTGCCGTACCCGCCCGGCGTAGATGGCCGCCCACCCGGCGCTACAGCAGCCGACCGGCTTGCCATTCGGCCCGGGCATGGCGTACCCGTCGTTCGCTCCGATGAAGATGACAACCGCCTGCGGATCGTACTGCCGCACCTGGTGAACGGAGAGCTTGCCCCAGTCAAGGAGCACGCTGTTGGAGATCCCGGTGCCGATGTGCGGATCCTGGATAACGTGGACGCCGTTGGGGATGAGCTGTTGGGCGAGATCCTGGTCAAGTGGCTCCGACATCGAGTCGCCAGTCACCAGCAGTGAGTGCAGCGAGCGCCGCGCGGGACTCGGGGCGCCGATCTGACTCGGCGCGAACGCATCGGGGGTGACCGGCGGTATCCCGTTGCCCGTTACGGTCACCCGGTCGAGCATGACCGGCCGGCTGAAGCTCCCCGGCCCGTTGAGGTTGCCGTCCGGCGAGACCCATGCCGTCAGCGTGTGCACGGCACGATGGACTGGCAGCTGGTCAGCGATCCAGGCGGCCGGCTTGCCGATCGCCAGCACGGCATCACGACCGATTCCCGCGGGCATCTCCTCGCCGGCCTTGCGGATCGATCCGCCCGCGGCCAGCACCAGCACCACCGCGGCAACAGCGATCGCCAGCAGCGCATCTCGGGCGCGGAACCGCCGGGTCCCGGCGCGGTCGAACCGCTCCATCAGATTGTCGTCCTCGTGTGGTGGCTCGGCGGTGGGCATCAGAATCGGAAATAGATGAACGGCGGTACGCCCTGGCTGGGTACCGTCGCCGCAACGAACAGTATGAGAACGGCGAGTCCGGCTCCGAGTAAGGCGGGGCGCAGACGACCGGCCCAGTCCTGCACGCCGGCCAGTGACCGTTGCGGCAGCAGCTGCGGGACGATCGCCACCGCGATCGCTACCGCGACCGGAAGCGTCAGCAACGACGGGGCACCAGGTGAGCCGAGCCGCTTGAGTAGGTCCCAGACGTCGCCGATCGTCTGGGCGCGGAACACAATCCACCCGAGCACCACGAGATGGAAGCTGACCAACCAACGCAGCCAGCCGGGTGCCCTGATCCGGCCACCGAGAGCGTGCTCGCCGACCAGCAGCACTCCGTGGAATGTTCCCCAGATCACAAAGGTCCACGCGGCCCCGTGCCACAGGCCGCCGAGCACCATCGTCAGTAGCAGGTTGCGGTAGGTGAACAACCGCGATCCCCGGTTTCCCCCGAGCGGTATGTAGAGGAAGTCTCGCAGGAAACGCGACAACGTCATGTGCCAGCGCCGCCAGAAGTCCCGCATCCCGGTCGCTCGGTACGGGCTGTTGAAGTTCTGGGGAAACACAAATCCCATCAGCAGCGCCAGGCCGATCGCGATGTCGGTGTAGCCGGAGAAGTCACAGTAGATCTGCGCGGTGTAAGCGTACGCGGCGACCAGTACGTTCAGGCCGTGGTACGCCTGCGGCACCGCGAACACCGGGTCCACGGCGGTCCGTCCCAGATAGTCGGCGATCACCACCTTCTTGACCAAGCCCATTCCGATCAGCACCAGGCCGGAGCTGACCGCGACATGCCTTGGGTCCCGGGGACGCGCGAGCTGGGGCAGGAACTCGCGCGCGCGGACGATCGGCCCGGCCACGAGATGCGGGAAGAAGCTCAGATAGACCGCGGTGTCGATCAGTCGCGCCGGCTCGACCAGGCGCCGCTTGACGTCAACGGTGTAGGAGATCGCCTGGAAGGTGAAGAAGCTGATCCCTACGGGGAGCGCGATCGTCAACAAGGGCAGCGGCATCCCAAGCGAAACCGAGTGCAGCACCCGCGCGACCGACTCCGCGAAGAACGAGTAGTACTTGAATGCCCCAAGGGCGACCAGGTTCCCGGTGACGGCCACCGCACAGATCCGGCTCCGGGTTCGGTCGTCAGCGGAGCGGTGGATCATCCGCGCCGCTCCGTGATTCCACAATGTCACTCCCGCCAGCAGGAGGCAAAACACCGGGCTGGCCGACGCGTAGAACACGTAGCTCGCCACGAGGATGAAGGGCTTCCAGAACGCCGGTCGGGACATCAGCGCCCACGAGAACGCGAGCACGATGGGGAAGAAGATTCCGAACTGAACCGAGGGGAAGAGCATCGAGCCTGGCGGCGCCGCCCGCCCCACAGCGGGCGGCTCAGCGGGGCACGACACTACCCTGCGGCCGGGATGACGTCACGGCGGGCACGGAACCACCGCGAAGACAACCGTGCTGGCGGCCAGCCTGGCTCATCTGCCGACCGACCTTCGCATCGACCTCAACGCCGCAGGCGGCGAGGCGCCCGCCACGTCGTACAGCGCCGCGTCCGCGAGTCACAGGCGGGGGCAGCCCGCGCGCTGAACCCAGAGCTCGTGATGCGGCTCAGAGCGCGGCGTGTCGCGCCGGACGCCTTCTACATGCGCCGCTTCGCCGCCATCTGGCCTAAAGCCTCAAAAGTGCCATCAGTTGATGGCACAAATTCCATGGACCTCGAACCGAGTGCTGCTCGACCGCTTCGCCGATCAGCCCGAGGTCTACGAGTGGTACGCGGCCAAGGCGGCTACCAACCGCTGGTCCGTGCGTCATCTGCAGGCGCACCGGGTCTACTGGCAGCCCCCGGGTAGACAAGCGCGTCCTGCTTACCAGCGCGGACAGCTGCGGTGCCGGTTCCGCAAACGCGGGATCGTGGCGAAGCCTTCGCGCACTGGTGGCGCTGGCGTTCGCCGCCAGCGTCGGCATTTCACTGGTACTCGCGAAGCGAGCGGCGCGGCGATGGCGATCAGCCTGGCTCTGACGGGCGCTGCTGCTGATCACAGCGCGGGTTGGCCGTCACGTCGCCGGCCGGCTCGCTCGGAGTGGGGTGTCACAGCTGAGGCGGTCGTCTTGTCCTATGGGTTGTCGGCCGGATCGCGGAGCGGATGATGAGACTGGAGCAGATCTGACATGCCCGCTGAGGAACACGAGTTCGAGCAGCTGCGACCGGCGTCGTTCGCGATTGCCTACCGGATGCTGGGGAGCGTGTCTGAAGCCGAGGACGTTGGTCAGGAGGCGTTGCTGCACGTCCATCAGGCGATCGGCGCCCAGCACGCCGAGATGGCCGATTCGCTGTCACTGGCGATGCTGGTGCTGCTCGAGAGCCTGTCTCCCGAGCGGCGAGCCGCGCTGCTCCTGCACGACGTGTTCGATTACGGCTATCCGGAGATCGCAGCGATCATCGGCAAGAGCGAGGCGAACGTACGCCAGCTCGCGAGCCGGGCCCGGCGTCACGTCGAGGAGCGCCGCCCTCGGTTTCAGAGCTCGCGCGAAGAGCGCGAGCAGCTCGCGCAGAGGTTTCTCGCCGCCGCCCAGCATGGAGATCTGGCCGGGCTGAAGGCCCTGCTGGCGCACGACGGTCCTGACCGGCGACGGCGGCCGGAAGGTCCCGGCGCTGGCGCGGTCGCTGCGCGGTCCCATCCGCGTCGCCCGCATGCTGTTCACCTGGATGCGGGTCGTCTCGCGATGTCCCGATTTCACGCTGCAGCCGACCGAGGTAAACGGTGGTCCGGGCCTGATCGTCCGGGACGCTCAGCAGCGGCTGATCAGCGTGTGGTCGCTTGAGATCGCCCGCGGCGAGATCCGCAGCATCAGCTCAGTCGCAAATCCCGACAAGCTCACGCACCTCGGAGTGGTCGGGGACTTCACATCGCTCGTCGGCGCGCACCGACCGCCCCCTGACACGCCCGTCGCTCCACCGCCCCACACTCACAACCCAAGAGGTACACCGTGACCCAAGCCAGAATCCAGAACCCCGCGCTCACCGTCCCCGGCGCGCTCGACGCCGGCCAGCAGCTCGCTGCCTCGGCAAAGCACGCCGGGCTCCCCGAAGCAACGCTCGCGATGGTCACCCTCCGCGCGAGCCAGATCAACGGCTGCAGCGTATGTGTGGACATCCACACGCGCGAGCTCGAGCACATGGGCGAGAGCAGCGAGCGCATCCACCTCGTCGCCGCGTGGCGCGAGGCGCCGTACTTCACCGATGCCGAGCGTGCGGCGCTCACGCTCACCGAGTCCACCACCCGCCTGGCCGACCGGCCCGACCCGGTGCCCGACGAGGTCTGAGACCAAGCCGCCCGCCATTACTCCGAGCCCCAGCTGGCGGCCCTGGTGGTGGCGATCGCGGCGATCAACGCGTTCAACCGCGTCAACGCCGCCACCCGGCAGATCACCGGCGACTACGTGGCCCGCATCGTCGAAGCGAACGCGGGAGCCACCGCCTGAGCACCAATCAACGGCGCGACGAGCGGGCGGCCATTCCACCGCCTGAGCACCAATCAACGGCGCGACGAGCGGGCGGCCATTCCCTCGTCGCGCCGTGTCGAGACCATGGCCGGCGGCGACTCTCCGCACAGACACGCTGCAGCCCGACAAAACGCCCGAACCACAGCGCCGACTAGCCGCGAACCCTACGTCGCCGAAGTGCTCCCGCGGCAAGCGGGCGCTCTGAAGCAAGCCGCAAAGCGGAAGTCGACCGCTCGTGACTGCAGGGGAAGCCAAGCGGCAGCCGTGCCTGAGTCTTGATCGATGCGGTTCCGAAACGTAGGCTCTGCTCGGCGACAAGCCCTGTCGTGTGCGCGAGTGGATGCGGCGGTTTCGCACCGGGCGAGAACGCCGCGTGATGGATGAGGCGACAATGGGGAGGATGACGACGACCGTCCCGACGGCTGATGGGGTCGCGCCGCGCCGAGCCAGGCGGCGTCGCGCCGAGATCGCCTGTGTGACGGGCATCGCGGCCAAGAGCGTGTTTGCCCTCGCGCTCCTGCCGCTAACGCCCTCGCTGCTAGGCACCCATCCCGTGCTCCTCGAGGCGCTGCGCGGTTCGACGTCAGCGATGGCCTCCGCCGGCGCCTTCGCCCGAGTGGGCGAGGCATCGCTCGTGCTCGCCGTCCTCGCCCCGCTCCCGACGCTGCTCTTCGCCACGCCGTTCTTCTGGTGGGCGGGGCGGCTGTGGGGCCCCAAGGCGGCGGCCACGCTGTCCGGAGGCCACCCGAAGGCGGAGCAGTGGGCACAGCGCTCCGGCGCTCACCTGGAACGCTACGGCGGGCTCGCGGTCGCGTTGGCCCCCTATCTACCGGTCCCGTCGTCGTTTATCTACGCCGCCGCGGGCTGGACCGGGATGAGCCTGCGTCGTTTCATGATTTTTGACGTCCTCGGGATGCTCTCGTGGATTGGTGTGATCGTCGGACTCGGTTACGCGATCGGACATCCCGCGGTCCAGGCTGCCAAGGCGATCTCCCACTATGGACTGCTCATCACGCTCGCGCTGGTGGCGATCGCACTGGCCATCGCCGTGCTGCGCACGCGGAGGGCCGCGGCCCGGCCGACCACACCGACGGAACGCTAGGCGAGGGACCACACCAAAATCTCCTCGCGGCCATGGCCGCGACGTCTAACTTGTCGATTGGGTCTGGGCGCATCGTCAGCTTCTGCTTCAAGGCTCCCCTGACCACGTCAGCGGCTTTCGAACCGGGCACCAGGCCCGGTATCCGGCCGGTTATCCACGACGGCCAGCTGGAGGGGCTGGACCTGCTCTCGCGGTTTCCTGTCGCCTGTCGGCTGCCGGCTTCGCTTCTTGACCATCCTGTTCCCGCTGAGGATTGGGCTCCCCTTACGGTCGGCCTACCCGCCCACCCGAGGTTGAGCCCCGAGCTTCGCACCCCGCCCTCACAGGCAGCGCGCGTAGGGTGAGGACAGGTCATCGAACACGGACCTGCAACGCGCTCTGCATCATCGATCCAGCCTCCAATCCCGCGTTGAATTCTCAATGCAGCGACCTTACGTCGCACGCGACGATGAAGAAGGTCCGGTCTCGGGATTTAGCCGCGTGCGATCTCGGCGGCGACGCTTTGTGCGAACGCATCGGGGCGTGAGAGGAATGGGTGGTGCCCAGCGTCGAACTCAACGAGTCGGACGCCCGCCTTTACGCGTTGACGCTGCACCTTGGCTGGTGTCGCGAGGTCCTCGGTACAGACGAAGTACGTGGCAGGCTTTTCTTGCCAGGCGATTTGACGGAGTGGCTGCGTGAAGGGCGTGAGGGACTGGCGCGTCAAACGGTCAAGCGCCTCCCTGGTCGTGACCGCGTCGCAGTCTTGAAGGAAGAACTCGCGGATCATGTCGGGGTCGACACCGACGGTCCCGTCCTCGCCTGGCCGCAACCATGGCGCAGGTTCATTGCCGATGAGATCGGCCTGGGACTGACCGGCGTCGGGCATCACTGACGATACGTAAAGCAGCTGGATGACCCGCTCATCGCCGCCGGCCTCGGTGATGATCATCCCGCCGTAGGAGTGGCCGCACAGAACCACCGGGCCGTCGACCTCCGCGATCGCTTGGCAGCACGCCTCAACGTCATCGGCAAGGTCCCCGAGCTTGTCGCCTGTCTCGCCGCAGCTCGGCAGCGGCACAGCGATACTCGGAATGCCGTGATGGGCAAGCGGCTGCGTCATTCGGCTCCACCACCAGGCTGCGTCGCGGACGCACGCACCATGAACAAAGATCAGAGTCGGCATCGCGAGACAGGGCTTTGGGAGGAGTCACGGCCTGTGGGATGGACCCGCAAGGGGTCGGACAGCAACGCTGTGACGCCGGCATCGGCGTCGCGGGTGCTGCGCGCGAGGTCACGCCGAGAGGCACGTCGCGTCAGGTCATCTGGCAGGGTGTTCAACGTGATTCCTCCTGGGTCAGACTCCACTTCCTGTAACAACGTTACAGCATCGGGTCGGCCTCGTGACGAGCGCCAGCGTCAACATCTACAGGCCCAGGCGGCGGCACTGCTTGTCGCTCGTCAAAGCTGCGAGATCTCCCTCCGGGACCTCGCGGACGCTCTTGAAACGAGCTCGCGGATGCTCATCCACCACTTCGGATCGCGCGATGCGCTGATCGCCGCCGCCCTCGCCCACGCCCGCACCCAGCTGCTCAACACCTGCCGTGCGCGTCTGACTGAGCAGAACACGCAAGACCTTCGTGGCCTCATTAAGACGCTTCGCGCGCTCGTCACCGATCCCGTCAACCGTCCCTTCTTCCGCCTGTTCGATGAGGTTAACGCGCTCGCCCAGACCCAGCCTGACCGATTTCCGGGATTCGGCCGTACAAGCGTCTACGACTGGCTCCCGCAACTCACGGAGCTACTGAGGCCGTCAAGCGCCGACGACACTGACGCCCAGGCCCAAGCCACCCTGGCCCTCGCGGTCATCCGCGGCCTCATGCTCGACGAGAACGCCACCGGCGAACGATCGCGGATCGACGCTGCCTTCGCAGTCCTCGACGGCCTATAGCCACCTCCGGACCGTCGCGCAGCGCCACGAAGCGGCCTGCGCGCAGTGGCTTTCAAGCAGCCGGCAAAGCTCCGCCGAGCTGCGCTCTAGCTGAAAGTGAAGTCAGCATTCCGGCTGAACACGGTCTCGCCGCTGGGATATGTCCACTGCAGCCGTACGGATCCGCTGGCGGGGAAGCTTTGACGCACCTCGAAGTAGCCATGCCGGTTGGTCAGCGTGACCTGTCTGACGGTCTGAAACGCGCCGCCGGAGCCCGGGCGAAACTGGATTTGCACCACTTGGGCTGGTGGGTCTGGGTCTGAGCGCCGGGCGCAGGCCGAACGTCGCCCCAGACCACGAGCGGATGGCCCTTGGGCGGTCTCTGAGACCGGCAGATACAGCGGCATCCGGAACGCTGCGAACGCTGGCTTGGGCTGTCCGGTCGCGGTTATGAGCCCGGTCGAGAACGGGGCCGTGCCCGGTGGGTCGGTGATCAGGAATTGGTCGTAGGAGCGGATCCGCGGGTCCTTCCAGGTCAGGTACTCCGCCCAGTTGAGGTAGTACGCGGCGAGCGTCGGAGTGACGGCGTACTGCGGGTTGGGCGGGTTGGTGATGTAGCCGTATTCGGTTGACCAGAGCGGGAACCTCGTGTCTGAGCCATACGCCCGTTGCAGTTGATCGAGGGTCGACTCCACGGTCGGCAGGGCGGCCAGCTCGGCGTAGTCGGGTTCGTTGGGGGTTCGGACGTCGGGCGCCAGCGACGTAAAGTCATAGGGGTGAACGGCGAACCCGGAGGCGCTGAACAGGCCCGGGTTCTGCTGCGGGAAGCGCGCCGATCCGGCCGCTGTCGCTGGGCAGCCGCGCTCGCGGGCTTGCGTCCCTCGCAGCTGCTGATAGTCAGAGCCCACGCAGTACAGTGCCCGCAGAAACCGCAGCGGCGTCATCGCGCTAAACAGTCCGGGGGCGCCCTTGAACGTCGCTCCGGCGGGCGCGAGTTCCCCAATCAGGATGCGGTCGCGGCCGTGCCCGGTCGCGTGCAACGCCGCCCACGCCGCGTTGACCAGCCCGCGGTAGAGCTTCGGCGCGACCTCGACCGGCGAGCCGGGGTGTGGGGTCTCGGGCGCGAGGTCTTGCCCGTTGTTCGGCTCGTTCCAGATTGACCAGAAGTCGATCCGGGGCAGCGGGTGCGTCGCGCCCGGGGGGGTGAAATGGCCGCTGTAGCGCGTTCCGACCGCTGTCACCCAGTGCGCGTACTGGGCCGCGTCGGGCTTCCACTGAGCTTGGGTCGTGCGCTTCGGATCACCCCGGCCCTCGGCCCAGAAGGGCGGCGGTCCGATCAGCGCCAGGTCGACCCCAATGTGACGCGCGGTCAAGCCGCGGAGGATCGCGTCATACACCGCCCAGGACGTAGCGGGGTAAGCGTCCGGATCGGTCGCGTCAAACGCGGGCGCGTGAAACGAGACGGGGTCCGGCGCGATCCTCGACCAATTCATGTCCAGGCGCACGTCATCGACCCCCAGCCGGTGAAGCAGGTTCATGCTCGGCACCGGGTTCGTGTACAGCTCCGCGCCGATCGTGAACATCGACGCCGGCCCGACGCGGCGCGGATGCAGCGCCGGTAACGCCGCGGGTCGCTCAGACGAACCGCCGCAACCGGCCAACACCATCATCGCCAGCACAACAGCGAGCGCCGCGACGGGCTTGGCGATCGGCGCCAGCGTGCTGCGGTCGCTGGGCGCGGCAGATACGCCGATCACCGAGCCACTAAAGGGGCCGGCCCAGCACGCATCAGGACGCTCTCGTGCCTCCGCCTCCGGACACCCGGGATCACACAGCAACCCTCACGCCAAGCACAACGACGCTCCTGCTTGGAAGTTGCGCGCCAACACCTCAGCTGAACGCTGCGGATCCTCGACCAGTCCCAACCGCCCAGAAACACATGCGACTGCTCTCAGCCGACTCCGACGTTGCAACCGTCGGATTCTCGGTCGGCTATTCCAGCCCCTCGCAGTTCAGCCGCGAATACCACCGCATGTTCGGCATTCCACCCAGCCGCACCACCGCCGATACCCCATGATTGCGTTGGGAAAAGCGCGGCACAGGGCAGCTCGGCGAGACGACTGCCTTCACGAAGGTCCGGCTACCAGATCCGGCGTCAACGACCGGCTCGAGGTGGCCGCTTTGCTTCTGCCAGGGTCCGAAGCGGAAGTCCATCGCTCGTAGCCTCTACGGCGGCAAAGGGGCAGCGAGGTTGATCGCTCAGCGTGGCTCCTGTTCAGGCGTTCTTACTGGTCCGGAGCGCGCGAAGCGCCGCCTGCAGGATCGGCGCACGGTAGCTGGCGGTTCCCGGGATCTTGGCGATCGCGGCGAGCATGTCGAGGATCTACTCGAGGGTGAGATCGACCTGGATCTCTTCAGACTCGCGGGCTTCGACAAAAAGAGGCCGACCAGCATTTAGCACGCGCGTATAGCCTGCCCCAAACACGGGGCGTCTGCTCCTGAGTGTTCAAGGAGTTCGTCGGCGACGAGGCGCTTGCTGGTGAAGTAGCCGTAGAAGCGGCGCAGCCACACTTCAAGGATCGCCCCCGGGCTGTCGCCATCGATCGTCTCAGCGGCCTCACCGACGGCGTCGATCTCGTCGACGTAGAGCGCCTCCAGAAGCTCGCGCCGTTTGGCGAAGTTGCGGTAGAGCGTGGCCGATCCGATCCCGGCGCGCCGGGCGATCTCGGCCATCGAGACATCGGCGTCCGGGTCGGCGAATGCAGCACGTGCGGCGGTGAGGATCCGGTCGCGGTTGCGCTCAGCATCAACCCGTCGGGATGGTGTCTGGGTTGCGTCCGGTGGTCGTTTCATACGGCTAAGTGGAAAGGGTCCGTACCATCAAACGGGGAGCCCCCCGCTTAGTCCCTCCGCGTGTCATCCGCCAACAACCAGCCCAGAAGTCGCGCTGATGCGCGTCGCAACCGGCAGCGGCTGATCGCCGCCGCCGCCGCAGCGTTCGCCTCCGGCGCGCCGACGATCTCGATGGACTCGATCGCCAAGCGCGCCGGCGTGGGGAGTGGCACCCTCTATCGCCACTTCCCAACCCGCGAGGATCTCGTCGAAGAGGTCTACCGGGACCAGATCGAACGGCTGCACCAGGGTGCCCGTGAGCTTCTGGACGCAGAGCCACCCGCGCGCGCCCTGGCCATGTGGATGAGCCTGTTCGCCGACTGGGCGGCGACCAAGCACGGCATGCGTGACGCCCTGGGCGCGATCATGACTTCCGGGCGGATCGGCTCCGGTCAAATGCGCAACGAGCTAGTGCAGGTCTTGCGTGCCTTTCTCGACGCCGGAACGCACGCCGGCGACCTGCGCTCCGACGTCGACCCGGCCGATCTGGGCGCGATCCTCGCCGGCATCCTCACCGTCGCCGGCGCGCCCGAACAACGCGCGCAGCTCGACCGCATGCTCGCGGTCGTCATGGACGGATTGCGGCCGGCCTGAGCATCACAAGACACGGCCGCATCGCATGCCCGCGCTTACCGCTGCCTTCACGAACAGGGAGGCACAAGAAACGGCGACTTTGGCCAGTTCGGCAGTGCTGCTCCGATCCAGCCAGCTACCGAAACAGACGGGGCACATTCGTCACCCGCGCAACCAGAAAAAGCAGCACCCGCCCGACCCGCCGCGGCCGCAAGCGATCGTCCGCGTAATGCGCCAAGCCGGCCATGACCGCCTGGTCTCCGGGTTCGGACGCCCATCGCCGCGCTGTGGCGCGACGGGTCGCCGATCTCTGAGGCATTAGCCAGACCGCAACGGACCTTTACGACACTCGCGGATCGCTGCTGGCGGGTCCCGGCCAGGGGGATAAGCGCCGTAAGGCCGGAACGGACGGGAGATAGGAGCAGCTCACCGCGTGGCTGACACACCGGGTGGGGCTTCCGGTCGTGCCGCTGTTCGGCGTGATCGACGGCCCGACCCGCGGCCCGTGGGCAGCGACCTCGACGCGACGAGAGCTGCGCGAGCCCGCGGCGCATCGAGGTTCTCGAGGAAGCTGGGTAGACCCGGAAGCGGCCCCGCGCACATCAGGGTGTGCGAGGCCAGCGGGCGCAGGTCATCAGGGCCTCAATGCTCAGGATGCCCTGAGGCTGTCGGAGCGTCCGGCTTCCACGCGGGACCACTGGGCGATCGGACGTCCGTTGGTGCGAAACGTGTGCGACCGCGGCCAGCCGGGGGGTGAGTCCTCCCAGTTCTCCTGGCGACCGTACGCCGTCATATCGAGGAGCCCGTAGGAGTTATCCATGGCCTCCAGTCCACGGACGCGGGTCCAATAGGTCTCAAACACCCGATCGCCATCCCGCAGGTAGCACACCAGCGGGCCCGCCTTCGCCGGACGTCCAGCGAGCAGGGCGTCGAGGGAGTCCTCGGCCGAGTACCACGGCACGTCCCATCCCATGAAATCGCGGTAGCGGACGCTCTCCTCGTACGGGCCCTGGCAGAACGTGGCATAGGTGACGTCGCGTGAATGCAGGTAGGACAGCTCACGCACCTGTCCGTTGAAGAACGTACAGCCCTCGCACTGGTCGGCGGCGGGTTCGCCGGCGGACCACATGTGGTAGTAGGCGATCAGCTGCTGGCGGCCGTCGAAGACATCTAGCAGCGTGACGGGGCCGTCCGGGCCGATCAGCGTGATGGAGCCATCACCCTCGACCATCGGTAGCCGGCGACGAGCCGCCGCGATGGCGTCACCTTCGCGCGTGTGCGCCTTCTCACGCACGAGCAGCCCATCACGTTCGGCCTGGTATGCAGCCCGGTCAACCACAGCCGGTAACGCGTCGTCACTCATGCTCGTCCTCGCTCTCATACCCGTCGCGCGTGGTCCCGTCTATATAGTTAGCATAATGGCTAACGACACGTTTAGTGCACTCGCCCACCCGCTCCGCCGAGAAATCGTCGAGCGCCTCAGTGCAGGACCGGCAACAGTCGGCGACGTGACACGCGACTTCTCGGTGTCCAAGCCGACAATCTCGCGGCACGTGCGGATACTCGAGGAGGCGGGCGTCGTCTCGCGTGTGGTCGACGGGCGCAACCATCGGCTCGCGCTTCAAGCCAAGGCGCTCGCTGACGCCGAGGACTGGATCGAGCAACAGCGCACCCGTTGGGAGCGCCTGGTCGCGGTCGTCGATGAGTACCTCACGGAACGCAAGGAGGGACTGTGAACGAGGAGTCCGGCCGCGTCGTGCGGATCGAGCGGAGCTTTGACGCTTCGGCCGAGGCCGGAGGTCGATCTCCGGGCCGGGAGAAGAATCACGGTGGTGATGCGAAAGCTCAACGGCACCGAAGTCGAAGCGCGGGGCGAGTTCACCGTGATCGACCGGCCCTCGCCGGCTCGTGATGACCTGGACCTTCGACGACGAGCCGTCTAATCAGCAGCTGCTTCAGCTCACCTTCTCGGAGTCCGAGGGCTCGACCACACTGATGTTGGTCAACAGCAGCATCAGCGCCGCGACAACCAGGACGAGAGCTGGGGCGGGTGCCTCGACGCGCTCGAGCGGCTGTGGCCCGGCTGATTCGCCGAACCGGACCCTGAGATGCAACCCTTCGAGCACCGGCCGAAGTGCCGCCGGCTGCCTCGGCGCGACAGAGGAGGTCCCGCTTCCCGTTTCGTACCCGGGTCGAAAACTTGGCCCGCGATCGGAGCCATGGCGACAGCGGTTGTGCGCGGGGGTTGGCATGCTGTCGGGCTTGGACGCTCGTGCAGCACTCTTAGAGCAGCCGGACAGGAGGCGTGGTGCGCGCAGCCTGGTATGAGCATCGGGGCCCGGCGCGAGAGACGCTGGTGGTCGGGGAGATGCCTGATCCGCAGCCGGGGCCTGGCGAGGTGCGGATCGCGGTCTCGGTATCGGGTCTGAGTCCCGGGGATATCAAGAAGCGCGGCGGTTGGCAGGGATCGCCGATGGCCTATCCGCGGATCATCCCGCACAGTGACGGTGCCGGTGTCATCGACGCGGTCGGTGACGGAGTCGACAAACAGCGGGTGGGTCGTGCGGTGTGGTGCTACGGCGCGCAGTCCTACCGTCCGTTCGGAACGGCGGCCGACTTCGTGGTCGTACCCGCGCAGCTGGCAGTCGACCTGCCCGCGGTCGACGATGAGACCACAGCCAGGCGTCTGGCCGAGCAGGGGTCCTGTCAGGGGGATCGCGGGGATCACGGGTTACCGAGCGGTGTTCGCCGATGGACCGGTTCGAGGACTCACCGTCTTGGTGCACGGCGCGGCCGGTGGCGTGGGATCTATCGCGACGCAGATGGCCGTTCGTGACGGGGCGACGGTCATCGCGGTGGTCCGCGATCATCAGATCGCACGCGCGCAGGAGCTGGGCGCAGACCACGTCTTTTCGGCCGACCGACCCGACCTCGCGTCCGCGATCCGCGACGTCGCTCCTGACGGCGTGCATCGCATCGCAGAGGTCGATCTGGCCGCCCACATCGATCTCGACGCCGAGGTGCTGGCCGTCGGCGGTGTGATCAGCTCGTACTTCTCATCGGTCGATCGTCCTGAGATCCCCTACTGGAAGCTCGGCTTCGCCGACACGACGCTCCGGCTGCTGGGCAGCGACGACTTCACGCCCTCGGTCAAAGCCCAGGCCGCCGCGGCGCTCACCGCGGCGCTCGTGGACCAATCCTTAAGCTCGACGATCGCGACCCGCCTACCGCTCACCGAGATCGCGTCCGCGCACGAGCTGGTCGAACACGGCAGCAGCAACGGTCGGGTCATCGTGACGCTTAATCACGACGCATAGCCCACCACCCGCTCCTGGACCCGAGCTTCCGAAGGGGAAGTCATCCCTCGGTGCCTGCCTCGGCGGCAAACCAGAAGTGTGGCGGCGGGCCGGGTGTCCCGGATGCCGCGGTTGGTCGTTCCCGAAGACAGCGACGGGGTTAGGGCGGGCACGTGGCGAGCGCCTGTCTCAGTTCGTCACGCGAATGGATTGCGAGCTTCTGGTAGACGTGGCGCAGGTGGTACTCGATCGTCTTTGGGCTCAGGAACAGGGCCGTCGCGGCTTCTCTGGTTGTCTTGCCATCGACGAGCAGCACCGCGATCTGCAGCTCCTGGGGTGTGAGGTCGTCGATCGTGCTCGGGTCGCGGCGCTGGACGGTCACGCCCGTCGCCGCCAGCTCGGCGCGGGCGCGATCAACCCATGGACGCGCGTCGAGGCGCTCGAACGTGTCGATTGCGGCGCGGAGCTGGTCGCGGCCGAGGACGCGATTGCGCGCTCGACGAAGCCGCTGACCGTAGGCCAGTTGGGTGCGTGCCGTTTCGTAGGTGTCGGGGGTGCCCTCGTGCTGGCCCAGGGCCTGTTCAAACAGCTCCGCAGCGTCAGCGTCGAGTGCAACCAGCGCGCGACAACGCAGCGCGCGGGCGAGCGACCATGCCTGCCCTTTCGCTTCGGCAGCTGTGGCGAACCACTCCGCGAGCAGCTTGGCATCCGTAACGCGTCCCAGCCTGAGATACGCGTCGACGAGATCCGGCGCGGGCGACAGATCGGCGTCGGTGATCCCGAGCTCGCACAGCCGCCGAAGCTGGTCCTCGAAGCGTTCCGCGACGTTGGCGATGTCGCCGAGCCCGAGCTCGAGTTCGCCGAGCGCCGCGGTGGCCCAGATCTCGTGCAGCTTGGTGCCGAGGCGGGCGCTCAGCTCGAGCGCCTCCGCCGCACACGCACGGCATTCGGGCTCCCGTCCCCGGCGCGCGTGCAGCCAGGCGAGCCCGCTCAGGGCGAACACCAGGGCGGTCTGTTGATCGCTCTCGCGGGCGAGGTCGCGGGCCTCGCCGTAGGTCGCCTCGGCGAGCGCCCACCGATCGGTTGTCGCCTGGTCCCGCGCAACCATGTTCAGGATCAGCGGCAGCGCTCCGATCGCTGCTCGGTCACGGGCGGTTCGCAGCGCGTGGTCGAGCAGCGAGCGGCCGGTGCCGGTCTCTCTGAGAAACACCGGTCCGGTCGCCAGCCACGGCTGTAGGCGAAGGTCTTCTCGCAGCTCGGCCGAAGACTCCGCCAATGCGATCGCGTTGCGCATCGCCGCCGCTCCCGCGGCGGCGTCACCTCCGACGATCCGCGCCATCCCGATTGCGCTGGAGGCAAGGAAGCGAGCGCGCACTGACGCCCTGGCCCGCAGCGCGGTCAGCGCCCGCTGGGCAACCACGAGCATCTCGGCCGTGTTACCCGCGAAGAAGCACGCAACGGTGGCTTCGGCAAGCATCGCGACCGCCTGCTCGGGCGCGGCCCGCGCTGCAGCGGCGGTGAGGATCTCGTGGCTTCGCATGACCGGCCCCCGGCGCAGCGCGATCTCACCGTCCAGCTGATCGAGCTCGACCAGCAGGCCGCCGTCGCCGGTCGAGGCACGACTCTCCGCCAGCAGCGACACTGCTCGGTCGGCGAGGCCGCCCGCCCATCCGGCCTCGGCCGCCTGCCACAACAGCTGTGCTCGCCGCTCGCCGGGAGCCGCGAGACGTCCCGCCCGCTCGAACGCGGCCGAGGCGGTCGCGTAAGCGCTGCGCTCACGTGCGCGAGCGCCGGCCTGCTCCAGCGCCACCGAGGCCGACTCGTCCAACCCGGTCGCCGCCGCGGCCAGGTGCCAGGCGCGGCGATCGACGTCTCGATCCGGAAGCGCGGCTGCCAGGGCGCGATGCGCCTCGCGTCGGTGTGCGACGGGTGCATCCGCGTAGACCGCGGACCGCACCAACGGGTGACGGAACTCAGCCGTCCCCGCGCGAAGCGCAACCAAGCCTGCGCTCTCACCGTCGGCGAGCGCTGCGATCTCGATGCCGAGCCTCGCGGCCGCCAGTTCGAGCACCGCAAGATCACCTGTGTCGCTGCTCGCGGCAAGTACCAGCGCGCGCCTTGCGGCATCGTCCAGCTGGTGCACGCGCTTCAGGAACGCGACCGCGATCCGCGCGGAGACGAGCACTGGCGCCCCCTCGGGAGCAAGCAGCAGGTCACCGGCGTCAGCGGCGAGTTCCAGCATCCCCAGCGGGTTGCCCGCGGTCGCGTCGTGAACTCGACAACTCCCCCGCGCAGACAGAGAAAAGCTCCCCCACGAGACCCTGCACGCCGCGAATGGCCCGTCGTGCCCCGGACCCGGTCGCACGGAGTCGGGCGGTTTGCCCACGTGGCACCCAAAATCGAGCCGCACCAAGGGCAGATCCACCGCCGCTAGGCCGGAGCGGAGCCGCGATAGATTCAGAACGATGAGCATTTCCACCGCCCCAATCGCCGGCGGCTCCCTGATCGGCGGATACGTCGTCGCCCGATTCACCAAGAAGCGCCCGCTCGGCGGCGCGGTGCTTGCGGCCGGTGGGGTGGCCGCGGCTAGGCAATGGCGCAGGCAGGGGACGGCCGTGACGGTCGTGCTGCTCGGCACCTACCTCGGCGGCTTTGGCGCCTCTCACTCGCTGGCGAAGAAGATCGGCCCGTGGCCGTCGGTCTTCACGGTCTCCGCCGTCAGCGCCGGGGCCAGCTACGTGTTGGCGGATCGTCGCACTACCAACGCGACTTCCTGACCCCTGATCAGCGTGCGTTCAGTCTGATCACAACGCCGACGCGCTCGGACCCGAACCGCTTGGCGCCGATCCGCTTGGCGACCGACTCAGCGACACCGAGGGCCGTGGCCATGGCGCCGTACTTGGCCGTGATCGCGGCCCGGACCTGCGCGAGTTCGGTGCCCGTGACCAAGCGCGCCTGAGCGTCATACACCGGGCCGTGAGCATCGCCGCCGCTGCGGTCACATCCCTGCAGCGTTACGCGCGGGGTGTGCCGCAGGCGCTTGGCCTTGCCCGACTCGCTGCCTGTCGAGAACGCGAACTCCCCGTCTGGCATCTGAACGAGCCAGACCGGCGTAGAGACAGCACGTCCGTCCCGGCGAAAGGTCGTGAACAGCATGTACTTCTCATTCTCCAAACTCATGACAGCGAGCATAGGCCTCGGTGGACCGGTGCGATCGGGAGCCCAAGCGGAGGTTTCGCGTACACGCAAGGCAGTCAGCAGCGGCTGCGTGGCGGCAACGCGAGGTCGCCGGGAGCCGGGCGCACGCCGAGGCGTGCAGAATTATTGCTTTACCTTCGCAACAGGGCCTGGCCGTCGCCGTCGTTCTTCCCGGCGCGCCCGGCGCGCCCGGCCGCGTCAACGCGCAGGGCGAAGGGCCAGGCCCGGCACCGCTGCTCATTTGCATGACGAGCGGTGCTCCGCTCGCCGCCGGCTGTGCACCGGTAGCGTTGGCTTGGTGTTCGATCACGTCGCCATCGCGGTGTCGGACCTCGCGGCCTCCGAGCGCTTTTACCGCACCGTTCTGAGCGTTTTGGGCGGTGAGCCCAGCCATGCGGACGCCGGGTTGGTCGAGTGGGAGGACTGGGACATCGGCGTGGCCGACCATGAGCACCCGCTAACCCGTGGGCTGCACGTCGGCTTCCGCGCCCGCGACCGCGCGCAGGTCGACGCGTTCTGGCGGGCGGGCATCGACGCGGGGTACCGCGACGACGGCGCGCCGGGGCCGCGCACGCCGTACGGCCCGACCTACTACGGCGGGTTCCTGCTCGATCCCGACGGCAACAGCGTCGAGGCGGTCCACAGCGCCCGTGAGGACGCCGTTCCCGACGGGCGCGTCGATCACCTGTGGATCCGCGTGCGCGACCTGCAGGCCTCCCGCCGCTTCTACATGACGATCGCCCCGCACGCCGGGCTGTGCCTGGCGCACGATGTGCCCGGCCGCGTGCGGCTGTCCGGCCGCGACTACAGCTTCTCGCTGGTCGGAGACGATCGGCCGCTCACCGAACACCTCCACATCGCATTCCCGGCGCGTGAAGACGCCACGGTGCGCGCGTTTCATGCCGCCGCGCTCGCGGCGGGTTACGCCGACCACGGCGCTCCCGGGGAGCGGGCGGTCTATCACCCGGGCTACTACGGCGCCTTCGTGCTTGACCCGGATGGGCACAACATCGAGGTCGTCAACCACAACGGAGGCTGACGTGTGGCTGACCAGACCACCCACGACACCGATATGAGGCACAACTCGACGCCGCTGGTGCCAGATGGGCTCGGCGCCTTGATGCAAGCCACGGATCGCTTGCGACGGAGGGCTATTCGCAGCATCGCGACTGAGCGACATGCCGGTCGCGGCTTCGGAGGAGGATGATTGGTGCATGGCTGTCGCCGGCGAGGGACCGAGCGGGGATCTGCACCACGTGCACGGATCGGAGCTGTCCGAGACGCAGCTGAGGGTCCGGGCGCTCGAGACCGTCCTGGTGGAGAAGGGCTATGTCGATCCGGCGGCGCTCGACCTGCTGATCGAGACCTACGAGAGCAAAGTCGGCCCTCACAACGGTGCGCGCGTCGTCGCCAAGGCGTGGTCTGACCCGGAGTTCGAGCGCTGGCTGCTCGCGGATAGCCGCGCGGCGATCGCTTCGCTCGGCTTCACGGGGCGTCAGGGCGAGAACCTCGTCGCGCTAGAGAACACGCCGGATATCCACAACATGGTGGTTTGTACGTTGTGTTCGTGCTATCCGTGGCCGGTGCTGGGGCTGCCCCCGGTTTGGTATAAGTCGGCGCCGTACCGTTCGCGGACCGTGGCCGATCCGCGCGGCGTGCTTCGCGACTTCGGGATTGAGCTGCCGCCGGACACAAGGATCCGCATCTGGGATTCAACTGCGGAGGTGCGCTACCTCGTTGTGCCGATGCGGCCAGCGGCTACCGAGGGCTGGAGCGAAGATGAGCTCGCCCGTCTGGTCACTCGCGACTCGATGATCGGGACTGGCCTGCCAAGGTTGCCGCAGGCCGCTACGCGGTGAACGGTGCTCACGACATGGGCGGCGTGGACGGCTTCGGCTCAGTCTTGGCCGAGCAGGATGAGCCGGTATTCCACGCCGAGTGGGAGCGGCGCGTGCTCGCGCTGGCGCTCGCGATGGGCGCCACGGGCGAGTGGACACTCGACGCCTCGCGCTTCGCGCGCGAGAACCGACCGCCGGTCGAGTACTTGTCCATGACGTACTACGAGATCTGGCTCGCCGGACTGGAACGGCTGCTTGTAGATCACGGACTGGCTATCCCCGCTGAGCTCGCGGCAGGTCGATCGCTACAACCGACAAAGCCGGTGAAACGGACCCTTGGTGCCGCCGAGGTCGCGGGTGCGGTCAGCCGCGGAAGCCCGACAAACCGGGACGCTCCGCGCGCGGCACGGTTCGCCGTCGGTGATCGCGTGCGGACGAAACACACGCATCCAGCGACGCACACGCGATTGCCACGCTACGCGCGGGGCCACGTCGGGACGGTTACGCAGCTGCATGGCTGCCATGTCTTTCCGGACGCCAACGCACACGGAAACGGCGCGGACCCGCAATGGCTCTACACGGTCTCTTTCGGCGGGCAGGAACTCTGGGGCGCGGACGGCGATCCGTCGGTGACGGTCTTGGTCGACGCGTTCGAGCCGTACCTCGAGCCGGCACGATGACGCGCGCTGCCCGGCCCACCACGCGAGATGGTTCCGAACGCGTCCCCGGGGTTCCCTCTGACTCCGACGGACCGGCGTTCCGCGAGCCGTGGGAGGCACAGGCGTTCGCGATGACTGTCGCGCTGCACGAGCGCGGCCTGTTCACGTGGCCGGAATGGGCCACGATCCTCGCCGCCGAGATCAAGCACGCGCAAGACGCCGGAGATCCAGATACCGGTGACAGCTACTACCGCCGCTGGCTCGCCGCGCTCGAGCGCATCGTGACGGACGCGAGCCTGACCGATTCGGCGACGCTCGCGCGGTACCGGAACGCCTGGGAGCGAGCAGCCAACCGCACCCCCCACGGCACTCCCATCGAACTCACGCCACAGGATTTCGGTTAGACCCCGGAACACGCCCGCTACCGACGACAAGCAATGACCAGCCCGACCCCGACAACGCTGATCTGCCACGGCTTCGATGCCCCCTCGCCACATCACCGCGTTCTTGGCTGGCCTGCTCTCGACATGGAGCTCCACCGTGCGGGCTTCTCCTCGGAGACCTGCACCGCGCTCGACAGAGGGAAGGCCACCCGCTTCCCTCCTAGTCGCCAATCTCAGGACTTGGCCGCACTGTTCGACAGGCTGGCTGTGAAAGAGCCGGTCGAGCTTCGCTCAAGGTGCCCATCTCAAACGGCTGTTTAGGAACGCTTGCGTTCTTGCTCGGCGGCGTGCTCGACCTCGCGCCCGCGCTTGACCATATACGCCCCGAGGGAGCCGGCCAGGCTCGCGAGGACCGTAATCGCGTAGGCCTCCATAGCCACGTCGAGGATGCGACCGCCAACGGAAATGGGGTTCTGTATCGAAGAGGACACGGTCAGCAGCTGCGTCGAGGTCCAGAAGATCGCGCTGCCGAAGCTCGCGATCTGCGTCTGCTTGGCTCCTTGTTCCAGCACAAGAGCGAGCACCGCGCAGATCACGTCGATTCCGATGGTCGCGACACCGATGACGACGAGGCTGTCTCTCAGGCGGGCGTGCGTCGGGGTTTTGGCGCGCGCGACGTCACGCACCTCGCCTGCAGCTGCACGCATGACGTCAGCGATGTACACGGTTTGACATTCTCCGCGTGCCCTCAGACGTCCTCGCGCAGACCAGCCTGTCCATCCGTCCGCTGCGGGCTGACGTTGCAAGCGCTCGAGACGAGCGCTTCGCCCGTCGCGAGAGGTTTCTGGCACTGGATCGATGATGCCTTCGCGTGGATGGCGACGCGGCGAGACGCTCTAAGTCAACGGAATGCAGGCATGAGCGCCTGCTGGTCGCGGCGCTGCTGCCAAAGAGGCGGGGGCACAGAGCGCGACCGCTGCCCACGATCGCTTTGCTGCTCCCGTCGGCGCGCGACCGCACGATCGCCTTGGCGACATCTCGATCGTGCGCGCGCAAGGCGCGGCCAGCCCGTACGGGCTGGACCGCCGCCTAGGTCGAACTGGCTGTGCGTAGGCAGCGCCACAATTCGGCCCGCCGTGGCGTGCGCCCTCCTATCAACGAGGACGAGGACCGCGCGATGGATCCCGGCACCGAAAGACAGGAGTGACGCGACCCCGTCACTCGCGTGAGCCTACCTTGGCGACGCGGGCATCGCTCTAATAGGCTCACGCCTACGTTCTGCAGGTGCCTGGCCATTCGGGATGCGCAGACCACCGAGGAGATGACATGCAACAGGCTGGGCAGCGGGTGCACGTCGGCGGTCCCTACTTCGAGGACTTCGCGGTCGGTCAGATGTACGCGGGCCCA
>JBPCPC010000112.1:0-13808 GCA_050999585.1 Solirubrobacteraceae bacterium | reverse complement strand
CACCTGTTCGAGGCCGGCCCGCGGCTCGGCGGGCAGTTCCGGATGGCCTGCCGGATCCCCGGCAAGGAGGACTACGCGGACACCGGCGACTACTTCGAGGCCGAGCTGGCAGCGCTTGGGGTCGAGGTCTCGCTGGACACGCGCGTCGAGGAGATCGCCGAGCTAGCCGGGTACGATGGCGTCGCGGTCGCCACCGGGGTGGTGCCGGCCGCCGTGGAGATCCCGGGCTGCGAGCTGCCCCACGTGCTCAGCTACGCCGAGGCGCTGGACGGCCGCGCGATCGATCCGCAGTCCAACGTGGCGATCATCGGCGCGGGCGGGATCGGCGTCGACGTCGCGCACCTGCTCAGCCACCGCGGTGGTTCGAGGGAGGATTTCTATACGCGCTACGGCCTCGCCGGACATGACCGCGCGTCGCTGCCGCCGGCCGCTCGGCAGGTCACGCTGATGCGCCGCGGTAAGCGCGCGGGCGAGCGGATCGGGCCCTCGACCCGCTGGGCGGTGCTCGCCGAGCTGCGCGCGGCCGGGGTCACGGTGCTGACCGAGATCAGCTATGAGCGGATCGAGCCCGGAGTGGTGTGGATCCGTGACGCCGCGGGCGCGCCGATCGCCGTGCCGGCCGATGTGGTGGTGATCGCGGCGGGGCAGCGCTCGGAGCAGCGGCTGGGCCTGGCGCTGGAGGTCGCCGAGCGTCCGCACCTGGTGATCGGGGGGGCGGCCCGCGCCGAGGAGCTGGACGCCGAGCGCGCGTTCCGCGAGGGCCTGCACGTGCCGAAGCGGATCGGCCAGCTGATAGCTTCGCGCCCGTGAACCCGTCCCCCCCTCAGACCCGCTGGGCGCTGACCGTGCCGTTCACCGGGGTCCCGCTGGCCGATCACCCGGAGCTGTACCGGCGGGCCGAGGCGCTGGGCTATGACGATCTGTGGTCGGGCGAGACGCCGAACGGCGCCGACGGCTTCACCACGCTGGCGATCGCCGCGCCGGTGACCGAGCGGATGCGGCTGGCGACCGGGATCGTCAACCCGTTCACGCGCGGACCGGCGGTGCTGGCCCAGACGGCGGCGACGCTGCAGGAGGCCAGCGGCGGACGGTTCGTGCTCGGGCTCGGCGCCTCCTCCAACGTGATCGTCGAGCGCTTCAACGGGCTGACGTTCGAGAAGCCGCTGTCCAAGGTGCGCGAGGCGGTGCAGACGCTGCGCCCCGTGCTGAGCGTGCCGGCCGGCAAGGGCTTTGGCGGGCTGCGCCTGGAGCGCCCGGTGACCACGCGGGTGCCGATCGTGCTGGCGGCACTGCGCGAGAAGATGCTGGGGCTGGCCGGCAGCGTGGCCGACGGCGCGTTCACCAACTTCCTGCCGCTGTCGGGCCTGCCCCAGGTGGTGGCGGCCCATCGCGCCGGCGAGCGGTCCGCGGAGCGCCCCGAGGGCTCCACTGAGCTGGTCTGCCGCTTCTTCATCGTCCCCGGCGATTCCGACCAGGGCGTACAGCTGGCCCGCGCGATGTTCTCGGCCTACGGCAGCGTGCCGGTGTACGCGGCGTTCTTCCGTTGGCTGGGCTGGGCGCAGCAGCTGGACCCGATGGTGGAAGCCTACGAGGCCGGCGATCGCCAGCGCGCGATCGAGCTCGCCCCCGAGGAGCTGATCCGCGAGATCTTCGTGTTCGGCTCACCGGAGCAGATCCGCGCTCGGGTGGCCGAGTTCGTCGCCGGGGGGATCACCACCGCGGTGCTCTCGCCGATCGCGCCGCCCGAGACGATCGGCGAGCTGCTGGAGGCGCTCGCCCCGGGGTGACGAAACCAGAACCCAATCACACCGTCGTCTGGGCATCGAGATCGCGGGCGGAGCTCGTTCCCGGCCCGGCGAAGTCGGCGATCAGGGCGGCGAGCGCGTCGGGCTGGTCGAGCATCGAAAAGGTCCGGGCGGCCTCGATGATCTCGACGCGTGCGTCACCGAGCGCCGCGCCCAGCCGGTGAGCGTCGCCGATCGGGAAGAACGCGTCGTCGGCTGACCACGCCACCAGGGCGGGCTTGCCGAAGTCGGGCAGGCGGGCGGCGGCGTCGAGCGTCGTGCGGCGGTGAAGCGAGGCGGTGAAGCGGCGCAGATCGTCGGCGACCCGGGAGTCGCTGAGCGCCGGCCGTGTCCACTCACGGGCGAGCTCGTCGATCTCGCGGTGGGCGAGGGCACCGTAGGCGAGCCGGCGCCCCAAGCGGGTCCGCAGCGGCTGCAGCGCGGCCCGAAAGCTGAGCGGTCGCGCCGCGGCGAGGATCAGCGGCTTTAGGATCGGCGGCGGAAAGTGCTCGAAGGCATCGCAGCTGGTCAGCACCAACGCGCCCAGCCGCCCGGGGTGGCGCACCGCGACCAGCTGCGCGATCGCGCCACCGGTGTCGTTGCCGATCAGCACCACGTCCTCGAGGTCAAGCGCGGCCAGCACCGCCGCGACAATCGCCGCGATGCCCTCCATCGTCAGGTCGGCATCACGGTGCATCGCGGCCGGATGAGCGCCCAGCGGCCAGGTCGGCGCGATGCAGCGCAGCCCGCTCGCGCCCAGGCGTTGGGTCAGCCCCCGCCACAGCGAGGAGCCCATCGCATATCCGTGCACGAATACGGCGGGCCGTCCGTCCGGGGGGCCCGCGTTCTCATAATGGATCGGTCCGGCTTCGATATCGACGGTCGCCATGAGGCCTCCTGAGATAGGTTACGTACAGGCTGCACGCAAGATACCAACAGTCTGCATGGAAAGTCCACCCCGCACCCAATCCGAGCGATCAGCGGCTACGCAGCAGGCGCTGGTCACAGCTGCCCGCACGCTCTGGGGCGAGCGTGGCTACGCCGATGTCGGAACCCCGGAGATCGCCCGCGTCGCCGGGGTCACCCGCGGCGCGATGTACCACCAGTTCGCCGACAAGGCGGCGCTGTTCCGGGCCGTCCTGGAGACCGTCGAGGCCGAGGTCATGCAGCGGCTCTCGGCTGCGGTGCTGACCGGCGGGGCCGAATCGCCGGCCGGCGCCCTGCATGCGGCCGTCGACGCCTGGCTGGCGATCGCGATGGAGCCGGAGATTCGCCGGATCGTCCTGCTCGACGCCACCGGTGTGCTGGGCTGGGAGGGCTTTCGCGACGTCTCGCTGCGCTACTCGCTGGGGATGACCGAGCAGCTGCTGAGCGCCGCGATCGATGCCGGTGAGCTCCGCCGCCAGCCCGTGCGGCCGCTCGCCCAGATCCTGATCGGCGCCGTCGACGAAGCCGCGATGGTGATCGCGACCGCGGACGATCGTCCCCGCGCCCGCGCCGAGGTCGGCCAGGTCCTGCAGGACATCATCGCCGCGCTGCTCACATCGTGTGCCGAATGATCGCCGGGACGACCGTGTTGAAATCGACCGGCGCCAGCCCGTGACCGGCCCCGTCCAGCGTCAGCAGGCGCGCGCCGGGGATCTCGTCGGTGAGGGCGTGGCCGTACTCGAGCGCGAAAAGGGGGTCGGCGGTGCCGTGGATCACCAATGTCGGCGCGGTGATCGACGCCAGCGGCCCCCGGGGGCGCTTGTCGACCCCGACCTGGCCGTGGTTCTGGGCGCTGGCCGGGTTGCGCGCGCGAGCCAAGTCACGGGTGGCCAGCCGACGGATGTACTCGGCGTCGTACGCACGCTGATGGCCCGAGAGCACTCGCCAGTGGTCGATCAAATACTGGATCGAGGACTCGGGATCTGACCAGTCGACCTGCGCTTGAGCCCAGAAGCGGCCGTACTCGGGATCGGCGTCGGGGAGCTCGCGCCCGATGGACACCGCCGGGCGGGTGGTGATCAGGGTCAGCGAGGTCACGCGGCCGGGATCATCGAGCGCGATCAGCTGAGCCACTGCGCCGCCCATCGACAGGCCGACCAGGTGGGCGGCGGCGATCCCGTAGGCGTCAAGCACGGCCACGGCGTCGGTGGTCAGCACAGCCGAGCCGTATCCCGGCTGCCCGGGCGGATAGAACGTGGAGCGGCCGGTGTCGCGATGGTCATAGCGGATCACCCACCGGCCACCGGCGGCCAACGCGGTGCACAGCTCGTCGTCCCACCAGATCATCGAGGCGCTCATCCCCATGATCAGCAGGATCGGGGGGTGGCCCGGGGCGCCGAACGTCTCGGTGCATAGCTCCGCGCCGTCAATGAGTTCGATCATTCGTTGCATGCTGGTGATGACCGGGCGCAGGCCGCATACTCATCGCGATGCCCCGGCCGCGCTGCTACGTCGCCAGCCCGCTGGGGTTCACCGAGGCCGGGCGCGAGTACTACGCGCGCGTGTATCTGCCCGCGCTGGCTGCCGTGGTGGAACCGGTCGACCCGTGGGCGCTGAACGAGGGCGGCCAGAACGAAGGGTCGGCCCCGGCGGACGGGGAACGCGAACGCGCGCTGGCAATCGGCCGGCGCAACCTCGAGGCGATCCGGTCCGCCACGCTGCTGGCCGCCTACCTGGACGGCCAGGAGCCTGACTCGGGCACGATCGCGGAGCTCGGTTACGCCGCCGGGATCGGCCTGCGTTGCTTCGGCCTGCGCACCGACCTGCGCCAGAACGGTGAGCCCGGGGTGGCAGTGAACCTCCAGGTCGAGAGCTTCATCGTTGACAGCGGGGGCGTGATCGCCACGTCGCTGGACGAGCTGGTCGCGGCGCTTGCGCGCTCAGGCGGCGACGGGTGAAGTGACCAGCGTGGTCTGCGGCGAGATGTAGGTACCGCGATTCTCGCCACTGCAGATCGCCGAGATCGCGTCGCGCGAGTCGAAGTCGAACACGTGCAGCGGCAGCCCGTAGTCACGCGCGAGCACGATCGCCTGCTGGTCCATGACCCGTAGGTCACGCTCGAGCACGTCCTTGTAGCCGAGGCTGTCGTAGCGCATCGCGCCGGGCTCCTTGCGCGGATCGCGGTCATAGATCCCGTCGGTGCCGTGCTTGGCGAGCAGGATTGCGTCGGCATTGAGCTCGATCGCGCGCTGCACCGCGGGGTAGTCGGTGGTCACGTAGGGCTGGCCGATCCCGCAGGCGAGCAGCACCAGATGCGAACGCTCCAGATGCGACACGGCGCGCAGGCGGATGAACGGCTCGGCCATCGAGGGCATCGGCAGCGCGGTCATCAGCCGCACGTCCACCAGGCCACGGTGCTTGAGCACGCCGCGCAGCAGGATCCCGTTCATCACCGTGCCGAGCATCCCGATGTTGTCAGCCTCGGCACGCTCGATGTCCCACTGGGTGGCCACGTTGCCACGAAAGAAGTTGCCGCCGCCCACGACGACCGCCTCCTCCACGCCCAGCGCTCGCGCGGCGATCAGTTGGTCGGCGACGTAGCCCAGCGCGTCGGAGTCAAGGCCGAAGTCGGCGGCGCCGGCAAAGGCACGCCCGCTGAGCTTGACCACCACGCGGCGGTAGCGGAGCGAGGACACGGCGGCAAGCCTAGCGGCTCAGAACCTGGCAGGCTCTTGTCCTCGGACCCCACGACCGTCCAGGAGGCGGATGACCCCCGGCCCGACCGAGCCGCGACCGACGCGGCGCTGGTCCTCGCACCAGCCCAACGTGACCGGCCGGGGAATCGTCGCCGGCTACAGCGCCCGCTTCTGGGCGATCGTGATCGTGCTCGGCGTCGTCACCGGCATCTTCGCCTCCGCGCTGGTGGGGCTGCTGCGGCTCGTCGAGCACATCGCCTACGGCTATCACGGCGGACCGTTCCTGCACGCCGTCTCCGCCGCGCCGGGCTGGCGCCACGTTGTCGCCCTGCTGGTGGCCGCGTTGATCGTCGCCGGCGGCGCGGTGGTGCTTGGGCGGTTGCCGACGTCGGGGGGGACCGAAGTCTCGGAGACGCTGTGGCTGCACGGCGCCAAGCTCGCGTTCGTGCCCGCGATCGCGCGGGCGGTGCTGTCGATCGTGACCGTCGGGCTCGGCGTGTCGCTGGGACGCGAGGCCGCGCCCCAGTTGGCCGGCGCGGCCACCGCCAGTTGGCTGTCGGAGTGGGCCCAGCTGCCGGTGTGGCAGCGCCGGCTGCTGGTCGCCTCGGGCGCCGGAGCCGGGTTCGCCGCCGTCTACAACGTGCCGCTGGGCGGAGCGCTGTTCGCACTCGAGGTGCTGCTCGGCACCGTCGCGCTGCCGCTCGTGCTGCCCGCGCTGGCGACGTCGGTGATCGCCACCGCCGTGGCCTGGATCGCGCTTGGCACCAACCCGACCTACTCGCTGCCCCGCTATGCCCTGCACCCGGCGCAGATGGTCTGGGCATTGCTGGCCGGGCCGATCATCGGCCTGGTGGCGATCGCCTGGGTGCGGATCGTGCAGCGCGCCGGCGCGCTGAGGCCGCGCGGCCGAGGACGCCTGGTGGCGCCGTTGGTCGTCTTCGTCGTGCTCGGGGTGGTCTCGATCCAGTACCCGCAGCTGCTGGGCAACGGCAAGGGCGTGGTCCAGCTCGAGACGCTGGGCAGCCTGTCGTTCGGGCTGCTGTGCGTGCTCCTGGTGCTCAAGCCGCTGGCCACCGCCGCCTGTCTGGGGGCCGGGTCGCCCGGAGGCCTGTTCACCCCGACACTGGCGATCGGTGTGCTGCTCGCCGGCGTGCTGGGCAGCCTCTGGAATCACCTCTGGCCGGGATCGACGATCGGCAGCTACGCCGTGATCGGCGGCGGCGCGTTCCTGGCGGCGGCGATGCAGGGGCCGCTGTCGGGCGTCGTGCTGGTGCTGGAGCTGACCCGCAACTTCGATTCGTTGATGGCGCCGACGCTGTTGGCGGTGATCGAGGCGACCGTGATCGCGCGCCGCCTGGGCGCGCCGTCGATCTACTCCGCACGCCTGCGCCCCGATCCCGATGCGCTTTCGGCGCGCTCGGCCGGCGCGGCGGCGATCGACGCCCTGGACCGCATCGAGGTGCTGCCGCCGGCGCCGGACTCTGGGCGCGACCGCGAGCCCTGACCACGACAAAGCGCCGGGCGCGATGGCTCGCGACCGGCGCCTGTCAAAACATCGGCTGGTGGCTTACGCCGCCCGGCGAAGCTCCTCGAGCGTCGAGGTCTTGGCCAGACGCGTCAGCCCCTGCTGCTCGAGTTCGCGGGCCTTGCTCAGCGGGATGCCGAGCTCGATGCCGGTCTGCCGCAGGTTGAGCGGCTCGGCTCCGGCGAGGCCGAAGCGAAGCCGGATCACGTTGCGCTCGGCCTCGGGAAGCTCCGCGACGGCGCCGCTGATGAGCTCCTGACGCTCGGTCTCCTCGACCTCCTCCACCGGCTGGGGACGATCGCTGGCGAGCAGGTCGCCGAAGGCGGTCTCGCCGTCCTCGCCGACCGGCTGGTCGAGGCTGGTCAGTCCGCGGGTCAGCTCACGCAGCTCCGCGACCTCCTCGACGTCGATCTTGGCCTCGGCCGCGATCTCGTCGTCGGTCGGCTCGCGACCCAGCTTGGTGCTGAGGTCGGACTCGACCTTGCGGACCTTGGTCTGCCGCTGGGCGACGTGCACCGGCAGCCGGATCGTCCGGCCGTGGTTCTGCAGGCCGCGCTGCAGCGCTTGGCGGATCCACAGCGTGCCGTAGGTTGAGAACTTGAAGCCTCGCCGCCAGTCGAACTTCTCGACCGCGCGGATCAGGCCCAACATTCCCTCCTGGACCAGGTCCTCCATCGGAAGGCCATGGCCCTGGTACCGGCGCGCTTGCGAGACCACCAGCCGCAGGTTGGAGTTGATCATCCGCTCCTTGGCTTCCAGGTCCCCGCGCTCGATGCGCTTGGCCAGCTCGATCTCCTCGTCGGCGGTCAGCAGCGCGTGCGCGCGGGCTGCCCGCAAGAACAGGTCGAGCGAGTTCTCTGTCATGGCGCCGCTGGTGGCGGCGTTTGCCCGTGTCTCCGCTACGGTCGGGCGACGCTCGCCAGACCGCACCGGGCGACGACGGGCCGTGCGCCGTGGCGACGGCGCGGCAGCAGCAACACCGTGCTCGCCGCGCGCCCGCTGGCGCTTGCTGTCGTCGTGATGCTCGTGACCCTGGCTAGGGGTCTCCCGGGCATCGTTATTAGAAGGTGTCAGGACTATCTCCGTGTTTCGCATGGGTTTGCTCCGCCAGTAATAGTACCACTTGTTCGATGGTTGTCGAACTATGCTTACGAAACCATTAATGGCGGCTGCAGCGGGTATTACTTCGCCCGTCCCCTTCATATCTGTGGCTTGCCGCCAAGAGCCGCGCCCAAACACAGCCCGGGATCCAATGCCTGGTGCGAAGGCTTTACCTAGAAGTAGAGTTTCTCGATCGCGGTCTCGTCGGCGGGCTCATCCTCAGTGAAGGTGTCGCGCGCGAGCTCAAGGAACGCGCTCGCCGCCGGGGGATGGCGCCGGCCCTCGCGCCAGGCGAGCGTGATGTCCCGGCGCAGCGACGGGCCGGCGAGCGTGGCGACGACGATGTCGGCCCCCGGTCCGATCGCGTCCGAGTGCGGCAGGATGGCCACCCCGAGCCCGCGGGAGACCAGCCGGCGGACCCGCCGAGGCTCGTTGGACTCGAGCGTCACCCGGGGCTCGAAGCCGGCATCGCGGCCGGCGGCGAACAGCAGCTCGCGCAGACGCGCCCCAGCGCGGAAGCTGATGAACGGCTCCTGGCTCAGCTCGGCCATCTGCACCTGCGCGCGTCCGGAGAGCGCGTGACCGAGTGGGAGCAGGACGACCAGCTCCTCGGAGACGAGTTGGTGCAGGCCCAGCCCGTGGGACTCGATCCGTTCGGTGACCGACAAGAAGGCAAGGTCGAGCTCGTCGATCCGCAGCATCTCGGCCATCTCCTCGCTGGACGCCTCGAGCACGGTCAGGCCGACGTTGGGATGGCGCTCGTGGAAAATGGCCATCGCGAGCGAGAGGTCGACCTGGCCCATGGTGTGCATCGCGCCGATCGTCACGTGCCCGGTATCGATCCCGCGCACCCCCGCCATCTCGGTCTGAGCGGCCTCGAGCTCGGCGAGGATCCGGCGGGCGCGCACGACCAGCAGCTGGCCGGCTTCGGTCAGCGAGACGTGGCGGGTCGTGCGCTCCACCAGTGCCAGGCCGAGCTCGTCCTCGAGCTTGCGGATCTGTTGGGAGAGCGCCGGCTGGGCGATGTGCTCGTTGGCGGCCGCGCGCGTGAAATTGAGCTCCTCAGCGAGCGCGACCAGGTATCTCAGCTGCCGAAGATCCATAAGCTCAGTCTATAGGTCGTACAAAATACTCGTCTTGGACTTCTAGAGCTCCGGTGTCATCATTGCTGTCGCAGTACCTCTCCTCCCTCGAGTGCGCCCCGAGTCCGGCCTCATATCCCGCCGGTACCGGGGCGCTCTCATTTAACGCTCGGTCAGAAGCTTCCGACAACAGGGCACTCACGATGGCTGTCGCGAAACTAAACCCCGCCCAGGATCGACGCGGGGGTTTGGCTGCGCGGTGCGACCCTCTGACCGAGCGCCGTCGAGCAAGCGCCGCGACTGATTTGCCCCTCGGCGACGCGCGCCTGGAATCTCAGGAGGTGTGCGCCCGCCTGTAGGCCGTGCTTGTTCGCCTCGCGGGGGGTGGGGGATAAGGCCGGATGGGGGCATAAGCACGCTGACGGTGCTTATTCGCACGCGGGGGCTCGGGGCGAAACCGGTTGGCGAAATAAGCACGCTGATCGACGGTCGGCGGGATTGTGAGACGGCCTGTGTGGCTGCCCTTTCTCGGAAATTTCGGTTCTGCTCCCCGTTTGGGGGTGATAAGCCCGTCTCCGAGTAACCACACCTCGCCCGCCGAACGCGATCGCAAGTCTCAAGGCGCGAAACGACGGCTACGAACGGGGCCAGCAACAGCTGGCTGACCCTCAGCCGCTCAGCGCGTCAACGCCAACCCCACCCCCGGCGCGCTCCAGCGCCCTGCGGGCGAGTCCCGCCATGATCATCCAGATATCACGGCGCGGCATCCCTGCCGCTTGATCCACCGGCCCAGCACCCAACCCGACGCGCCCATCACAGGTTCGCAGCCGCCCAGTCGGTTCAGCTCAGCCGTACAGCCGGACCAGCGCCTCGGCGACCATCGCCGGCTTCTGCGAGCCCTCGAGCTCGACGGTGACGCTCACCTTCATCTGCAGCCCCCCGCTCACGTCCGCTACCTCGAGCAGCTCGGCGCCGCCGCGCCAGCGAGCGCCGACCGGCAGCGGCGCGGGGAAGCGCACGCGGTCCACCCCGTAGTTGACGCCGGTCTTGGCGTCGGTGACCTTGACCAGTTCACCGAGGATCGGCGCCACCAGTGACAGCGTCAGATAGCCGTGGGCGATCGTGCCGCCAAACGGTGATGCCTGGGCGCGCTCGGGGTCGACGTGGATGTACTGGTGATCGTCGGTCGCGTCGGCGAACAGGTTGACGCGGTCCTGCTCCATCGTCCGCCACTCGGTGTAGCCGGTGTGGCGGCCGACGAGGTCGCGCAGCCCGGCCATGTCGGTGACCAGGCCCGAAGTCTCTGAGGTGCTCACGTTCGTCCTTTGTCTGGGGTGCGTCCGGCGTCGGGAACACTAACCCGGCCCGCGATCACCGCGGCCACGAGGTTGACCGCGGTGAACACGAACACGGTGACGAGCGGGCGGTGGATCGCGCCCCCGACGGCGGCGCCGAGCGCGCCCGCGCCCATGCCGAGGCTCCCGAGCGTGTTGAGCACCTGGCCGCGCCGCCGCCCGAGCGCGGCGCCGCGCCGTGCGACACTGGCTGAGCAGACCAACCAGCGGCTGCGCTTTCGGCTCTCGCCCGACGCTCAAGTGCGCGTTGCCAGCGAGCTGCTGGACAGCGACCACCCCGTCCACCAAGCCGCCGGCCGGCGCGTGTATGCCGCCCAGCAGCGCGCCGCCCAGGCCCAGGTCTGCGACCAGCGCGTGGCCGCCGGTGAGGATCCCTGGCCGCTGGACGGCCGCTACCGCACCGCGGTGCGCTACGCCGAACGCTGGGGCCTTCCCGATCCCTCCTGGCAGCGATGACGCGTCCGATGAACCAGCTCACGAACTGCAGTCGTGGACGGCCAGACAGAAGCAGCGAAAGCCAACAGACAGGGGAGACAGGCAAGCGGTGAAGCGGTCAGGTCAAGAGGTGGGTCCGGGGACGGTGCGGGTCGGGCGGTTCATCGGCCGGCTGGAGGTGGTGGCGATGCCGGCGATTGCAGTCGGGTTTGGTCTAGCTGAGCGGGTGCTGCGCCGGCATGTCGCGAGGCTTGAGGCGATGGGCTGGCTTTCACGGATCGCGGCGATGCGCGGCGAGGGGTCGCTGGCCTGGTTGACCGCCGAGGGCCTCGCCGGCGTCGGGCTGGGCTAGCTCGGGGCGGTCAGAGCGCTGACGGCGTTCTCCTCACCGACGGTCCATCGGGTGCGGGTCGCCTCGGGGCGCAGGCCGCCGAGCGGCTCGCCGCTGAGCTCTCAGAGGCGGGCGTCACCGCGGAGGGGTATTCCACAGCGGCGCTGCGGGCGGCGGTAGCGGGCGGCGTGGTGACGTTCTCGCCCGAGGTGACGGTCGTGCTTGACGAGGCGGCGCTGGCGTCCACTCGCGAGCAGGCGTGGCTGCTTGGTGTGGCGGTGGGGTCGGGGGTGCGGGTGATCGAGGTTGGTGACCCCCGCCAGTCAGGGGCGGTCGGCGCCGGCGGCCTGTGGCCTCGGATCGAGCAGGCCGCTAGCGACCACGGGGGGCTGGCTGAGCTTCCGCGGATCGTCCGCGCGAAGGACGCCGGAGACCGTCGGGATCAGGCGCGGTGGCGCGCCGGGGAGCACGAGCGCGCGCTCACCGGCTACGCGGCCCGCGGCCGTGTCGTCGTTGAGGCTTTTCAACGGCAGGCGGAGGACCGCGCGCCTCGAGGCCGCGCACTCAGACCGCCAGGCCGGGCGCAGCGCGCTGGTCGTCATCCAGACCTCAAACGATCATCTTGACGGGCTCAACGCCCGCGCGCAGGCGCTCCGCGCCCAGGACGGCATCTTGGCTGGCGAGCACGCCGTCGTCCTGGCGGGGCGTCCGTATGGGCTGCGCGCCGGGGATGAGATCGTGTTGCGGGCCGCGAGCGTCCACCCGCAGCTCGGGGCGGTGAGAAGCGGGACCCGCGGCCGGGTGGTCGATGTCGCCGAGGACGAGCATGCGACCGTGGCGCTGGCCGACAGCCGGGAGGCCAGCTGGGACCGCGGCCAGCTGGAAGCCGCCAGCGTCAGGCTGGCCTATGTGTCACACACGTGGCCGGCCCAAGGTCAGACCGTCGACCGGGCACATGTGATCGCCGGCGATCACGCCGACCGCGAGGACCGGCTGGCTCGACTCGCTGAACGGCTGGGACGCTCAGAGCCTGAGGTTCCGTCGATCGCCGTCGCGCTCGCCCACGAGCACCAGGTGCAGCGCGAGCTTGACCGGGAGAGCACCTCCTCCCCCCGCCGCTCTGACAACGACGACGGCGACGGGCCGCGGCGTCGGGCGCCTGATCAGCGCGAGCAGCGCGACCAGGCCCGCGCGCGGTTGCAGCGCGCCCGGGTCGAGCGTGACCAGGCCGCCGCTGCGCTTGAGCACGCCCGCGTGGAGCGTGATCAGGCGGCGCGGGTGATGGCCACGATGCCGCGCGACCCCGACGTGGCGCACGCGGTCGCTGACGCGCAGTACGCCGCCGGCCAAGCCCAGTTTGCGGCCGCGCAGGTCGCACGGCTCACCGGCCAGCTCGGGGAGCTGGGACGGTTTCAGCGTCTCGGTGAGCGCGGCCGGACCCTCAGAGCCCAGCTCGCCGCGACCCGTGACCGCGAACAACGGGCAGCAGACAGACAGCGCCGCTTGGAGCAGGAGGCCGACCGCCGTCAGGCGCAGCTTGACCACCAGCGCCAGGCGTGGGAGGTCCAGCAACCCGGCGCCCCCCAGCGCGACCGATCCGCCCAGACCGCGTATGCGCAGGCCGACGATCGTCACCAGGCCGCCGAGCAGACCTATGAGCTCACGCTTACCCACGGGCTGCTCGCCGCCTCGGCGGTCGCGCCGCCCGGCGCCCGACGGTGGCCGCGGCGGCCCGGTGACCCGCTCGAGCCCGAGCTCGACCGGCCGGCGCCCAGAATTGACCGCGGCCGCGAGGGCCCCTCGCTCGGCCTCTAAAAGATACGGCCCGATACGCCCCCTCAATCGCTCGCGCTGACGGGCAAATCCCAGCGCCAGCAGGCGCGCCGGCGGCGAAACGATACGGGGCCGTCTCTACGGCTCAAGCGCGATCGCCGCGCGCCGAGTGGCCACCCAAGCCAAGGGGGCCGGTGTATCCGCTGGCGATCGGCGAGACGAACGGCAAACAGCGGATATCGAAGGGAGAGGCTGGTAGGGGTCCAGGCCCTGTAGCTGGCGCCCTGAGCCTCTGCACGGGTCCGACAAAGGGTCCTGCTGAGGATGACGACCCTGCGGGTCGGCTTGCCGTTCGTAGCGCCGCGGTGGCGTCCGACCCAGGGCTGGCGGGCGGGACTCCTGCGACTCGGCGAGGCGTAGCTGGCGGCTGGAGTTGGGAGGACGGGCGGTCGTCAGGCGACGACGCTGTCGAAGATCTCGGGGAAGGTCTGCATGAGCTTGTGGTGGGCGCGGATGTGCGTCGTGCTGGCTACACCAGTTCGAACGCCGCCCCAGCGGTTAGCCGGCGCTACCGCCCATGGTCTTATGTAGCACAGGTTGTGCTACGGTCGGGGTATGGCATCGCGAGTTGTGCGCGCCCGTCTGGATGAGGCCTCAGAGCAAGCTCTGGCTGCACTCGTTCGCGAGGGGCGCAACGAGTCAGACGCCGTGCGGACCGCGCTGGTGGAGGCGGGCCAGCGGCGGCGGCGCTCCGCCGGTCTCGCCGCGGAGGTCCGACGGCTGGCCGGCGATCCAGCCG